>NZ_QFRW01000078.1 GCF_003265355.1 Glycomyces dulcitolivorans | reverse complement strand
GAGGGCCGCGGCGTTGGCGTCGACCGCGGCTGACGCCGCGGGGTCGCCGGCTTCGGCGCGGCGGAGGATCTCGCGGGCGAGGTCGCGGCCCTCGCCGTAGCCGGGGCGGGCGCCGAAGCGGCGCACGAGCGCGTTCGCGCCGACGTCGAGGCTCCAGCACCCGCGCACCCCGCACATGCACTCCAGTGTGGACCCGGTGAGCGGCATGTGCCCGAACTCGCCTGCGATGTTGTGCCCGCCGCGCTGGGCGTCGCCGCCGAGGAGGAGCGTGCCGCCGATGTCGAAGTCGATGTGGAAGTGCATCGCGGTCCCCTTGCCGCGCAACGCGCCCCGGCGGGCCTCTGCGAGGCCGGCGAGGCGCGCGTCGTTGTCGACGGCGGTCGGCGGCCAGTCGTCGCCGAGAGATGAGTCCAGGTCCACCTCGTCCCAGCCGAGGTGCGAGATGTGCAGGCGGCGGCCGTCGCGGATGGGCCCCGACGTCGCGAAGCCGACCATCGCGAGCCGGTCGGTCTCGTGCCGCCCGATCGCCGCGCGGATGTCGGCGAACGCCCGCGGGGTCCGGTCGTGTTCGCCGCCTTCGAGTTCGGTGACCGCGCCGCCGAGCTCGACCGACGCGAGCGTCCACGTGTCCTCGCGGAAGTCCACCGCGAACGCCAGGGGCCCTTGGGGATGGGGCACCAGCAGCGTCGTCGGCCGCCCGCGCCCGGCGCTCTCGGCCGGGACCTCGTGCAGCAGCCGCGCCTGCTCCAGCTCGCCGACGAGCGCGGCCGCGGTGTTGCGGCCGATGCCCAGCAGCCGGGCCGCCTCGGCCCTGGTGAACGGCGCCGCGGCGCCGTGGACGGCGCGCAGGAGGCGGACCTGGTTGAGGGTCCTCAGGTCGGCGCTCGTCATCGTCTGCGGCATGGGGGCATTATGCCAGCCCGCCGAAATTTGTGCCCGGCCCGAACATAACCATTGACGATCGCCCCGGAACCCTGTTATGTTCTCACCGAGAACATAAATTCGATCCGGAACCAGGACCCCCATGTCTGACCCGCTCGCGCTCCGCCGCGCCCGCCTCGGCCTCCACGGCGCCTTCGCCACCTCCGGCTTCGTCATGGGCGCCTGGGCCGCCGCCCTCCCCGGCATCGACGCCCGCCTCGGCCTCGGCGAAGCGCGGCTCGGCACTGCGCTCCTGCTCATCCAGCTCGTCGGCCTCGCCGCGATGGCCCTCGCCGGGCGCATCGCCGACCGGATCTCCTCGCGCCGCCTCCTGCTGTGGACCGCCCCCGCCACCCAGCTCGCCCTCATCGCCCCCGCCCTCGCCCCCAATTACGCGACGCTCCTCGCGGCCGCCGCCCTCTACGGTGTCGGCGTCGGCTTCATCGAGGTCGGCATCAACGCCCACTCCGTCGAACTCGAACAGCGCTACGGCCGCCCGATCATCTCCGCCTTCCACGGCCTGTGGAGCCTCGGCAGCGCCGCCGCCGGCGCCGTCACCTCCATCAGCCTCGTCCTCGGCTTCGGGAACCAGGCCATCCTCATCGCCGTCGCGGCCGTCAGCGCCGCGCTCATGGCGGCCTCCATCCGTCCGCTGCTGCCGCCCCCGGGTCAAGACGTGAGAGGTACCCAGGGCGGCGGCAGCGGATCCACCGCGGCTCCCGTCAAGATCGGCGCGGTCCTCCTCGGCGCGCTCTTCCTCCTCGGCCTCGGCAGCACCCTCGTCGAATCCGGCGCCATGGACTGGGCGAACCTCCACGCCGCCACCGTCGTCCACGCCGACGCCGCCCTCGCCCCGCTGTCCTTCACGGTCTTCGCCGTCGCCATGACCGTCTTCCGCCTCCTCGGCGACCCCATCCGCGCCCGCCTCGGCAACGGCCGCACCCTCCTGTGGGCCGGCGCCGTCGCCGTCGCCGGCTATGCGATGGTCCTCGCCTCCGGCACCACCGGCGGCCTCCCGCTCGCCTGGACCGGCTGGATCCTCGCCGGCACCGGCATCGCCGTCATGGTCCCCGTCTGCTTCAGCGCCGTCGGCGAAGCCGGCGGGACGCCCTCGAACGTCGCCCTCATGTCCATGTCCGGCTCCGCGGGCCTGCTCGCCGGCCCCGCCGCCATCGGCTACCTCGCCGAGGCCACGAGCCTGACGGCCGCGCTCCTCGTCCCCGCCGGGTTCGCCGTGTTCATGGCCGTCGGCGGGCCGCTCATCATGCGCCGCCTCCCGCGGCGAGCGCCACACCCCGCGCCCGTCGCGGAGGAGACCGCCGCTCACGTATAGTTGCCAGCGCAGAAGGGGAGTAGCTCCCAACGCTGCGGTCGACACACTGGCCTTTCGGGGCCCGGCCGCACGGCCTCGGTCCCCGGGGCGAGCGAGACCTTCGACCAAGGCCGTACGGCCGGGTCGAGGTCCTGTCCACCCCTCCTCCCGGCCTGAACACTGGGAGGATCACCCTCAATGGAAGCACTGCTCATCGCCGCCGCCGTCGCCTTCGGCGCCGTCTTCGTCGGTGAACTCGGCGACAAGAGCCAGCTCATGGCCCTCACCTTCGCCACCAAGTACCGGCTCCGCACCGTCGTCCTCGGACTCGTCATCGCCATCGGCGCGCTCATCGGCCTCTCCGTCGGCGTCGGCGCCGCCGTCGGCAACCTGCTCCCCACCGACTGGATCCGCCTCGCCGCCGCCGTCATGTTCATCGGCTTCGGCCTCTGGGGCCTGCGCCCCGCCGAGGACGAGGACGACGACGAGGGCCCCGTCAAGGAGCGCCGCACCGGCCTGCTCACCGTCGTCACCGCCATGTTCCTCGCCGAGTTCGGCGACAAGACCATGATCATCGCGATGGGCCTGGGCTCCAGCTCCGACCCGTGGGGCGTGTGGATCGGCGGCACCCTCGGCATGCTCGCCGCCGACCTCCTCGCCGTGTTCGCCGGCGCCTGGGTCGCCAAGCGCATCCCCGAGAAGGTCGTCCGCTACGTCTCCTCCGGCCTGTTCCTCGTGATCGGCGTCCTGCTGGGCGTCGAGGCCGCGACGGCGCTGGCGGGATAAGCTGGCGGTCATGCCGAAAACGGACGAGATCGTGGACACCGCCGTCATCTACACCGACGGGGCCTGCTCCGGCAACCCCGGCCCCGGCGGATGGGGCGTGTACTTCCAGTGGGGCGGCCACGAGAAGGAGCTGTACGGCTCCGACAAGGCCACCACCAACAACCGCATGGAGCTCATGGCCGCCATCCAGGCCCTGGAGACCCTCAAGCGGCCCATGAAGGTCACCCTGTACACCGACTCCTCGTACGTGCGCAACGGCATCATGACCTGGATGCACGGCTGGAAGCGCAACGGCTGGGTCAACTCCAAGAAGGAGCCGGTCAAGAACGCCGACCTGTGGCGGCGCCTCGACGAAGCCGCCGCCCGGCACGAGGTCGACTGGCGCTGGGTCAAGGGCCACGCCGGCGACCCCGGCAACGAGCGCGCCGACAAGCTCGCCGGCCAGGGCCGCGACGAGGCCGCCGGGCGCCGCTGACGCCGGGCCCGTCCGGTGCACCCGGGCCGTGACCGACGGCCCACAGCGGGCCCCGCCCGCGCCGCCGATCCCCGATGAGAATGGAACAATCACCACCATGAGCGACCAGGTACCGTCACGATTCTCCGGAGGCGTCGACCTCAGCACCCTCGCCGCCGCCGCGCAGGCGCAGCAGCAGGCCGCCTCCCAGGGCGCGCCGGGCGGCCCGGGCGTCCTCGCGATCGACGTCACCGACGCCACGGTGCAGACCGAGGTGCTGGAGCGCTCGCTCGACGCGCTCGTCGTCGTCGCCTTCTGGGCCGACCAGGTCCCCGAGTCCGTGCAGGTCCGCGACACCCTCCAGGTGCTCGCGAACGAGGCCGGCGGCGCGTGGGTGTACGCCCGCGCCGACGTCCTCCAGAACCAGCAGCTCGCCGCCGCGCTCCAGCTCCAGGCGCTCCCGGCCGTCGTCGCGCTCGCGCAGGGCCGCCCGCTCGACCTGCTCCAGGGCCCGCAGTCCGACCAGGCGCTGCGCCAGTGGATCGGCCGCGTCACGCAGGCCGCGGGCATCGACGTCCCGCAGCCGGTCGACCCCGAGCTCGCGAACGCCGAGAACCTGCTGGTCGAGGGGAACCTCGACGCCGCCGAGGCCGCGTACGACAAGTACCTGAAGAATCACCCGGCCTCCGGCGAGGCCGAGGCCGGGATCGCGCAGGTGCGGATGCTCCGCCGCGTCGGGGCGCTCCCCGACAACGCGGTCGAGCTCGCCGACGCCGACCCGGACAACATCGACACCGCGCTGGCCGCGGCCGACATCCAGCTCCTGTCGGGGCAGGCCGAGGCCGCGTACGCGCGGCTCATCGCGCTGGTGGCGAAGAACTTCGGCGAGGACCGCGAGCGGGTCCGCAAGCGCCTGGTCGAACTGTTCACCGTCGCGGGAGCCGACGACCCGGCCGTGGCCAAGGCCCGCCGCAAGCTCAGCTCCGTCCTCTTCTAGCAACCGATCTGCAAGGGCCCCAAGCGGCCTCGAACCTCCACGGCGACCCGTCGCCGTGGAGGTTCGGCCTTTCGGAGGAGGTAGATCACCTGGTGCCGCGGCGTTCGCTGTGCGAAGCTAGCGGGACAGGTAATGGTGGGAGGTGAACGGTGCCGGCGACTCGGACGAGACGCGTGGCAGTCCTCGACGCGCCCTCCAACCTCGGCCTCCGGCCGCCCACCCCGCACACCGTCCCCGGCTGCGCGAAAGCCCCTGGGGCCCTTCGCGACCACCGGCTCGTCGGCCGCCTGAACGCCCTCGACGCCGGGTGCCTGACCCCGCCGCGCTTCGACGCGTCCGCGTGGCGCCCCGGCGACGGCGTCGGCCAGGCCAAGGCCATCGCCGAGTACACGCGCCGCCTCGCCGACCGGGTCGAGCGCCTGTGGCAGGAGCGGCGGTTCCCCCTCGTCCTCGGCGGCGACTGCTCGATCCTCCTCGGCCCGGCCCTGGCGGCCCGCCGCCGCACCGAGCGCGACCGCAAGCCGCGCGGCCTGGTGTTCATCGACGCCCACTCCGACTTCCGCCACCCCGGCAACTCCCAGTACGTCGGCGCCGCCGCGGCCGAGGAGCTCGCTTTGGCGACCGGGCGCGGCCAGCCCGACCTCACCGACATCGGCGGCCTGCGGCCCTATGTGGACACCGACCACCTGGTGATGCTCGGCCTGCGCGCCGACGACCCGCACCGGGTCGAGCTGGAGGCCACGGGGATCTCGCTGCGGACCGTCCCGGCCCTGCGCGCCGGCGGCGTCGGCCGCAGCGCCGAATGGGCCCTCGACCGGCTCGGCGAGGTCGCCACGTTCTGGCTCCACGTCGACGCCGACGTCATCGACCCCTCCGTGATGCCCGCGGTCGACGGGCCCGCCCCCGGCGGGATCTCCCTCGGCGAGCTCAGCCAGATCATCGCCACGTGCGCCTCCGACGACCGCTGCGCCGGCATGGACCTGACGGTCTTCGACCCCGACTACGACCCGGACGGCGAGTACGCGAAAGCGCTCACCGACCTCCTCGTGGAGACCCTCCAATAGCGCGACGTCGTCGGCGTCTTGCTCGGCTCGAATTAATTGCGTTGATCTTTCATGCTCCGGCATAGGAACATTGACCCCGCAACTCGGCTCAGTTGTCCACAGTGTCCCCTCCGAGAGGAGCCTGCCATGTCCTTTACCGACCTCGAATCGAAAGCGGCTCCGATCCGCCTGTGGGGCGACGTCGACGCCGTCGAACCCCAGGCGAAGAGCCAGCTGTACAACATCGCCAAGCTGCCGTGGGTCCACGGCGTCGCGGTCATGCCCGACGTCCACTACGGCATCGGCGCCACGGTCGGCTCGGTCATCGCCATGCGCGGCGCGGTCTCCCCGGCCGCGGTCGGCGTCGACATCGGCTGCGGCATGACCGCCCAGCGGACGTCCCTGACCGCTGATGACCTGCCCGACGACCTGAGCCGCCTGCGCTCGGCGATCGAGGCCGCGATCCCGGTCGGACAGGCCATGCACAAGAGCTCGGTCGACACCGGCCACCTCAAGACCGGCCTGCACGGCTGGCACGAGTTCTGGTCCGGCTTCGACGACCTCGCACAGGCTCCGGCGCGCCGGGCCGAGGCGAAGGCGATGAAGCAGCTCGGCACGCTAGGCTCCGGAAATCATTTTATGGAAGTATGCCTATCTGATGACGGGCAGGTGTGGCTCATGCTCCACTCCGGCTCGCGATACATCGGCAACGCTCTGGCCCAGCACCACATCGAGAAGGCGCGGGGCCTGCCGCACAACGCGGATCTGCCGGACCCGGACCTCGCGGTGTTCATCGCCGACACGCCCCAGATGGAGGCGTACCGGCGCGACCTGTACTGGGCCCAGGAGTACGCCCGCCGCAACCGGGCGGTCATGATGGCGCTGCTGCGCCAGGTCGTGAAGAAGAAGTTCCAGAAGGCGCGCTTCGAGTCCGAGATCTCCGTGCACCACAACTACGTCGCGGAGGAGACTCACGACGGCCAGGAGCTCCTAGTGACCCGCAAGGGCGCCATTCGGGCCGGCCTGGGCGACATGGGGATCATCCCCGGTTCCATGGGCGCGTCGAGCTTCATCGTCCGCGGCCTCGGCAACGGCGCCGCCTACGAGTCGGCCTCCCACGGCGCGGGCCGCAAGATGAGCCGCAGCGCCGCCCGCAAGCGCTTCACCGCCGAGGACCTCATCGCCCAGACCAAGGGCGTCGAATGCCGCAAGGACCCCGGCGTCATCGACGAGATCCCCGGCGCCTACAAGAACATCGACGAAGTCATGGCCGCCCAGTCAGACCTTGTGGAGATCACCGCCCGCCTCCGCCAGGTCATCTGCGTCAAGGGCTAGGACCACCCGAAGGGCCGGAAGCTCAATGCGCTTCCGGCCCTTCGCGGTCGTCTGGTTGGTCGGACCTGGCGGCCGTTCGGCTGCCATTGGGGACAAGGACTTTCGAGCCCGCAACGGCGGGGCTACATTGAGTCACCTGCCCGTCAATCGATCTGAGAGTTGCCCCTCCATGAGCGATCCCACCTTCAGTGACCCCGAGATCAATCGGGCTCCGGCTGACGACACCGCCTCCCAGCCGCAGACGGCGGCCCTGTACCCGCCGCCCCCGACCTACTACCAGCCTCCGCCGCCGGTACCGGTCGGACCCGTCGGACCCTCGAACGGGATGGGCCTGACCGCGCTGATCCTGGGCATCTCCGGCCTCGCGGTCAGCTGGATCCCGGTGCTCGGATGCCTCGGGCTCATCGCGGGCATCATCGCGATCGTGTTCGGCGCCCTCGGCATCGGCAAGGCCAACCGCGGCGCGGCCACGAACCGCAGTTCGGCCGTCGCGGGTCTCGCCACCGGCATCGCCGCGGTCATCGTCGGTTTGGTGGCCGCTGTGGCGTTCGGGTCATTCGACGTGCCCGAGAGCTCCGACACCGAGGCGGGCCAAGACGAGCGCGCCGCCGCCGAGGACGAAGCCGAAGCAGGCGAGGGGGATGCGGCTCCCGCAGAGGAAGAAGAAGTCGAAGAGCCCGCCGGGATCGGCGACGGCCAGTGGGAGGTCGGTGCCGAAATCGAACCGGGCACGTACGTGACCTGGGCCGACAACAGCTTCGGATGCTACGTCGCCCGGCTCGCCGGGTTCAGCGGCGAGCTCGACGACATCATCTCCAACACGAACCTCGACTCGGATGCGCGAGGCCGGATTACCATCGCCGACGACGATGCCGGAGTGGAGTTCTCCGGCGGCTGCGAATGGGTGCCCGCGACCGAGGAGACGCTCGCCCCTCCGAGTGAGGAGATCGGCGCCGGTATCTGGGAGGTCGGCACGGAGATCCAGCCCGGCACGTACACGACGCAGGCGCCGGGCGACGGCATCCTCGACAGCTGTTATGTGGCCCGACTCGACGGGTTCAGCCTTGACCTCGATGACATCATCGCCAATGACAACATCGACGGCGGCGCTCAGGGCCGCATCGAGATCGCTGACTCGGATACCGGTGTCGAGTTCAGCGGCGACTGCGTTTGGACCCTCGAATAAACCGCTCAGGCCGCTTCGGAAGAGTCGGAGGCTTCGAGGGCTTCTTTGTAGGGGGTCATGAGGGCGAGGGCTTTTTCGAGGGCTCCTGATTCGAGCCAGAGGGCGTGCCATTCGTTGTCGCGGGGGTTTTCGGTGACGCGTTTGAGGGTGCGGCGGGCGGTGTCGCGGAGGTAGGCGGCGTCGAAGGGGTGGGCGTCGAGGAGTTCGGTGACGCGTTCGCTGGGGGAGGGGGCGCCGAGGTGGATGGCGACCAGGGTTGCGGCACCGACGGCGGCTTGGGCCTCGGGGTTCTCGATGTAGTCGAGGGTGACGAGGACTTCGAGCAGGGCGGCTTCGAGCCGCTCGGTGTTGGCGTCGGCGTCGTCGGTGAGGGCGGCGATGCAGTCCCATGAGCCGTCGTTGTCGAACGGTCCGTAATCCCAAGCGCCCATGCGCTGCTCCTTCGGGGGTCGATGGTGGGGCGAGTGTATTCGCCGGGTATGACAGCGACGCCGAAAACTGGTGTCCTCCGGGGGTGCCTGGTGTTTATGCTCCTCGGCGTGGAGTTCTCTCACGAGTTGGATCATCGGGCTGTTGCAGCACTACTGCTTGCCGACGGGTGGAGTGTTTGCGGCATAGGGGATTGGGCCCATGTTTGGCGATCTCCGGATGGGCTGTCCGTGGCGCGTGTCTGCGCTTTCGAGCCCGGCTATGGGGTTTTCGTTGAGCTGTGCCGGGCCCTGCCCTGGCATTCCATGCTGCCCCGGATCGAGTTCGACACCGAGCTTTCCGGGGGTGGGCGGGTCACCGTCATGGAGTCGCTGCTGCCTGCCTCCGATGAGAATCAGGCGGCGATCGTCGCCAGGTGGGACGCTGCCGAGGCCGGTGATCCGATCGCCTCCGTGAGGGCTGAAGCCGAGCGACTGGACGCTGAGGCTTCGCGTTCCATTCCGTTCTGGGGCGGGCTCGACCGGAATCCCGGCAATGTCATGCGGCGGGCCGACGGTCAGTTGGTGCTCGTGGACTTGTTCTACGCCAAGGGGATTGAGATCTACACGGCGCTGTTGGAGGAGCCCTCACGGGTTGCCGCCGCATTCCCCGCCTCCAAGCGGGTGTTCATCTGCGACATCGCCGTCATCGCCCGCGAGTCCTCCGCAGCGGAGATCGCGGCGCTTCGCGCCGCCGCCGCGTCGATCGCCTAAGCGCTGATCAGGGGCATCACGATCTGGTCCAGGAACTCCTCGATGACCTCGTCGGGCGGCGACTCGGCGCGCGTCAGGAAGTAGTGGGTGATCAAGGTGGGCGCCAGGTTCACCACGCGCGGGTTGAGCGCCTCGGGCTTGACGGTGCCGCGGGCGATGCCGTCCTCGTAGATCTTCGCGAAGATTCTTATGCGCGGCGTCTCGATCTTCGTGCGCAGCTCCTCGGTGAGCTCGGCGGGGGTGCTGCGCAGTTCGCCGATCCAGCCGCGGATCGCCTCGCCGAAGGGCGTGGACTGCTGGGCCGCGATGTGCTTCATGACCTTGAGGAGGTCGCCGCGGAGGTCGCCGCTGGGTTCGAAGGCGGGCTCGACCTCGGTGGCCTTGTAGCGGGCGGCGGCCTGGATGAGGCGGGCGCGGTCGGGCCAGCGCTTGTAGAGGGACGCCTTGCCCGCCTTGGCGCGGGCAGCGACGGCCTCCATGCGGACGTTGGCGTAGCCGACCTCGGCGAGCTCGGCGAGCGCGGCGTCGAAGATGGCGTGTTCCAGGTCGTCGCCGCGCCGGCGGCCCGGTGTGGACTCGGTCACCATGATCCTTTCGATAGTGAACGTTGCGTTCACTAAATGCTAGCTTGAAATAAGAGACGCGCCGTTCACTAACCTCGCGTCCCCCGGAAACCACCGCGAACCGGGCCGCCGGGCCGTCGAGCCCTGCGTCCCTTCCTCCCGAAACACCATAGGAGGCCGTCCTTTGACCGCCGTATCCGACGCCCCGGCGCAGGCGCCCATGACGCACCGGGAGGTCCTCCGGGCCCTCTCCGGCCTGCTGATGGTCCTGTTCGCCGCGATGGTCTCGTCGACCGTCGTCTCCGTCGCCCTCCCGCAGATCGTGGGCGACCTGGGAGGCAGCCAGTCCCAGTACACCTGGGTCGTCACCGCCACCCTCCTCGCGAGCACCGCCTCGACGCCCGTGTGGGGCAAGCTCGCCGACCTGTTCGACAAGAAGCGCCTGCTCCAGATCGCCATCGTGATCTTCGCCGCCGCGTCGCTCGCGTGCGGCCTCGTGCAGAACACCGAGCAGCTCATCGCCCTCCGCGCCGTCCAGGGCCTCGGCATGGGCGCCCTCCAGGTCCTCGTGCAGGTCATCATCGGCGCGATGGTCAGCCCGAAGGAGCGCGGCCGGTACAACGGCTACCTCGGCGGCGTCATGGCCGTCTCCACCGTCGGCGGCCCGCTCCTGGGCGGCGCGATCACCGACGCGGACTGGCTCGGCTGGCAGTGGTGCTTCTTCCTCGCCGTCCCGATCACGGTGATCGCCTTCGCGATGCTCACGCGCACGCTGCACCTGGACGAGACGAAGAAGACCGACACGAAGGTCGACTACCTCGGCGCGGTCCTCATCGCAGCCGGCGTCAGCCTGCTGCTGCTGTGGGTCACGTTCGTCGGCGACGATTTCGACTGGATCTCCTGGCAGACCCTCGCCATGGCCGGCGGCGCGGTGGTCATCCTCGCCGCGGCGGCGCTCGTGGAGACCCGCGTCAGCCAGCCGGTGGTCCCGCTGCACGTCCTCAAGCGCCGCGACCCGGCCCTCGCCACCGTGGCGAGCCTCGCGGTCGGCATGGCCATGTTCGGCGGGTCGGTGTTCCTCGGCCAGTACTTCCAGATCTCGCGCGGCTTCTCGCCGACCGAGGCGGGCCTGCTGACGATCCCGATGATGTTCGGCGTGCTCGTGGCCTCGGCGGTCGCGGGGCGCATGGTCTCGAAGTCGGGGAGCGTCAAGCCGTACATCATCACAGGGACGCTGGTCCTGACGGCCGGATTCGCGATGCTCGCGACCATCGACCACGAGACGTCCCTGGTGTTCATGGGCTTCGGGATGTTCGCGGTCGGCGTCGGTGTGGGCATGTCGATGCAGAACCTGGTCCTGGTCGTCCAGAACTCGGTGCCGCTGCGCGAACTCGGCGCGGCCTCGGGCGCGATCACGTTCTTCCGCTCCCTGGGCGGCACGATCGGCGTCTCGGTCCTGGGCGCGGTCCTCGCGAACCAGGTCGCCGACAAGATCCGCGAAGGCCTGGCGGCCATCGGGATCGACGCGGGCGCGGCGGGCGCTTCGAGCTCCAGCCTCGACTTGGACGCGATGCCCGAGCCGATCGCCGAGATCGTGCGCGCCTCCTACGGCGACGCGACCGGCCACCTGTTCCTGATCTCCGCGTGCATCGCGGCCGCGGGCTTCATCGCCGCGCTGTTCCTGACGCCGGTGCGCCTGCGCGAGACCGTCGACCTCATCGAGGAGATCGCCGTCGGCGAGGAGACCGTCCTCGGCGCCAAGTAGATCCGCGCAAAGACCCCGGGCCCGAGCCGCACCCGCTCGGGCCCGGTCCTTTTTCAACTGCGGCGCAGGGCCGGGCGGCGGGCCCAGGTCGCCCAGCGCCAGAGCCATTCGACGGGGCCGAAGCGGAAGCGGCGCAGCCAGAGCGTCGACCACAGCCACTGGACGATGAGGACGGCGGCGGCGATCAGCAGCACTTGCGCTGCGGGCCAGTCGTGCGGCGAGCCGCCGATCGCGAGGCCGATCGCGCCGACGAGCAGGGTCGCCGTGAGATAGTTCGTGAGCGCCATCCGGCCCAGCGGGGCGAAGGCGGTGTGGAGGACGGTCCGCAGCGGCGTGCGCAGCAGGACCAGCACCGCGCAGATGTAGACGCCGGCGAGCAGCAGCCCGGCCGCGTTCACGACGCGGCCGAACAGCACGTCGCCCAGGTCGGCGTCGACCTGCGCCCAGACCAGCGGCGCCGCGACGGCCGTGAGGACCAGTCCCAGCACCAGCGGCACCCGTGTCGACCGCTCGATCCGGTCGACGACCCCGTACCGCACCAGGGCGGCACCCAGCAGGAACAACCCCGCAACGAGCACGAGCCGGTCGCCGCCGAGGACCAGAGAGGTCGCGATCAGCGCCGCCGCGAGCCCGGCCCCGGCCCAGCGCGGCAGCCACGTCGCCGGCAGCAGGACCGCCAGGCCGACCACGGCGTACGTGGTCAGGATGTCGCCGGGCCACACCAGGAAGTGCAGCACGCCGATGCCGAGCAGCACGAGCAGTCGCCGCGCCAGCACCAGCCGCGGACGCGGGACCCGGCCTGCGGCAGAACGCATCTGGAGCGCGAAGCCGATCCCGAACAGCAGCGAGAAGATCGGGAAGAACCGGTGGACTGTCAACAGCCCCAGCCAGTCCTCGGACGACCCCGACAGGCCGGTCGTCACGGGCCCGCCGATGCTCGCGATCGGCGGAATGTTCACCACGAGGATTCCGCAGAGCGCGAATCCGCGCACCACGTCGAGGGCATCGATGCGGGCCCTGGCGGTCGGAGTCGTTGGGGGCGAGGCGATTTGAGAGGTGTTCGCAGGCATGGCCTCATCCTGCGCGACCGCCCCGGCCTCCACATCGGTCGAAAGACGGGTCCGGCCCGCCCGCGGTGGGCCTTTCGGCTAGCCCGCCCGGTACTGGGGGAGCGCGGCGATGACGTGCGCCAGGTCGGCGCGGTTGCCAGGCCAGGTCTTGACCGGGACCTGCGCGCCATTCGGGAGGGCTCGGATGATGTTGCGGCCGTTGAAGTAGAGGCGTTCACCGACCGGGGCGCCGTGGACGCGGTCCTTGAAGCCGAAGACGTCGATCAGGCGCAGCTCGCCGGTCGCGGGGTCGTAGACGCAGTACGGCTTCGCGAGCTGGAGCCCGCCGAGGGTCACCAGGATCGCGCCACTGACCAGGAACCCGATCGAAGCCGGGTTCGACAGGCCGAACACCAGGACCGTTCCGCCGACGATGACCAGCAGCCCGCAGGCGACGACCACCGAGGGCAGGAACGGCTTGTGCCGCACCTTGATCCGGTGGTCCTGCGTGCCGGGCTGCATTCGGGCTCCAGTCGGTGTCAGCGGTCGGTGATCGCCGGGCCCTGCTCGGGCGGGAGTGCCTGGACGAGGCGGGCGATGTCGCGGCGGTCGGTGCCGACCATGCTAACGCGGTGGCGTTCGCCGTCCGGCGATTCGCGGTAGATCCGCCGCCCGTCGTAGTACACGCGCTCGCCCTTCGGGCCGGGCGTGCCCTTGCTGCTCGGGCCGAATGCCATGAAGACCGTCAGCCCGCCCGTCTCGGGGCTGTAGAGGTAGCGCGGCCGGAAGAACGACCGCAGGCCGCCGCCCAGGAGCGCCAGACCGGTCAGGCCGATCGGCACCAGGACCGGGATGAACGGCGTGAACAGGGAGATCGCCGCGCAGACCATGAGGACGAACCCCATCACTATCATGAGCGCAGACGCCTTGCGGGAGTAACCGACACGGATGTTGCGAGGACCTTCGACGGACGGCATCGCGTCTCCAGGGGGAGCGAGGGGCGGGGGCGCCTCCAGGATAGCGAGGCCGGGCCGTCTGTGCTGGGTGGGAACTCCGTTCCCACGAAAAGCCTTCTCTGGAAGGCCTGCTTAAAGCGGTTTAGCGTTGCGGGCATGAGCATTTCCACCAATCTCGGGCACGCCACCGTCAACCGGATCGGGTACGGGGCGATGCAGCTCGCCGGGCCCAACGTGTTCGGGCCGCCCGCCGATCCCGAGAACGCCAAAGCCGTGCTGCGCCATGCGGTCGCGGCCGGGGTCGACCACATCGACACCGCGCAGATCTACGGCCCCGACGTCGTCAACGACCTCATCCGCGAGGCCCTCCACCCCTATCCCGAGGGCCTGGTCCTGGCCACCAAGGTCGGCGGGGCCCGCGACGAGCACGGCGGCTGGGTGCCCAGCGGGGAGCCCGACTCGCTCAAGCGGCAGGTGGAGGAGAACCTCCGCTCCCTGCGGGTCGAGCGCCTCGACTTGGTCAACCTGCGCCGCTTCGAACGCGACCACCCCGAGGCCGCCCATCCCGCGCTCGAAGACCAGCTCGGCGCGCTCACCGAACTCCGCGACGAAGGCAAGATCGACATGATCGGCATCTCCAGCGTCACCCTGGAGACCGTGAAGTCGGCCATCGACCTCGTGGACGTCGCATGCGTGCAGAACGCCTACAGCGTCATCGACCGCACCGATGAGGCCATTGTGGACTTGTGTCGGGAGCGCGGGATCGCGTTCGTGCCGTTCTTCCCGCTCGGCTCGGCCTTCATGGGCGGCCCGAAACGCCTTGCGGCCGACGAGCACGTGAACTTCGTGGCCCGCAAGCACGGGGTCACCGCGTCTCAGGTCGCGCTGGCGTGGCTGCTCGCGCGATACGAGCGGATGCTGCTGATCCCGGGGACCGGTTCGATTGCGCACCTTGACGAGAACCTCGCGGTCGCCTCGATCGCGCTCGACGCGGAGGACCTGGCGCGCCTCGACAAGGTCGCGCCGATTCCTTAGGGATCTCTGCCCCTCTCCACGTGATGATCCACAGATGACCGAAGAATGACGACCGCGGCGACAGTGCTCCCATTGCCCCCTTGCAGTGGAAGGATTCACGATGGTCTACCGCCCCCAGGGCCCCTACCAATGGCCCCATCCGATCCCCGCGCCGCGGCCACGTCAGCCGGTTCCCTGGGGCTGGGTCGTGGCTCTCGCCGTCACGGTCGCCTCGGTGCTCGCCGCGGTCACGATCGTCTACATCGATGCGTCGAAGCCCTCGAAGGGGCTGATCCTGGCCGACCCGGGCGCGGCGATCGCCGAAGCGCCCGCAGTGGACTTCGTGTACAGCTACACCCTCGCCGACGGCTCGACCGCGAACGGCGCGATGACCGTCACCGAGGACGGCTACGCCTCCGGGACCATCACTGACGCGCTCGGCGGCGCGGCCGAATACCGGGCGACCCCCGAGGGTGAGACCGTCCTCGGCGACCAGAGCTGGTGGGGGAGAAGAGCGCCGGAGCAGGCGGGCGCGCTGGCGGGGAAGTGGGTGGCGACCGATCCGGGGATCGCGTTCCCGCTCGACGTGGCGGGGTCGCTCACCCCCGACGCCCTCGCGGACCGCATCCGCACGGTCAACACCGAGGGCCGAGTCCTCGACACCGACCTGGGCGCGGGCCTGGTGGCGATCGAATGGGAGGAGTGGACGCTGGTGCGCACGACCGACCTCCCGTCGGAGACGGTCTCGCTCACAGGTCCGATCGGCGACGACCTGACCGGGGGCGCGAGCCTCGGCCACGCGTCGGCCCCCTCGACCCGCCACTCCACCGTCTCCACCGAACCCGTGTTCGTGCAAGGAGGCTCGGGCACGGGAACCCTGGGCGGCCCGGCGCCCGCCCCCGCGGAGGCGGCCGAGACGGTGGCCGAGGAGGCGACCGACCCCGCGGCCACCGCCGACGGCGAGGCGGCCGAGCCCCCGATCCAGCAGAGCGAGGTCGTGCCGCTCTGGCCGAGTTTCCAGGCGACGATCAACGCCGGCACCTGCTCGACACCGACCTGCTCGTGGTCGGGCACGGTGTCCAACAACGGGACCGGGCCGGGCAGCGCGACCGTCACGGCCAGCGTGTCCCCCGGGATGCCCCCGGTGACCACGTCGCTCGGCACGATCGCGCCCGGCGGCTCGGCGTCGACGGGCACGATGAGCTTCGGCAACCCCGCGCCGACACCCGCACCTGGGCAGACGTCGAGCATCATGGTCCTGTACTCGCTGATCGTGTACTCACCGGAGCTGCACGGCTCGAACCCCGAGCGGTACCGGAGCCTCGTCGAGAAACTGGGCGGCCAGGAGAAGCAGCCGCGACTCGACCAGGCACTGAGCAAAGTGGACCCGAACTTGGCGACCGGGCTGGTGGACGCGTTGTCCCGCATGGCCGACTCGGGCACGGAAGGGGAGACGGTCCTCGACGCGGCGGACACGGCCACCGAGGCGGATCCGCAGGCCGGCGAGTACTCGGACGTGCCGCTCCTGGAGAGCCTCGCCTCGGCGGGTGACCGCTTCAACGGCTGGGACGCGGTGGCGCAGGGCCTGACCAGCACCGATCCCGACACTGTGCTGGACTTCCAGGCGGGAGTCCAGGCCGCGATCGACGCGCTGACGCTGCCCTCGCAGCCGACGGTCACGCTCATTCCGTCCCCGCGCCCCGACGGCGGCACCGATTCGCTCGTGATCACCCAGAGCCCCGACTCGCTGGAGTGCACGCAGGTGACGCGGGCGCTCGACGGCGACGTCCCGAGCGCGGCCGTGGCCGCCGCCGAGTCGCTGAACGACCCGAGCGGCCCCGCCGCCGACTACCGGGCCGAGTGCACCGCGCGAATCCGGGTCAACCCGAGCCCGACGACGATCCCGAGCCCGTCGGGCCTGAGCACGGCGCGGCAGCTCCAGGAGATCCTGCCGGGGAGCACGATGTGCGCCGGGGGGCCGTCGTTCGACCAGGTGGCCGTCGGCAGCGGGACCGAGGTGATGGAATGGCCGGCGGCGACGCTGTGCGCGGCGACTCCGACCGAGATGGAGCAGGCGCAACTGGAGCTGCTCAACGGACTCGACGTCGACGAGTCGATCCTCCAGGGCCTGGCAGGCGCGGGGGCGATCACCTTGGAGGGCGGCGAGGTCACGGGGATCACCCCGATCCGCGAGGAGAACAACAAGTGCAAGCCCCCGGCGCCGACGTACGGCCCGGAGCACTACGAGCAGTACGGGAGCCACTCGCTGAACCTGGGCGGCAACGTGGCGTCGGGCGCGGCGAGGTACCTCTGCGGCAAGCTGACGAACGGCCAGTATCCGGGCAGCGAGAAGCCCTGGGACTGGCCCAACCTCCAGCTCAGGGTCGGGAAGCAGTTCCTCTTCGCCGCCTGCCACCTGCTCGCGCGACAGCTCGGCGGCAACGGGAACACCGAGAACCTCGTGACCTGCTACCACCCGTCGACGAACAACGCGTACATGAACCCGTTCGAACAGGAGGTCAGGGACTCGATCAACGACGAGCACCACGCGATCTACATCGCGACCCCGTACTTCCTGGGCGACTCGAACGAGGAGCCCGACGACGAGGGCATCGTCAGACCGCCTTACCTGACTGGCATCCGGGTCACGGTCATCCCGATCATGTCCGGAATGCCGTTGCCCCCGATCGACGTCTGCTTCCCGAACACCCTGACTGGAGGCACGGCCCCTGGTGCGAGCTGCACTGTCCCCTAAGGAGTCATTGATCGAGGTGGGGTGGTGTGCTGGTCTCGGCGGTTGGCCTCCGGGATGGCGGCCTACCCCGAAACACCCGACCGGGATCGAAGGCTCACTAAGGAACCGGCGCGCAGGCGGTCGAGCTTGTCGGCGTCGGGGCTTCCCGGCGCCGCGGTGCAGACGATGATCCTGACATTGGAGTCGACGACCATGAGCGCGTCGCAGTCGATGACCAGGTCGCCGACGAGCGGGTGGTGCACGGTCTTGACCATGCTCAGGTGCGGGGCCGCGGCGCCCTCGTCCCACAGCTCGGCGAAGCGGGCGCTCTTGGCCCGCACGGTCGTGACGAGCGACTGGAACACCGGGTCCTCACCGAGCTCGGTCGCCGAGAGCCGCAGGTCGGCGACGAGCGCCCGCTCGAACACCCCGTCGCCGCCCTCGGGCGTGGCGACCTTGGAGGTGATCTCGTCGACGAAGGTCCGCACGATCAGGTTCTCGCCGATCGCCTCCTCCGGCGACGGCAGGTCGAACAGGTCGCACAGCAGCCGCGTCGCGTACAGCAGCGTCCAGTCGGCGGTGAAAACGGCCATCGGGTGGTCGGCAAGGCGGGAGACGATGCGCTGCGCCGCAGGCGGAACCCGGTCGGCGATCGTGGTCGGCCCGGGCGGCAGCTGGCCCGCCGAGCGGAACAGCAGGTCGGTCTCGCTCCCGGTCAGCCGCAGCGCCCGCGCGAGCGCGGCGACGACCTGCGTCGACGGGGTCCGGAACCGGCCCTGTTCGAGCCGCACGACGTAGTCGGAGCTGACCCCGGCGAGCGAGGCCAGCTCCTCACGGCGCAGGCCCTTCGCACGGCGCCGGCCACTGTCGGCGAGGCCCACGTCCTGCGGATGCACCCGCTCGCGCCAGGTGCGCAGCAGGCTTCCGAGCGTCTGGATCTCAGCGGGCATGGACCGATCGTAGTCCGGCCGGGACAACGGACACGGCCACCGCTGAACCAGGTTCAGCGGTGGCCGTGCAATGAGCTGTATTTGAGGTTCAGTCGCGCCCTGCGGCTCGGAGGAGGCCGTTGAAGTCGCGTGACTCCAGATCGAAGATCGGGGAGACATCGCCGAGCTTCGAGTCCCGCACCTGGAAACCGGAGGAAGCGGGTCGAGCTTCGACGCAGGCTGAATCCTGCGAGCTGCTGCTCCTACTGGACTTGCGCCACCCGGCATGGCTCATAGTTTGAACTCCTTAATCGACCTGGCCTGGTCTGCCACTGATTCGAGTCCGCTGCTGTAGTACTCCACGGACTCCGCCTCCTCGAAGTATAGGTAGCCGTTCTGCGCCTCGACGAACACAATATCCGGGTCGTTTTCGGCGGGGAAGGACAGCAGAATGAACGGCAGGTGCATGTGGTGGGGCGGGCCACCAGCGAACGGGAGGTACCGCACCGTGGCATGGTCGAGCGAGTCCGCCTCGATGAGGCGGTTGATCTGCTCGGCATCACAGCCGAACCGCAGGACTGCCTCGCTCATGAGGAAGTGATGGTTGGGGTGGGTGCCCTCCCAGAAGGACTGTTGACCGCGCAGCCTGATCTGAACTTCTTCCTCAGCCTCCGCCGCGCTGAGCGTGGGATTGCTGCCGAAGAGCATCCGCATGTGGCTTTCGGACTGGATCTGGCCCGGAACGAAAGTCGACTCGTACTGGTGGACCACGCTCGCGTGGGATTGGAGTTCGCGGAAGGCGTCGAATCCGAAGACGCTCCGACCTCTCGGCTGCGTCCAGGTGGTCGCCCCGCCGAGCCGCCAGAGGCGCTGGAGTTCGAATTTCTCCTCGGCCGAGATTCCGTAGAGATCGCACAGCGTGCCGATCACCGGGTAGGTGAGCAGGGTGGCCTCTCCGTCTTCGAGTCGCTGCGCGGTCCGGGTGGAGCCCACCGCGTCCACGATGTCCGGATGCCGGAGCGGCAGCGGCTTCGTCGCGGCAAGCCTTGCGACCTTGAGCTTTCGTCCGATGAGCTTGCGCCTCATAGGGGTCTGTCGTGATGCTTCGTTCGGCATTTGTTCAGTAAAGCAACGGTTACCAATTTCGCAACCCCAACCGGCCGTGAGTTCGATGTGGCGTCTGGCGTGTGGCGTGTGGGCATACTCCCAGCGCCACAGCATGGCGCCACGGCGCCAGGACACGGTCCTATTGCCACGCCCTGACCAGCGGTTTTGCTATTGAATCGGCCTCGATCGCGCCCTACTGTCGACTCATCGCGAGACGTTCCGAGGAGAGGGGAAAGCGATGGGGCAGGCGCAGAGTCGGAAATCCGACCCATTGGCGCGCGGGGGATTCACCGATGGCAGCCACGAGTTCTGGGTCTATGCGACCACTCCGGAGGCGCCGGACTCGTTCCAGGTTGCGGCCGATGGGAACCGGGCGGACATCGTCGTGATCGTCTCCGGGTTGAACTCCGGCTTCCTCCACACGACTTGGGGCGATGAGTGGCGGAACCGGTCGATCGAGTGGCGCGAGTGGGCGAAGAACTGTGCCTTCCACGTCTTCGACAACGGAAGCCTTCTCACCGAGCCGAAGGCGCGGTTCTGCAATGGCTGATCCGCACCCGATCGACGACGGCTGGCTCGGCGACTTCCACAGGGGCCCAGCGGTGTTCACCGTGTTCCGGGTCGGCCCGGATCAGGGTGGGCACCCGCTGAACCCGCCCGAGTACCGCATCGAGTGCAACGACGGCGCCGGCCCGCGCGAGATCTGCCGCTTCGTCGACGAACCCGAGGCCGTCCCCGAGTGGTTCGGCGCCTGGCGAGGCGATGACTGGTGCGACTGGATCCTGGCCGGGGCCGCGAAGACCATCAAGAATCCCGAGAGGTGAGCGGCATCGGTCGCCACCCGCGCGGCAGCTCGACCGCGTGAGAGGGAACCGGGGCGGCGGACTGGGTGGAGTCCGCCGCCCCGCTTTCAACCTCGGCTCAGTAGTTCTGCCATTCGGATTCGACGAGTTCGAGGATGACCGGGTGCATGAGGGTGGACGGGGGCATGTCCATTTCGGCGCGGTCGGGTGGGAAGACCTGGGCGGCTTCGAGGAGTTCGGGGGTGAGGGACTGGAAGGGGCCGACGGAGGTGTCGAGGCCGAGGTCGGGGGCTTGGCCGTCGGCTTGGACGATGAGGTAGCCCCAGTCGCCGAAGGAGGGGACGGAGACCCAGTAGGGGGTCGGGTCGTAGTCGGCGGCCTGGAGGGTGGCGCTGATGGTCCAGTAGGTCTTGGGGGCGAAGTAGGGGGAGCCGCCCTGGACGACCATGCGGCCGTGCTCGCTGAGGTGGTCGCCGGCGAGGCCGTAGAACTCGGTCGAGTAGAGCTTCGCGGTCTCGGTGGCGTCGGGGTCGGGCATGTCGACGATGATCGCGTCCCACTGGCCGGTTTGCTGGCGCAGCCAGGTGAAGGCGTCTTCGTTGACTACGGTGACCCTGGGGTCGTCTAGGGAGTCTTCGTTCAGCTCTACTAGGTCATCGAAGTTTCTTGCTAGGTCGGTCACGGCTCCGTCTAGGTCTACTAGCGTGACTGTTTCTACGTCTGGGTAGCGGAGGATTTCCCTTACCGCCAGGCCGTCTCCGCCTCCTAGCACCAGCACGTTTTTCCTGGAGCCGTTCATTGCCGGGTGGACCAGCGCCTCGTGGTACCGGTATTCGTCCACTGAGGAGAATTGCAGGTCGCCGTTGAGGTAGAGGCGCAGGTCCTGGTCGCCGAACGGCGACGCGGACTCGGTCATGACGATCTGCTGGTACTGCGTGTCCTCGGTGTACACGATCGGCGCCGCGTAGAGCGCTTGGCGCGCATCCGTTTCGAACTTGTCCGTGTACACAAAGGCGGCAACGAGGAGGAGGGCGGCCAGTGCGGCAACGAGGGCTAGCAGCTGCTTCGCCATCTTCGAGAGGTCGTCTCGGAACAGCAGGAACACCAATAGAACACCGGCAACGGCGTTCACCGCGCCCACCAGGAGCGCGCCCTGGATCTGGCCGAAGAACGGCAGCAGGATGAACGGGAAAGCCAGGCCGCCGATGAGCCCGCCGAGGTAGTCCGCCGCGTTCAGGTCCGCCACGGCCGCGCCCGCGGCCTGTTCGCGGATGCGTTGCAGCAGTTCCATGAGCAGGGGGATCTCGGCGCCGATGAGGAGGCCGATCGCCGCCGCGACCGCCACCAGGGGCAGCGAGTACAGGTTCGTCCACGCGAACGCCGCGTACAGCAGCATCACCGAGAACCCGCCCAGCAGCGCCAGAGCGAGCTCCACCGCCGCGAACGACAAGGCCGGCCAGCGCCGCAGGGGCTTCGCCGCCAAGGCGCCCAGGCCCATCGCGAAGACCATGATCGCCAGGACGATCGAGGCCTGCTTGGCGGTGTTGCCGACCAGGTAGGCGCCCAAGGTGATGAGCGCGAGTTCGTACACGAGGCCGCACGCGGAGACCGCGAACGCGGTCGCGAGCAGGCCGAAGCGCGCCAGGCGGACCCGGCGCGCGCTCAACGTCGTCTGAGGGGTGGTGTCGGCCGCAGCCATCAAGACTGTGCTTTTTTCACGACAGCGCCATCGCGATGACCCCGCCGAGGGCCACGTGCATCGCCGCGTTGACCCACACGGCCGGCTGGAGCTCGTCCTCGGTGAGGATGTCGCCGAGCTTGCCCGGCGTGAGCAGGTCGAGGATGAGGAACGCGATCGCCATGGCGCCCAAGCCGATCACGCCGTACACGAACGTGGAGATGACGCCGCGGATGACGCCGCCCTCGGAGGCCCAGATCGCGCCGACGACGATGAGGCCGACGCCCAGGACGTTCGAGGTGAGCAGGATCGCGGCGTTCTTGTTCCGCTCGGTCCAGATCAGCTCGCCGAGCTTCCCGGGGGTGAGCCAGTCGGTGACCAGGTAACCGAGCACCATGAGGACGATCCCCACGACGCTGTAGGCGACGGCGCCGACCAGCGGGTTGAGGACGTCGCGGCTGAGCTCTTCGATCATTGGAGGCTGTGCCTTTCAGGTTCTGCGGGACTGGGCTTACTTGCCGGAGCCGGGGCCGCCGCCCCGGAACGGCGACGGGGGCGAGGAGGACCAGCCCCACAGCAGGAACACCGACGAGTAGTGGTTGTAGCCGGACCGGTAGTCGTGCACCAGGATCTTCGAGCCGCCGCGGTAGGGGGACACGGCGACGATGTGCTTGGTGTACTGGAGGTAGTAGGTGCCGCCGGAGGAGCGCTCCTCGACGGCCTCGGCGTCGTCGTCGATCTGGTCGGCCACGGTCGCGGGGGACAGGCTCGACGTGTACGCCTTGCCGCCGCCCTCGTCGAGGCTCGACGCCCGGTCGTAGTGGTCGCGGATCGTCCCGGTGGGGTTCGAGAAGTTCGAGTTCATCAGGAACACCCCGCCGCAGCACAGCGCCAGGACGACGATGATCGCCGTCCAGTGCTTCCAGTTCAGGCCGCGCGCGGCGGGGGTCGGCGGATGCTGCTGCTGTCCGTTGGTCATCGGCGGTCCTCGGTGGTCTCTCTCGGGGTTCGGGTCAGCTTACGGGCTCGACGCGGCTGACAGTGGTCACGACCTCGCCGTACTGCGGATACGTGTGGACGGTGCGCCACGACAGCGGCTCGGTCCCGGTGACCTCCAGCGCGGTGAGCGCGTCGGGGTCGGCGCCGAAGACGCCGACGAGGAGGTCGGGCTCGGCGGTGCGCTGCACGGCCCGGTCCCGCAGGGCCCGCACGCGGGCGCGCAGTTCGGGGACGGTGAGGGTCTCGACGGTGCACTCGTAGCGGTGCCGCCAGGGGCCGACGCGCTGGCTGAACGTCTCGGGCAGGTCGGGCCCGAGGTTCGAGCGGTAGGCGAGGGTCTCGGCGATGAACCCGTCGGGGGTCGCCACGACCGCCTGGTGGCTGGCGCCCAGGAGGCGCAGGGACAGCCGCAGGGGCCCGGCGTCGCGGTCCATGCGGTCGAGGACCGGCATGGGCGGGGCGTCGGGGCGGAAGGTGAGCGAGGCGGCCGAGACGTCGGCGAACGGCACCTCGATGTGCGCTATCAGCGTGTGCTCCGGAGGGATCGGTAGACGGGGATCAGGCTTCGCTCTGGTGGTAGATCGTGATCTGGTTGCGGTCCAGGGTGAGGCCCTTGGCGAGCTCCCACTTGCCGTCCTCGCCGAAGCGCTCGAAGGAGAGCTTCTGGCCGTCGGGTCCGGCGTAGTCGTGGTACGTGACCGAGCCGGTCGGGGCGAGCCCGGTGGTGGCCTCGGACGTGTACCGGGCGGTGCCCTGCTCGTCGGACCGGTAGGAGACGCCTTCGTGGCTGAGCTCACGCGGGCCCGGCTTCAGGTCCGAGCCGCTGATCTCCTCCCACAGGACGACCTCCAGGTCGGGGTCGGCCTCGACCGACAGCCAGCGCTTGACGCCGGTGCCGGTGTCGAGGAAGTGCTCGGACCAGCGGTAGTCGCCCTCGGACAGCTTGAGGCTGCCGCGGACGGCGAGGGTCTTGCCGTACAACTCGACGAGGTCGGCGGCCTTGAGGCGGCGGGGGTCGCCGCGCAGGACGTCGGTGTCGGCGTCGGCGAACGGGTCGACCGGCCGGTTCGCGGCGGTGCGCCGCTCTTCTTCGTCCTTCTTGCGGGTGTTGTTCTTGCGCCACAACCACCAGCCGAGGACGGCCAGGGCGATGAGGAGGAGGATCCAGATCATGGCGGTGCCTTCGCGTTTCGGGGGTGCGTCGGTGACGGGTTCGGTTCCTTGATCACTCTACCGTCGCGTCGGCAACATCGCTGTCACCCGTGCGCCACCTAAGGCGCCTAGGATCTAGCCTGGAGGCGGCTCACAACGATGTGGGCTTGACGTGATTCGGACTGGAGTATCGAGACGTGTTGGCGTTCATCGGAGACGAAGAGTTCCGCGAGACCCTCCCCGACCGGGAGGAACTGCTGACCGAGGCGGCCAGACTGGCCGGATCCGACGAATCCCTCGCCCGGCTGGTCGAGCTGTACTGGAGCCTGGTGTCCGACGACGACCTCGTCGGCCGCAGCGCGCAGCAGCTGCTGGAGACCACCGCCCACCACCGCCGCATGGCCGAGGTGCGCGCGCCCGGGCAGGTCTGCCTGGAGATCGACTGCCCCGACGACGCCGAGGGCCCCGACGCGGCCTCCTCGACGCGCGTCGACCTCGTCTGCGACGACTCCCCGTTCCTGGTGGACTCGCTGACGGGCCTGTTCAACCGGCACGGCGTCGACATCGCCGTGTTCGTCCACCCGATCGTCCCGGTCCTGCGCGACGGCGACGGGAACCTCCAGGAGGCCCCCGCCGAGGGCGGGCTCGCCGAATCCTGGATGCACATCGAGGTCCAGCGGCTCTCCGACGCCGAGGACATCGAGCGGCTCGAAGCCGAGATCGAAGTGGTCCTGTCCGACGTCGCCGCGTGCGTCGCCGACTGGCAGGCGCTGCGCGAGAAGGCCCTGGAGATCGCCGAGGACCTCGACCTCGCCGCTTCGGGCGCCGAGGGCACGACGCCGCTTCCGGTGCCGGGCAAGGACATCGACGACACCGTCGAGCTGCTGCGCTGGCTCGCGGACGACAAGTTCACGTTCCTGGGCTTCCGGCAGTACAAGCTCACCGGCGAGGGCGACGAGCAGTCCCTGACGCCGCTCGCCGAGACCGGCCTGGGCCTGCTGCGCAAGGCCCCGTCCTCGCCGCGCCTGCTCACCACGTTCAACGCCGACGCCCGCGCCCAGATCGGGACGAAGCGGCTGCTGGTGATCACCAAGTCGAACGCGCGCTCCACCGTGCACCGGACGTCCTTCATGGACTACATCGGCGTGAAGACGTTCAACGCCGCGGGCGAACCGGACGGCGAGCTGCGCTTCCTGGGCCTGTTCACCTCCGCCGCGTACCTCTCCAGCGTCACCGACCTGCCCGTCGTCAAACGCAAAGTGGCCGACGTCCTGGAGCGCTCGGGCGTGACCCTGTCCTCCCACTCCGGGAAGGACCTCGTCACCGCCCTGGAGACCTACCCGAGGGACGAGCTGTTCCAGGCCCGCACCGACGACCTGTACTCGACCGCGATGGGCGTGCTGCGCCTGGCCGGGCGCCGCCGCCTGCGCCTGTTCGCTCGCCGCGACGTGTACGGGCGCTTCTACTCGTGCCTCGTCTACCTGCCGCGGGACCGGTACAACACCGAGAACCGGGTGAAGATCGAGGCGATCCTGCGCCGGCGCCTGCACGGTGTCGACATCAGCTACGACGCGCGCGTCACCGAGTCCGTCCTCGCGCGCCTCCACTTCGTCGTCCGCATCAACCCGTTCGCCGACCACCCCCCGGTCGACGTGGAGTCGATCCAGGCCGAGCTCGCCGACGCGACCCGCTCCTGGGACGCCGACCTCGCCCTCCAGCTCGACCACCATGTGGGCGAGGGCCAGGCCCGCGCCCTGTACAAGCAGTACGGGTCCGCGTACCCGCCCGCGTACAAGGCCGAGCACACGCCGATCGAGGCCGCCAAGGACATCGCGAAGCTCGAACTGCTGCGCGAGGCCGGGGACATGGAGCTCCAGCTGTACCGCCGCGGCGGCGACGACGCCGACGTCCACTTCAAGCTGTACGCGTTCGGCGAGCCGATCGGGCTGTCGGAGGCCCTGCCGGTGCTGCGCGACCTGGGGGTGCGCGTCGCCGAGGAGCGCCCGTACCACATCAAGCGCACCGACGGCACGATCCACCTGCACGACTTCGGGCTGGAACTGCCCGGTGAGGCCGCCGAATCGGTGCCGCAGTTGCGCATCCGCTTCGAGAACGCGTTCCGCGCCGCCTGGGCGGGGGAGGCCGAGTCGGACCGGCTCAACGAGCTCGTCATCCACGCCGGGCTCACCTGGCGGCAGGTCGTGGTGCTGCGCGCGCTCGCGAAGTACCTGCGCCAGTGCGGGTTCGTGTTCTCCCAGGAGTTCATCGCCGCGACGCTCGGGGCCTACCCGGAGATCGCCGCGAACCTGGTGCGGCTCTTCGAGGCCCGCTTCGACCCGCGCGTGGGCGCCGACCGCGAGGCCGCGGTGGCGCGCATCGACGACTCGCTGGCCGAGGGGCTCGCGGGCGTTCCGAGCCTCGACGCCGACCGGATCCTGCGCGCGTTCCTGACGCTCATCCGCTCGACGCTGCGCACCTCGTACTTCCAGCGCGCGCACTCGGGGAGGCCGAAGGAGTACGTGGCGTTCAAGTTCGACGCCCGCGCCATCGACTTCCTGCCCAAGCCGCGCCCGATGTTCGAGGTGTTCGTGTACTCCCCGAACTTCGAGGGCGTGCACATGCGGTACGGGAAGGTCGCGCGCGGCGGCCTGCGCTGGTCGGACCGGCGCGAGGACTTCCGCACCGAGATCCTCGGGCTCGTGAAGGCCCAGGAGGTCAAGAACACCGTCATCACGCCGGTGGGCGCGAAGGGCGGGTTCGTGCTCAAGCAGGACGGGTTCGCCGACCGGGCCGCGTTCCAGGCCGAGGGCGTGGCCCGCTACCGCGAGTTCATCTCCGCGCTGCTGGACATCACCGACAACCGGGACGCCGACAACACGGTGGTCCCTCCGCCGAACGTGGTCCGCCACGACGGCGACGACCCGTACCTGGTCGTCGCCGCGGACAAGGGCACCGCGACGTTCTCCGACGTCGCGAACGCGGTCGCCGCCGAGTACGGGTTCTGGCTCGGCGACGCGTTCGCCTCCGGCGGCTCGGTCGGCTACGACCACAAGAAGATGGGCATCACCGCAAGGGGCGCTTGGGAATCGGTCAAGCGGCACTTCCGCGCGGAGGGCCTCGACACGCAGACGCAGGACTTCACGGTGACTGGCATCGGCGACATGTCCGGCGACGTGTTCGGCAACGGCATGCTGCTGTCGGAGCACATCCGGCTCGTCGCCGGGTTCAACCACATGCACATCTTCATCGACCCGAACCCCGACGCGGCGGCATCCTTTGCGGAGCGGCGTCGCCTGTTCGACCTGCCGCGCTCGACGTGGGCCGACTACGACCGGTCGCTCATCTCGGCCGGCGGCGGCGTGTGGGAGCGGGCCGCGAAGTCCATCCCGGTGACCGAGGAGGTGCGGGCCGCGCTCGGCATCGACGCCGACGTCAAGGACCTCACCCCGCCCGAGCTCATCCGCGCGATCCTCACGGCCCCAGTCGATCTGCTGTGGAACGGCGGCATCGGCACGTACGTGAAGTCCGCCGCGCAGACCGACGCCGCCGCGGGCGACAAGTCCAACGACGCGGTCCGGGTCAACGGCGAGGACCTGCGCTGCCGCGTCGTCGGCGAAGGCGGCAACCTCGGCTTCACGCAGCTCGGGCGCATCGAGTACGCCCAGTCCGGCGGCCCCGAGGGCCTCGGCGGGCGCATGAACACCGACTTCATCGACAACTCCGCGGGCGTCGACACCTCCGACCACGAGGTCAACATCAAGATCCTCCTGCGCTCGGCGACCCTGACCGGCCGGTGCGACCCGGCCAGCCGCGACAAGCTGTTCATGGACATGTCCGACGCGGTCGCCGACGCGGTCCTCGCCGACAACTACGGCCAGAACATGGCCCTGGCCAACGCGATCCGCCTCAACCGGCGCCTACTCCCCGTCCACATCAGACTCATGAAGCACCTGGAGAAGACCGTCGGCCTCGACCGCGAGATCGAAGGACTCCCCAGCGACAAGCAGCTCAAGGAGCGCTCCGCCGCCGGCGGCGGCCTCACCGAGCCCGAACTCTCCGTGCTCCTGTCGTACGTGAAGATCTGGGCCAAGCGCGCCGTCCTCGACTCCGACCTGCCCGCCGAGGAGTGGACCGCGCCCGTCCTGCGCGAGTACTTCCCGGCGCCGCTGCGCGAACCGTACGCCGACCTCATGGCCGAGCACCCGCTCCACCGCGAGATCGTCACCACCGCCGTCGTCGGCGAGGCCGTCAACCGCGGCGGCACCACGTTCTTCTTCCGCATCGCCGACGAGACGGGCGCCGACGTCGTCGACGTCCTCCGCGCCTACGTCATCATCCGCGACGCCTTCGGCCTCCCCGGCCTGTGGCGGCGCATCGAGGCCCTCGACAGCCAAGTGCCGCAAGAGGCCCAGGTCGCGGCCATGCTCGTGATCCGGCGGCTCCTCGACCGCGGCGTCCGCTGGCTCGTCCAGCACAGAAGGGGCCACCTCGACGTCGCCGCCGAGATCGAACGGCTCCGCCCCGGCCTCGCCGTGCTCCAGCCGATGCTCCCGGTGCTGCTCACCGACTCCGAGGCCGTCGGGTTCGAAGAGTTCGTCGACCAGCTCGAAGACCAGGGCATGCCCGCCGAGATCGCCCGCGACGCCTCCGCGCCCATCTTCGGGTTCGGCCTCGTCGACGTCGTCGAATGCGCGCGGCTCCTGGAGACCGACCTGGAGACCACCGCGAAGGTCTACTACGGGATCGCCGCCCAGGTGCACCTCGACGAGATCCTCAACCAGATCTCGGCCCTACCGCGCACCAACCGCTGGCAGACCCTCGCCCGGTCCGCCCTGCGCTACGACCTGTACGCCGCCATGCACGGCCTCACCGCCAGTGTCCTGCAAGCGAAACCGGGCACCGACCCGGCCGAGGCCGTCGAGTCCTGGGCCGAGCGCAACGCCGCCGACATCGCACGCATCCACGAGGCGACCGAGGAGGCCGAGCGCTCCGACGAGAAGCTCGCCGTCCTCTCCGTCTCGCTCCGCCAGATCCGCGGCCTCGTGGAGACCGACGGCGATTGACCGGTCACACGCCCCGGTGGCGTGTGGTACCACCGTGGATAATGTGGGCTCGGAGGAGAAGGAAGTACGAATGCCGAAGAGCCACACCCCCGGGGTGCCCAAGCTGCTGCGCGTCCTCAACGACCAGGCCGCGCTGAAGCTCCTGCTTGAAGACGGGCCCCAGACGCGCGCCCAGCTCGCCGAGCGGACCTCGATGTCCAAGGTCACCGCCTCGCAGATGATGGAGCGCCTCCAGACCCGCGGCCTCGTCGAGGTCGTCGGGTCCAAGTCGGGCGGGCGCGGCCCCAACGCGTCGCTGTACGCGGCCGTGCCCACGTTCACGTACGTCGTCGGCGTCGAGGTCGGCCCCGTGACCACCAAGGGCGCCTGCGCCGACTTCACCGGCCGCATCGTCGGCCGCGCCGAGATCGACGTGGAGGGGTCCACTGATCCGGTCGCGGTGGTGCGGCGCGTCGTCACCGACTCCGTGGCGGACGCGGGGATCGAGATGGCGAAGGTCCAGCGGATCACCCTCGGGACTCCTGGCGTCATTGACCCGGCCAGCGGCGACATCGGCTTCTCCTGGAACCTCCCGGCCTGGCACCGCGGCTTGAGGACTGCGCTGAACGAGGAGTTCGCGCCCGCGGTCGCGATCGAGAACGACGTCAACCTCGCGACGATCGCCGAGCAGCGCTCGGGTGGCGCGGGCGGGGCCGCGGATTTCGTGTACGCGTGGTTCGGCGGGGGCCTCGGCCTCGGCGTCATCCTGAACGGGAATCTTTATCGCGGCGCTTCGGGCGCGGCGGGGGAGATCGGGTTCCTGCCGGTGCCCGGCGGCGACCTGCCCACGGGCGGGGTCGTGACGCGCTTGTCGAAGGGCTCGTACCAGCGGGTCATCGGCGGCGACGCGGTGCTCGACATCGGCGCGAAGCACGGTTTCGAGGCGAACGAGCCCGAGGAGGTGCTGACGGCGGCGCTGGCGGCGGGTGAGGCGGGGGCTTCTTGTCTCGACGAGATCGCGCGCGGGATCGCGCTCGGGATCGTGGCGGTGTGCGTGCTGCTCGACCCGACGGTCGTGGTGCTCGGCGGCCCGGTCGGGTACGCGGGCGGCCTCGAACTCGCGGGACGCGTTGCGGCCCAGACTTCCCAGCTCGCCCCGGTCAACCCGAGTGTCGTCGCAGGGACGGTCATCGAGGAGCCGATCATGCGTGGCGCGATCCTGCACGGGCTCGATGCGGTGCGCGAGAGCCTCTTCGACTGATTCGCGGGCACGGCGAGAGCCGAGGAGGCTCGTTTTCAGGGCCCCCGGGCAAAACCCTGACACGGGGGTACGACAAAACGCCGCCCCCGCCGCGATGCGGCGGGGGCGGCGTCTCAGTTCGGTCGTCAGGCCGCGTCGCGGCGCTGGAAGGACCAGGTCGCCAGTGCGCCGAACAGGAGCACGATCGCGCCCAGGAGGACGCCGGCGTCGCCCCAGGTGATGACCATGACTTCAGGGGTCATGTCGTTGAAGCCGGAGTACGCGCCGTACAGCTCGACCCGACCCGTGATCCACGCGCCCACCCAGGTGTACAGCGACAGGCGCTCGGGGAAGTCCATGGACAGGTTCATCGACACCATGTTCACGATCAGCTCCCCGACGATCAGGTAGCCCGCGATGACGCCGCCCGCGATGGCCGTGTGCCGCCCGAGCATCGCCAGCGACGCGCCCAGGAGGGTCATGCCCAGGGCGAGCACGCCCGTCCGCAGCACCAGCTCCAGCGTGTCCTCCCACCACACGCCGTCGAGCACGCCGACCTCGCCGCGCAGCGAGGCCACCAGCACCAGCAGCCCGAACGCGAGCGCCGCCAGGACGACCACTCCCGCCGCGCACGCAGCCAGCGCCGCGCCGAGCTTGACGCCCCACAGCCGCATCCGGTTCGGGTGCCACACCATCAGGTTCGACATGCCGCCGCTCGACCACTCGGCGCCGATCGCCGACGACCCGAGCAGCATCATGACCAGACCGGCCACGATCATGACGCCGACGATGACGAACGGGCCCTCGTTCTCGAAGTCGAACGTGTACGTCCAGATGAAGTCCTCGGCCCACCAGCCGCCCACGGCGTGCTCGCAGGCCTCCTTGTGGCTCATGCCCTCGTACTCCGGGTCGGTCTCGACCCAGCCGTACATCTCGTTGTCCTCGAAGTAGGACTCGTCCTCGACGCAGTCCAGGTAGTCCGGGTTCTGCTCGTTCATCTCGTCGGCCTGCGCCTGCGCCTCCGCGAGGGTCTCCTCGCTGGGGCCCTTCGACGAGATCGACGCCAGGATCACCGCCAGGCCCACCACGCCGGCGAGCAGGAGGATCCCGAACACCAGGGTCAGGCGCCGGCGCGCGATGCGCCGCAGTTCCGCTTTGAACAGGTTCACCGCTGCGCCTCCTCGGCTTCGGAACCGGCTTCGGAACCGGCCTGGGGACCGGCGTCGGGCGACACCGCGACCGGCACCTCGATCGGCGAGGCCGTCTCCGGCACCGCCACCGACTGCCCGATCTGGACGGTCTGCCCCGGCTGCGGGGCGGTCCCCGTCAGCTCCAGGAACACCGACTCCAGGTTCTTCGTCTGCGTCACCAGCTCCGACAGGTAGATCCCCGCCTCGGCCAGCGTCTGCGTCACCCACGCCGCCTCCGGCGCGTTCGTCACGACCAGCCGGTCGCGCTCGACGACCGCGCCCACCCCGGCCTTCGCCGTCGTGAGCGCCTCCGCCGCTTCGGGAAGCGACCCCGCGTCCGGGAACCGGACGCTCAGCGACGCACCCGAATGCCCGGCGATGATGTCGGCGACCGAACCGTCCACGATCCGCCGGCCCCGCGAGACGATCGTCATCGAATCGCACAGCTGCTGCACCTCCGACAGGAGATGCGAGGACACCACGACCGTGACGCCCTGCTCGTGCGCGAGCCACTGGAGCAGCTCCCGCATGTGGTGGATCCCGGCCGGGTCCAGGCCGTTCGCCGGCTCGTCCAGGATCAAGAGCTGCGGCTGCTTCAGCAGCGCCTGCGCCACCGCGAGGCGCTGGCGCATCCCCAGCGAGTACCCCTTCACGGACGCCTTCGCGGCGTCCCTCAGGCCCACCTGCTCCAGGACCGACTCGACGCGGTCCTTCGGGATGCCCGCGCTCTCGGCGAGCAGCTGGAGCGTCAGGCGCCCCGAGAAGTGCTTGAAGAACTGCGGCGACTCCACGACGGCGCCGATGCGCCCCACGACCTGCGGCAGGCGGTGCGGCACCTCCTCGCCGAAGATCCGCATGGTCCCGCCGTCGACGCGGATGAGCCCCAGCAGGGCCCGCAGCGTCGTCGTCTTGCCGGACCCGTTGGGGCCCAGGAAACCGTGCACCTGGCCCGCGGCGACCTCAAGGTCGAGGCCGTCCAACGCGTTGTGCGGCTGGCGGAAGCTCCTTCTATAGGTCTTCCGCAGCCCCGATATCTCGATGATGGGGGGCATGAACTCATTTCCATGTGAGGCGAGGCCGGTCTGCGGTGACGGGCACCGCGCGTGCCGCCGCGGACGCGGCGTTCAATGAGACGTTAACCATCAGACGCCACCCGGGGCCGTCCAGTTGCACCCCGGCCGCGCCGTGTCGGGCCCCGCCCGTCTCGGAGGCTCGCCCGTGTGTCCTACTCCCACCGCGCGGCCCGCCCCCGACCGAGCGTTCGGTCAACGTGGTTTCATTGACCCGTGGCTCAGTCTGAACGCGTCCTCGACCTGTCCGGCGTCACCGTGCGACGCGGCGGCAACCAGCTCCTCGACGGCGTCGACTGGCAAGTCGACGCCGACCAGCGGTGGGTCGTCCTCGGCCCCAACGGTGCGGGCAAGACGACGCTGCTCAACCTAGCGGCCGCCCGCAACCACCCCACCTCCGGCGTCGTCGAAATCCTCGGCGAGCGCCTCGGCCGCGTCGACGTGTTCGAGCTCCGCCCCCGGATCGGCCTGACCACCACGCAGGTCGCCGACGCGATCCCCAACGACGAGAAGGCCTTCGACGTCGTCCGCACCGCCGCCTGGGGCATGATGGGCCGCTGGCGCGAAGAGTACGACCCGCAGGACGACGAGCGCGCCGCCTCCCTCATGCGCTGGCTCGGCGTCGCCCAGCTCACCGACCGCCTCTTCGGGACCCTCTCGGAAGGCGAGCGCAAGCGCGTCCTCATCGCCCGCGCGCTCATGACCGACCCCGAACTGCTGCTGCTGGACGAGCCCGCCGCGGGCCTCGACCTCGGCGCCCGCGAAGCCCTCGTCGCCACCCTCGCCGGCCTCGCCCGTGACGAAGCCGCCCCGGCCCTGGTCCTGGTCACCCACCACGTCGAAGAGATTCCCCCGGGCTTCACCCACGCCCTGGTCCTCTCCGCAGGCGGCGTCATCGCCGCCGGCCCCATCGACGAGGCCCTCACGTCGGAGACCCTCTCCAAGGCCTTCGGCCTCCCCCTGACCCTCACGGCAAACGGCAACCGCTTCACCGCCACCGCCGCCTAACCGGCCGACCCGAACTGTCGTACCTGCGTGTCAGGGTGTTGACCCAGGGGCCCAGAAAACGAGCCTCCTCGGCTCTGCCCCTGCCCTCCAACCGGCCTCACACTCGCGGAATTCGTCGCATGTCAGCAGGCTCGGTTACGCTGACCCGGTGAGAATCCGGTGGTGGCGCGCGGCGGTCCTGTCGGCCGTCGCCGCTTTGGCGCTCGTCTACCTCGCCGGGCTCACCCGCCTCGGCGGGGCCGAAGCCGGGCAGCTCCACGCCGTGCCCGTCCTCGACGCCGACCCCGCCGCCGAACTCGCCTCCATGCGCACCGCCGCCCCCGTCACCGGCGACGACCCCGCCGCCGCGCTCAACGCCGCGCTGGCCGACCCCCAGGCCGCCGCCGAACTCGTCGCCGCCGCCCCCACCGCCGACTCCGGTGAACTCGGCGCCGCGCTCGCCGCCCTCGACGAGGCCGACGGCGGTCTCGACCCGGTCGAGGTCAACGGCTTCTTCACCGGCCTCGGCGCCGAGGAGACCGCATGGCTCGCGGTCCTCTACCCCTCCGTGATCGGCGACCTCCCCGGTGCGCCCTTCGCCGCCCGCGAGGCCGCGAACCGGCTGGTCCTGGCGGCCGCGATCGACGCCTCCACCGCGACCGGCAGCCCCGACCGCCCCTGGGACGACGAGGCCGGGCGCCCCGCCCGCGCCGAACTCGCGCAGCTCATCGGCTCGGGCCGCCGCTTCCTCCAGCTCGACCCCTACGCCAACGAGGGCCGCGGCTCCTGGATCGAGGTCGTCGGCGACCTCGACACCGCCGCGAACGTCGCCGTGCTCGTCCCCGGCGGCTCCGCGTTCCTCACCAGCGACAACTTCAACCTCTACCACGACCGCGCCGAGTCCTTCGTGGACGCCGCCGGAGGCGCGCTCGCCGTGGTCGTCTGGGCCGGCGCCGCCTCGCCCTCGGGCTGGGTCGAGGAGGCCTGGGCCTCCTGGTCGCAGATCGCCGCCGAGAGCCTCGCGGCCTTCACGTTCGACCTGCGCAACCAGCTCGGCGACGACGTGACCCTGACCCTCGCCGGCCACTCCTACGGCGGCGCCGTCGTCGGCTACGCCGAGACGTTCGACCTCGAAGCCGACCGCGTCCTCCACATCGCCTCCGCGGGCATGGGCAGCGACGTCACCGGCCCCGAGGACTACACCGAGCCCTGCCGCGCCCGCTTCTCCATGACCGCGCCCGGCGACCCGATCTCCTACGTCCAGGGCATGCCGTACGTCCCGCTCCTGGGCCACGGCGCCGACCCCGACGACTTCCCCGGGATGCGCAACCTCGCCACCGGGAGCCTCTCCGACGCCCCCGGCGCCACCGACGACACCGGCCTCAGCCTCGACGACCTGGGCATCTCCGGCAAGACCATCGAAGGCGTCCACTCCCACTCGGAGATCTTCTACCCCGAGTCCGACGCCTGGAAGAACCTCCTCAAGGTCCTCCTCAACGAGGAGCCCGACCTCGTCGGCGAGCAGCCCGCCGACCCCGCCTGCCCCTAGACGCGGAAACGGGCGCGGCGGATGCCGCGCCCGTTTCCGGAATGATCTATTCCCCTTCGAGCAGGAGCCCCAGGTGCTTCTCCACGACCGGCAGGACCTCCTCGACCGTGACGTCGCGGCCCAGCTCCTGCGAGAGGCTCGTGACGCTCGCGTCGGTGATCGCGCACGGCGCGATCCGGTCCCAGTACGTCATGTCCGGGTCGCAGTTGAGCGCGAACCCGTGCATCGTCGTCGCCCAGCGGACCCGCACGCCGATCGCGCAGATCTTCCGCTCCGGGCCCTTCTCGTCCTCCGGCAGCCACACGCCCGTGCGGTCCCGCAGGCGCCCGCGCGCCGACGGCACGCCCATCTCGTGGCACACCGCCGAGATCATGTCCTCGACCCGGCGCACGTAGCCGACCACGTCGACCTTGTTGCGCATCTTCATGATCGGGTACCCGACGATCTGGCCGGGCCCGTGCCAGGTGATCTGGCCGCCGCGGTCGACCGTGACGACCGGGGTGCCGTCCTGCGGCAGCGCCCACGTCTCGGTCCGGCGCCCCGCGGTGTACACGCTCGGGTGCTGGAGCAGCAGAACGGTGTCGCCGATCTCGTCGTCGATCCGCCGCTGCTGGAGTTCCTTCTGGTAGTCCCAGGCCTCCTGGTAGTCCATGAGGCCGCGCTTCTCGACGGTGATGCCTTCAACGACGCTGATGCCTTCAACGGCACTGATTCCCGGGGCGTGCGCGCCCGCGGTCCCCACTGGTGCGGTCATCCCTCGACCCTAGACCCGGACGCGCCCGGGCGGCCACCGGACGACGGATGCGTCACGCTGGTTCCAACGGTGCTTCCGGCCCGTTATGCGCAGGTCGTTCTTTATGATGCCGTTACTTAATTGCCGACTAGTTGCTGCCGTCGGCCGCCCCGGTGACCGCGCGTGAGCTGTCACACTACTATTCCTAAGGTATTTAAAGCCCAATCCGCTCGCCCCGCGCCAGTCGAGGGTTCCACACGACCACAGGGATACGAATGGAAGCAACGCCGAAGGCTCCGATGGTCACCATCGCCGGAGTAAACAAGCACTTCGGAGACCTCCACGCGCTCAAGGACATCGACCTGACCGTGGACGACGGCGAGGTCGTGGTCCTCATCGGCCCCTCCGGCTCCGGCAAGTCGACGCTGTGCCGGACCATCAACCGCCTCGAAACCGTCGACGCCGGCACCATCACCGTGAACGGCAAGCCGCTCCCCGCCGAGGGCCGCGCCCTCGCCAACCTGCGCGCCGACGTCGGCATGGTCTTCCAGCACTTCAACCTCTTCGCGCACCTCACGGTCCTCCAGAACATCACCCTCGGACCGATCAAGGTGCGCAGGACCCCCAAGGCCAAGGCCGAGGAGCGCGCCCGCCAGCTCCTGGAGCGCGTGGGCCTCGCCGGCAAGGCCGACGCCTTCCCGTCCCAGCTCTCCGGCGGCCAGCAGCAGCGCGTGGCCATCGCCCGCGGCCTGGCCATGGACCCCAAGCTCATGATGTTCGACGAGCCGACGTCCGCGCTCGACCCCGAGATGATCAACGAGGTCCTCGACGTCATGCAGGACCTCGCCCGCGAAGGCATGACCATGGTCGTGGTCACCCACGAGATGGGCTTCGCCCGCCGCGCCGCCAACCGCGTCGTCTTCATGGCCGAAGGCCAGATCGTCGAGACCGCCACCCCTGACGAGTTCTTCGACAACCCGCAGACCGAACGCGCCCAGGACTTCCTCTCGAAGGTCATGTCCCACTAGACACCCGAGCACCACACCGTCGACCCCACCCACAAGGAAGGAAACAGCTATGCGCGCATTCCGCAAGGCCGCCGCCGCGATTGCGGCCGCAGGCCTGATGTCCCTGGCCGCCTGCTCCGGCGAGGCCAGCCAGGAGGCCGAGGAGCAGGAGTCCATCGACGAGTCCGTCGGCGAGTACTCCCTGGCCCAGTCCGCGGAGATTCCCGCCGGCTACATCCAGGACATCCAGGACAAGGGCTACATCACGGTCGGCGTCAAGTACGACCAGCCCCTCATCGGCCAGATGAACACCGCGACCGGCGAGGTCGAGGGCTTCGACGCCGAGATCGCCCGCCTCCTGGCCACGTACATCTTCGGCGAGGTCACCGAGGGCGACGACGGCAACCTGCGCTTCGTCGAGACCACCTCGCAGAACCGCGAGACGTACATCAACGACGGCACCGTCGACGTGGTCATCGCCTCCTACTCGATGTACCCCGAGCGCCTGACGCAGTTCGACTTCGCCGGCCCGTACTTCCAGACCGGCCAGAACGTCATGGTCGCCGCCGACAACACCGACATCAACTCGGTGGCCGACCTGGCCGGCAAGAACGTGTGCATCGCCGAGGGCTCCGGCTCGATCGGGAACCTCGAAGCCGAGAACCCCGACGCGATCATCACGCCGCTCGCCGACTACGCCGCCTGCGCCCAGGCCCTGGAGAACGGCCAGACCGACGCGGTCAGCACCGACGAGACCATCCTCTACGGCTTCACCGTCGACAAGCCGGACGTCTACCGCGTCCTGCCGTCCTCGAACATCTTCACCGACGAGCCCTACGGCGTCGCCATGCCGCTCGGCGAGACCGACGCCCGCCTCTTCGTCGACGACATGATCGACGAGATCGTCGCCAACGGCGACTGGCAGAAGGCGTTCGACAAGACCTTCGGCGCCGCGGGCATGGAGACGCCCGCCGAACTCCCCGTTCCCAACCGCTACTAGGTCCGCGACCGTTCGGTGAAGCGGCGGCGGCCGTGACACGGCCG
>NZ_QFRW01000077.1 GCF_003265355.1 Glycomyces dulcitolivorans | reverse complement strand
CTGGTGGGGCTGCGGCGGGTGCGGGGCGTGGACCTGGGGGGCCGCGGGGGCCGGGACCTGGCCGGGGTCGAAGCCCGGCTGCGGGGCGGCGGCGGCCGGAGGCAGGCTCGGCTCGGGGTCGCGGTGCTCGGGGAGCGGCTGGTCGTGGTCGTCAGAAATCGGCTGGGCGTCAAGCGGCGCCTGCGCGGCCTGGGGGTCCGGAGTCCCGTCGGGGCCCTGCTGTTCGGTCCCCTCGGGGCCCTTGGTGCTCTCAGTGTTGCTCATGTAAGGCAGCATGCCGGGCCCAGCTCTCGGTCCGCTGCGAAAACGCCTTAAAACCCTTTAATGGTCGGCGTCCCGTCCAGAGGCGGGCGCACTGGTCAGACGGGTCGGGCGGGCCTGCACGCGGCCGATTCGAGGGCTGCAACCTCAGAGGTTCCCAAGAATCAGCTCGGAGCCTCGTCCTCGGGGTCGTCGGTCGGCTCGGCGGCCAGGCGCACCGTGAACGCGGTGCCCTCGCCGGGGCGCGAGGCGACCTGGACGGTCCCGCCGTGGGCCTTGACGATGGCCGCGACGATCGACAGGCCGAGCCCCGAGCCGGGGTGGACGACCGCGTCGGAGCGGAAGAACCGCTCGAAGACCCGGTCGGCGGTCTCCTGCTCCATGCCGGGCCCGTCGTCGGCGACGGTGAGCAGCACCGTGCCGTCCTCGGAGGCGAGCTCGACGTTCACGTGCGTGCCCGCGGGCGTGTGCCGCAGCGCGTTCGACAGGAGGTTGTCGAGGACCTGCCGCATCCGGGCCCGGTCGGCGGCGACCACGGTGGCCGAGCCGGGGACGCACGTGAAGCTGAACTCGTGGTCCTCGGCCATGACCGCGTGCGCGGTGACCGCCTCGTGCGCGAGCGGCGCCAGGTCCACCGGCTCGGTCTCGACCGGCCGCTCCTGGCCGAGCCGGGCCAGGTGCAGGAGGTCGCCCACGAGCAGGCCCATGCGCTTGGCGGCCTCCTCGATCTGGCGGATGTAGTGCTGCCGGTCGGCCTCGGGCATCTGCGGGTTCGCGCGCACCAGCTCGGCGTACCCGCGCACGCTCGTCAGGGGCGTGCGCAGCTCGTGCGAGGCGTCGGCGATGAACTCGCGCATGCGCTCCTCGGAGTCGTGCGCGCGCTGCTCGGACCACTCGCGGGCCCGAAGGGCCCCTTCGACCTTCGTGAGCATCGAGTTGATGGCCCGGCCCACGCGCCCGACCTCGGTGGCCGGGTCGTGCTCGGGGACGCGCCGCGAGTAGTTCCCGGCGGCGATCATCGCCGCGGTGTTCTCGATCTGCCGCAGCGGCGACAGGCTCGCCCGCACCAGGCCCACGCCGATCGCCGCGAGCCCCGCGAGGACGCCGGCGCCGATGAGCAGGTCGACCCACACCAGGCCGGCGACGGTCTTGTCGAAGTGCGCGAGCTTGTACGACAGGACGTAGTACGCGTCCCCTTGGAGGTTGTGGTCCTCAGGGTCGTAGTCGGGGTCGTTCGTGCCGACCTTCGAGCCGGTCAGGCCCAGGACCCGCCAGCGCGTGGTGCCGTCGGCCGACAGCGCCGTGAACGCCTCCCCGTCGGCCGCGACCAGGTCGTCGTAGTCGAACACCGGGTAGTCGGCGCGGTCGGAGGGCCGGTCCAGGCGGTTGCCGGCGCCGTAGAGGATCGAGAAGACGTACTGCTCGGGCCGCACGCCCGGCGTCGACTCCTCGTCCTCGAAGTTCTCGGGGTCGAAGACGTCGGGGCTCCAGGTCAGCAGCTGGTTCTCCAGCTCCTCGTCGACCGTGCCCAGGAAGTAGGAGTGCAGTGCCAGGATCGTGGAGACGCTGATGAGGATGAGGGACCCGGCCACGAGCACGAGCACGGCGGCCGTGAGCCGCACCCGCAGCGGGGTGCGGTCCCACTTGTCGCGGGCGCCCTCCATGACGCGCGGCGTGCTCAACGATGCTGCTCCCGCAGGACGTAGCCGATGCCCCGGAGGGTCTGGATGAGCTTCGGCTCCCCGGTGTCGATCTTGCGCCGCAGGTAGGAGACGTAGGACTCGACGATGCCGTCGTCGCCGCGGAAGTCGTAGCGCCACACGTGGTCGAGGATCTGCGCCTTCGACAGGACCCGCCCGGCGTTGATCATGAAGTACCGCAGCAGCTTGAACTCGGTGGGCGACAGCTGCACGGCCTTGCCGGCGCGCCACACCTCGTGGGTCTCCTCGTCGAGTTCGAGGTCGGCGTACTGGAGGCGCGAGGGCCGCGGCAGCTCGCCGGAGGAGCGGCGCAGGACCGCGCGGATGCGGGCGACGACCTCTTCGAGCGCGAACGGCTTGGTGATGTAGTCGTCGCCGCCGACCGACAGGCCGGTGACGGTGTCGGCGGTGTCGTCGCGGGCGGTGAGGAAGAGCACGGGCGTGTGGTCCGAGCCCGAGCGCATCCGCCGCACCACTTCGAAGCCGTCGAAGTCGGGCAGGTTCACGTCGAGGACGACCAGGTCGGGGCGGTGGCGCGCGATGGAGCGGAGGGCCTCGTCGCCGGAGCCGACGGCGTGGACGGCGAACCCGGCGTAGCGCAGCGACGTGGCGAGCAGCTCGCAGATGTTCTCGTCGTCCTCCACGACCAGGAGGGTCGCTTCGGTCTCGGCGCTCGGCTGGCTGGTCGAAAGCGGCATCGGCCTCATCTTCACGGTCGGTGCGGGCCGGGATCGGCACTGGTGACGGCCGGTGCCCCGCAGGTCGCAAGTGATTCCGAAGCATACGCCCGACCCCCCGGCGTGCCAAGCCGTCGCGGCCGGTCCGGGCGGGTGCGGCGCGGGAGGTGACTGCGCGCACTGATGCGGATCACGTTCGTGTGACCTTTTTCGGAAGAGTGCGTTGCTTTGCGGGAATCCGGCGTGCGCGAGCTGTTTTCCGTCGTGGCCGTCGGATAGACTTTGTGTCGCAGCCGTGCACGTCGAGTGCGCGGGCAGGGAACCCTACCGAATCAGGTGAGTTCATGACGCTGTCAATCGAGACCGCCACGACCGACTCCGGAGTCGTCACCGTCGAGCTGGCCGGAGAGGTCGACTACGCGACCGCCCCCCAGATCCGCGAGACGATCACGAACGCCCTTGAGGCGGGCGGGGCCACCGCCATCCGGGTCGACGTCGCCAAGGTGACGGTCCTCGACTCCACCGGCATCGGCACCATCGTGGTGGCGTACCGGATCGCCCGCGAGATGGGCGTCGCGCTGGCCGTCGTCAACCCCAACCGGTTCATCACGCGCCTGTTCACCGTCGTCGGCGCCGAGGAGCTCCTGGAGGAGCCCACCGAGACGTTCTCCGGCAAGGAGCGCAGCGCCGCGGGCTAGCGCGCGGCAGCCGTCACCGAACCGCTCCACACTGCTCGCGCGGGCCGCGAAACGCCGGTGTGGCGAACCAGACTTCCACCCGTATCCACCTGCTGCGCAGCACATTCACGCGGGTCCGAGTGACCGGCCCCGCAGAGGCGTTACCGGTACTACACTTTCTCCTCCCCCCGGTTACCCTTGAGTCCGGGGACTGCCGTCCCCGTCCACGCAGCGTCAAAGAAGAGGCGATTCAGTCGTGTCGAGTGCGACTCCGGGCAATCCGCTGACCGATTTCGGTGCCAATGAGTGGCTGGTCAACGAGATGTACGAGCGATACCGCGAAAACCCCGACAGTGTGAGCGCCGGGTGGCGCGAGTTCTTCGGGGGCGATCCGACCAACGCGCACCTCAACGGCGAGAAGCCCGCGGCGCCGGCGCCCGAGCAGGCGAAGGCCGCACCGGCCCCTGCCCCGGAGCCGGTCGAGGCCGCACCCGAACCCGTCGAGGCCGAGCCCGTCGCGGCCGTGCCCGCGACGCCCGCGCCCGCTGCCGTGGCCCCCGTAGCTTCGACCGAGAAGGCGACCCCAGACGTGAACGAACCCGGTACCAAGCCGCTCAAAGGCGTCGCGGCCAAGGTAGCCCAGAACATGGACGCGTCCCTGGAGATCCCGACGGCCACCTCGGTCCGCGCGGTCCCCGCGAAGCTCCTGTTCGACAACCGGATCGTCATCAACAACCACCTCAAGCGCGGCCAGGGCGGGAAGGTCTCCTTCACGCACCTCATCGGCTACGCGCTGGTGCAGGCGGTCAAGGCCCACCCGGGCATGAACGCGTCCTACAAGGTCGTCGACGGCAAGCCGCAGCTGGTCACGCCTGAGCACGTCAACCTGGGTCTGGCGATCGACCTCGCCAAGCCGGACGGCTCCCGCACGCTCGTGGTGCCGTCGATCAAGAACACCGAGTCGATGGACTTCCGCGAGTTCTGGCAGGCCTACGAGGACCTGGTCCGCAAGGCCCGCAACGGCAAGCTCACGATGGAGGACCACGCCGGGGCGACGCTCACGCTGACGAACCCGGGCGGCATCGGCACCGTCCACTCCGTCCCGCGCCTGATGAAGGGCCAGGGCCTCATCGTCGGCGTCGGCGCCATGGAGGTGCCCGCGGAGTTCGCCGGGGCCTCCGACGAGACCCTCTCCGACCTGGGCGTCTCCCGGATCATGACGGTCACCTCGACGTACGACCACCGGATCATCCAGGGCGCCGAGTCCGGGCAGTTCCTGGCGACGCTGCACAAGCTGCTGCTGGGCGACGGCTTCTTCGACGAGGTCTTCCGCTCGCTGCTCATCCCGTACGAGCCGGTCCGCTGGGTCCGCGACGTGTCGAAGACCCACGAGGGCCAGATCGACAAGAACGCCCGCGTCATCGAGCTCATCCACGCCTACCGGGTCCGCGGCCACCTCATGGCCGACACGAACCCGCTGCACTACGAGATCCGCCGCCACCCCGACCTCGACATCCTGTCGCACGGCCTCACCCTGTGGGACCTGGACCGGACGTTCCCCGTCGGCGGCTTCGCGGGCCAGCAGCGCATGAAGCTCCGCGACATCCTCGGCGTGCTGCGCGACTCCTACTGCCGGCGCATCGGCGTGGAGTACATGCACATCCAGGACCCCGAGGAGCGCGCCTGGCTCCAGCGGCGCATCGAGGTGCCGTTCGAGAAGCCGAAGGTCGAGGAGCAGAAGCACATCCTCGGGCGCCTGAACGCCGCCGAGGCGTTCGAGACGTTCCTCCAGACGAAGTTCGTGGGCCAGAAGCGCTTCAGCCTCGAAGGCGGCGAGTCGCTCATCCCGCTGCTCGACCGGGTCCTCAACGAGGCCGCCGGCGCCGAGCTCGACGAGGTCGTCATCGGCATGCCCCACCGCGGGCGCCTGAACGTCCTCGCCAACATCGTCGGCAAGAAGCTCTCGAAGATCTTCACCGAGTTCGAGGGGCACATCGACCCCAAGAGCATCGGCGGCTCCGGCGACGTCAAGTACCACCTGGGCCTGACCGGCAAGTTCACCTCGCCGAACGGGCGGAACGAGATCACGGTCTCCGTGGCCGCCAACCCGTCCCACCTCGAAGCGGTCAACCCGGTCCTCGAAGGCATCGTCCGCGCCAAGCAGGACCGCCTCAACCTCGGCGAGGAGGGCTTCACGGTCCTGCCGGTCGCCATCCACGGCGACGCGGCGTTCGCGGGCCAGGGCGTGGTCGCCGAGACCCTGAACCTGTCGCAGCTGCGCGGCTACCGCACCGGCGGCACCGTCCACGCGGTCGTCAACAACCAGGTCGGCTTCACCACGGCGCCCGCGCACTCGCGCTCGTCGCTGTACTGCACCGACGTCGCCCGCATGATCCAGGCGCCGATCTTCCACGTCAACGGGGACGACCCCGAGGCCGTCACCGAGGTCGCCAAGCTCGCGTTCGCCTACCGGCAGCAGTTCCGCAAGGACGTCGTCATCGACATGGTCTGCTACCGCCGCCGCGGGCACAACGAGGGCGACGACCCGAAGATGACCAACCCCGAGATGTACCAGGTCATCGACGCCAAGCAGTCGGTCCGCAAGCTGTACACCCGGGCGCTCATCGGCCGCGGCGACATCACCATGGAGGACGCCGAGGAGTCGCTGGCGGACTACCAGTCGCAGCTGGAGCGGATCTTCCGCGAGACCAAGGAGGCCCTGGCCGGGCAGACCGGCCCGCTGCCGTGGCGCCACCAGCCCGAGCCGGTCGCCGACATCGACACCTCCGTCGACGCCGAGACGATCGCGATGATCGGCAAGGCCCACACCACGCTCCCCGAAGGGTTCGTCCCGCACAAGGCGATCCGCCGGGTGCTGGAGAAGCGCAGCGAGATGTCCACCTCCGGGAACGTCGACTGGGCGTTCGGCGAGATCCTCGCGTTCGGCTCGCTCCTCATGCAGGGCAAGGCCGTCCGCCTCGCCGGGCAGGACTCGCGCCGCGGCACCTTCGTGCAGCGCCACTCGGTCGCGATCGACCAGGAGACCGGCGGCGAGTACACGCCCCTGGCCCACCTGGGCGAGCACACCGGCAAGTTCTTCGTGTACGACTCGCTGCTCAGCGAGTACGCCGCGCTCGGCTTCGAGTACGGCTACTCCGTGGAGAACCCCGACATGCTCGTCGCGTGGGAGGCCCAGTTCGGCGACTTCGTCGACGGCGCCCAGACGATCATCGACGAGTTCATCTCCTCGGGCGAGGCCAAGTGGGGCCAGCACTCCGGTGTGACCCTGCTGCTGCCGCACGGCCACGAGGGCGCCGGCCCGGACCACACCTCCGGGCGCATCGAGCGCTTCCTCCAGCTGTGCGCCGACGAGAACATGCGCGTGGTCAACTCCACGAGCCCGGCGAACTACTTCCACCTGCTGCGCCGCCAGGGCCTCGACCCGGTCAAGAAGCCCCTCGTGGTCTTCACGCCGAAGTCGCTGCTGCGCCACAAGGCCGCCGTCAGCCAGCTCGACGAGTTCACCACGGGCCGCTTCCAGCCGGTCCTGCACGACCCGGCGCTCGCCTCCGGCGAGATCCGCCCCGAGAACGTCAAGCGCGTCCTCCTGTGCTCCGGCAAGGTCTACTACGACCTGGCCGCCGCCCGGACCGCCCGCGGCGTCACCGACACCGCGATCCTCCGCGTCGAGCAGCTCTACCCGCTGCCGGCCGAGGAGCTCAAGGCCGCCCTCGGCGCGTTCCCGAACGCCGTCGAGACCGCCTGGGTCCAGGAGGAGCCGGCGAACCAGGGCGCCTGGTCGTTCATCGCGCTCAACCTGCTGGAGCAGCTCGGCGGGGTCCACCTGCGCCGGATCTCCCGCCCGGCCGCGGCCGCGCCGTCCACCGGCTCGCCGAAGGTCCACGAGGTCGAGCAGCAGGCGCTCATCGACGTCGCGGTCCCGCAGCCGCAGTAAGACGAACCCGAAGGGGGAGGCCGGAAACGGCCTCCCCCTTCGGCGTGTCCGGGGGTCCCGGGGCCGGCACCGGCGTTCACAACGTTGCAAAGAGGTACCGGTTTCTATATATACATACCCTTGACTCCATCGATGAGAACGATAACAATGGCATCACGGCTCGCCCTTCCACCGGCCGACCATACAAAGATCACATTGGAGTGATGCATAGATGCCGAACCATCCCCCACCCCCTGGCCCCCTCACCAGGCGGACGCTCCTCGCGGGCTCGGCGGCGGCCGCCGGGCTCGGGCTCACCGGATGCGGCTCGCTCGCCGTCTCCCTGAGCGACAAGACCGTCGTCAAGCAGTGGAACCTCCTCGCAGGGGCCGACGGCGCGATCATGACCGAGATGCACGGCCAGTTCGAGGCCGAGCACCCCGACGTCGACCTCCAGGCCACCACCCTCGGCTGGGGCACCCCGTTCTACACCCGCATCGTCATGGGCGCCTCCGGCGGCAACGGCGCCGACGTCGCCACCGCCCACGTCTCCCGCATCAAGAGCCTCTCCCCCGCGACCCTCCTCGACCCCTTCGACCTCAAGGAGATCGAGGACGCCGGGCTCGACCCCGACGCGTTCCCCGCGGAGCTGTGGGACAAGTGCTTCGTCGACGGCGAGCTGTACGCGATCCCGCTCGACACCCACGCCCTCGTCAACTACTACAACCGCTCCGTGTGCGCCGAGATCGGCGCCCTCAACCCGGACGGGACCCTCCTGGAGACCACCGGCGTCGAGGACTACTTCGACGTCCTGCGCGCCGCCAAGGAGGTCACCGGCCAGTACGGCACCTCGCTCGACACCTTCGGCGGCTGGCGCCAGTTCTGGGCCTGGTACCGCCAGGCCGACGGCGAGATGGCCTTCGGCGACGGCGACTACGAGATGGACGACGCCAAGGCGCTCCAGTCCATCGAGGTCATGTACCGCATGGCGGAAGAGGGCCTGTGCCCGACCTTCGCCGACGGCGCCCAGTGCGCCGCCAACTTCGAGAACGGCGCCGCCGGGTTCGTCCAGGTCGGCAACTGGGAGATCACCCGCTTCCGGGCCTTCAGCGAGGCCCAGGGCCTCGACTTCTCCATGACCGAGATGCCCGACTTCTTCGGCAACCGCCGCACCCAGGGCGACTCCCACTCGTTCATCCTCCCCCACCACAACAGCTGGGACCCCGAGGTCAGGCGGGCCACGATCGAGTACGTCGCGTACATGCTCAAGAACAGCCTCCAGTGGGGCGCCGGGGCCGGGCACACCCCGGCGTACCTCCCGGTCACCGAGAGCGCCGAGTACCAGGCGCTGGAGCCGAACGCCGAGTACTCCGGCGTGGTCGACAACGTCCAGCTCGACCCCGAGGTGTGGTTCTCCGGCTCGGGCGCCCGCCTCTTCGACGAGGCCGGCACCGTGTTCCAGCAGGTCTACGCGCTGGCGCTGAACCCCGAGGAGGCGCTCGCGCTCCTCAAGGAGCGCATCCAGGACCTCGTCTCGCTCCCCAATCCGGTCGACTGAAACGATTCATAGGACCTGACATGACTGTGCACACCGAAGCGCCCGCAGCGGCGCCGGCCGCCGCCGAGCGGCCCCCGAGGGTCCCGGCGCCGCGGCGCCGGTCCTGGACCGGACTGTGGTTCGTCCTGCCGTTCTTCGCGGCCTACGCCCTCTTCCTCATCTGGCCGACGTTCCTCGGCCTCTACTACTCGTTCACCGACAAGAGCCTCACCGGCCGCACCCCGAGCTGGATCGGCCTCGACAACTGGGCCGAGGCGCTCGGCGACGAGCGCGCCTGGAACGCCCTCGGCAACACCGCCGTCTTCACGCTCTACTCGACGCCGCCGCTGGTGGTCCTGTCGATCGTCTTCGCGCTCATGGTCAACCGGGCCCGCCGGGCCGGCTGGTTCCTGCGCCTGGCGATCTTCGCGCCGTACGTCATCCCCGTCTCGGTGGTCACCATCATCTGGACGTGGATCTACCAGCCCGACGGCGGCATCCTCAACCACTACCTGGAGGTGCTCGGCGTCCAGAGCCCCGACGCCCCGACCATCTGGCTCCAGGACGAGCACCGCGCCATGTGGGCGGTCGTCATCACCACCGTCTGGTGGACCATCGGATTCAACTTCCTGCTGTATCTCGCCGCGCTCCAGACGATCCCGCAGGACGTCTACGAGGCGTCCGCGATCGACGGCGCCAACTGGTGGCGCCAGCTGTGGAGCATCACGCTCCCGCTGCTCAAGCGCACCACCGCGCTGGTGATCGTCCTCCAGCTCATCGCCTCGCTGCGGATCTTCGACCAGATGTACCTCATGACCAGCGGCGGCCCGAACCGCGCCACCGAGGTCGCCATCCACTACATCTACATCGCCGGGTTCGAGGGCTATCGGATCGGCTACGCGTCGGCGCTGTCCTATGTGCTGTTCGTGCTCATCATGATCGTCTCGATCGTCCAGTTCCGGCTGTTCTCCCGGAAGGAGGCCTGACATGACCGCAGTCCTCGACAAGCCCGAGGCGCCCGCGGCAGCTCCCGTGCGCCGCAGGCGGAAGCGCCCCACGGCCGGCGCCGTCATCGTGTACACCGCCGCCATCGCGCTGGCGGTGGTGTGGCTGCTGCCCCTGCTGTGGGCGCTGTCGACCTCGCTGAAGACCGAGACCGAGGCGAGCCTCGGCCAGGACATCCACTGGATCCCGCGGGACTGGTCCCTGGAGGGCTACCGGACCCTGTTCGAGCGCGGCGACCACCTGGTGTGGATGGTCAACTCGACGGTGGTGTCCTCGATCGTCACGGTTCTGACGCTGACGCTGTGCGTGCTCGCGGCCTACGGGTTCTCGCGGTTCGACTTCCCGGGCAAGAAGATCGTGTTCGCGGTGATCATCGCCGGGCTCATGGTCCCGGGCGAGGCGCTCATCGTGCCGCTGTTCGACATCGTGAACGCCCTGAACCTGTCGAACACGTACTGGGGCCTGGCGCTGCCGCAGACGGTCCCGCCGGTCATGGTGTTCATCCTCAAGCGGTTCTTCGACGCGGTCCCCCGCGACTACGAGGAGGCCGCGAAGATCGACGGCGCCGGGCACCTGCGGGTGCTGTGGAGCGTCATCCTGCCGCTGTCGGGGCCGATCCTGGCCGCGGTCGGGATCTTCACGTTCATCGGCTCGTGGAACAACTTCCTGTGGCCGCTGCTGGTGGCGACCGACCCGTCGATGATGACCCTCCCGGTGGGCCTGGGCGTCGTCACCGGCGGCTACGGCCTGCTGTACGCCCAGAACATGGCCGCGGCGATCCTCGGCGCGCTGCCGCTGCTGATCGTGTTCCTGGTCTTCCAGAAGCAGATCGTCAAGGGCGTCGCCGGCGTCGGCCTGAAATAACGCACGGAGGCGGGGCGCGACATGCCTGTCGCGCCCCGCGTCGTTCGTCTCCTAGAGCGGTTCCCGCGTGCTCCAGCGGGTGCCGCTCACTCCGGCACTGCCGTCTTCACCGGTGCCGTCATAGAACCCCCTCCTTGACGAGGCACGAGGCCGGGCTGTAGCCGACGGTGTCGCCCGACTGGACGCGGATCCACTCGGTCTCCCAGCGCAGGCCCGCGCAGCCGATCGTCCTGCCGCCCTGGGTCGGCTCGCACGCCCCGTGCACCTCGGTCTTGTTGTGCAGGCGCAGCAGCCGCCGCGCCCCCATGTCGGTCTCGGTGAAGACCGAGACGCCGAACGTGGCCTTCACCGCGTACGTGCACGACAGGTCCTGCTCGTGGGTCCAGCCCTCCGAGAGGATCGCGTGCTGGGCCGCGATCGGGCGGGCCTCGGTGCCCGAGACGCCCGCCGCCTCGGAGGCGGCGCTCTCCCCGTTCCTGGCGAGGACGATGGCCACGGCCATGATGGCCGCCGCGATCGCGACTCTGACCAGGAGCTTCTTGGTCACCGTCCAGGTGCTTCCCGCGGCGGACTTGATCCCGCCCTTGACCCGACCCATTACCGACATGGCCGCTTCTCCCCTGCCCTCGGCGCCCGTGTGGTCAAGGCGCTCGGCGTTCGATGCCGGGGCCGGAACCGGCCCGTGAGTGACATCCATTACAGGGTGAGGGCAGGCGGGGCCGGCCGGAGGGCGAACCCGCCAGAAACCGGCCCACTGTCGTACTTACGACGCTGTCGGCCGCGCGTTAGGAGGCGGTGACGACGACCTTCCCGAACGCGTCGCCCGAGGCCAGGCGGCGCAGGGCCCGCTCGGCGTCGGGGAGGGCGTGGACGGAGTCGACGACGGGCTTGAGGCCGCTCTCGGCGCAGAACAGCAGGAGTTCGCGCAGCTCGGTGAGGGTGCCCATGGTCGAGCCGACGATCTCCAGCTGCTTGAAGAAGACGTGCCGCATGTCGACCTCGGCGATCGGCCCGCCGGTGACGCCGCAGTTGACGAGGCGCCCGCCGGGTTTGAGGGACTTGATCGAGTGGGCCATGACCGGCGCGCCCACGGAGTCGACGACGACGTCGACGCGCTCGGGCAGGCGACCGCCGGCCTCGATCGGGACGGCGCCGAGCTCGGCGGCCCGCTCGCGGCGCTCGGGGGTGCGTCCGGTGGCGTACACGCGGGCGCCCAGTGCCGTGGCGAGGACGATCGCGGCGGTGGCGACGCCGCCGCCGGTCCCCTGCACGAGCACGGCGCTGTCGTGGGCGGCGCCGTCGGCGCCGAGGCGGCCGCGGCTGGTGAGCATCCGCCAGGCGGTGAGGTACGCGGTCGGCAGGCACGCGGCCTCGACGGCGGTCCAGCCCTTCGGCACGGGCACCAGGTTGCGCGCGGGGACCGAGACGTACTCGGCGAGCGTGCCGGGGTGGTGCTCGGACAGGAGCGTGCGCTTGGGGTCGAGGGTCTCGTCGGCGAGCGAGGCGTCGGCGATGACCGGGTAGACGACGACCTCGTCGCCTTCGGCGGTGCGCCCGACGGCGTCGGTCCCGAGGATCATCGGGGTCTGCTCGGCGCGGAGGCCCACCCCGGCGAGGGACCAGAGGTCGTGGTGGTTGACCGAGGCCGCGACGAGTTCGACGCGGGTCCAGTCCTGCGGGACGGGCGGCGGTTCGATCTCACCCACCGAGAGGGCGTCGAACGGGTCCTCGGGGTTCACGTTGCGGGCGTAAGCGGCGAGCATCGGGACTGACCTCCGTCTCGGTTTATTTCACTGGCCGACAGGGCGTTCGGTGAGGAACGGTGTCGGTCTCCCAACTCTAGGGGCCGGGCCGAATCGGGCGGTTGGAGAGGTAGGGTCGGCGGTGGAATCACAACCCACTGAAGGAAGCTGGAGGGGGCCATGTTCAAGCCTCTGTTCAAGCGGCTGCTGCCGCAGGTCTCGGCTTCCGCTCACTGCGACCTGCCGTGCGGGGTATACGACCCGGCCCAGGCGCGCATCGAAGCGGAGTCGGTCAAGGCCATCTGCGAGAAGTACCAGGCCAACGAGGACCCTGAGTTCCGCACCCGCGCCCTGATCATCAAGGAGCAGCGCTCGAACCTGGTCAAGGAGCACCTGTGGGTGCTGTGGACGGACTACTTCAAGCCGCCGCACTTCGAGAAGTACCCGCAGCTGCACACCCTCGTCAACGAGGCGACGAAGCTCGCGGGGGCTTCGGGGTCCAAGGGCTCGGCCGACCCGAAGGTCGCCGAGGAGCTGCTGGCGAAGATCGACGAGATCGCCGGGATCTTCTGGGAGACCAAGAAGGCCTAGCGCTTTCACGACGCGAGGAGCGCCCTGTCCCCAGCCGCGGGACCGGGCGCTTTCTCATGCCGGGCGTCCCCCGGGGTGGGAATTCGCCCGGGGTGTTCCGCGCCCGGGCCGCGGTCGGATTATCCTTTGCAGCGAGGGGGGTCCACGTCCTTGGGCCCCCGCGCAGGGTTACGGGAAGCGGTAATGCCGGTGAGCGATGAGCGCGACGACGTGCTGCTGCTCGACGTCCCCACTTCGGGCGACTACCTCTCGGTCCTGCCGACCGCGACCGCGGCGGTGGCGACCCGCCTCGGATTCTCGCTGGACGAGATCGAGGACCTGCGCGCGGCGGTGAACGCGGCCGTGGCGCTCCTGATCCCGCCCGAGCCCGGCCGCCCGCGGCCGTTCCGCCGCAAGCCCGGGGACGAGCCCCTCCACTGCCGCCTCGAAGTCGGCGAGGAGGCCCTCCAGATCGTGCTGAGCCGCCCCAAGGGCGAGCCGCTCCCCGACGCCGGGTCCTACCAGTGGCAGGTCCTCAAGGCCCTCACCGACGAGGTCGACTCCGAAGTCGAGGGCGCCCTCACCACGATCCGCATCCGCCAGCGCCGCCCCGCGACGGAAGCCGACGCCGACACCGAGCGCCACCAGATCCACTGACCCGCACGGCCGAAAAATGTCGTACCCCTCGGGCAGTCTAGAAACCGGGGGCCCTTCCCAGAGCCCGGAATTGTCGTACCCCTCGGGCATGATCGTGAATGCCGCTGGACAAGCTTGAAGGCCCGGCGGGCATGCCGGGCCTTCCAAGCTTCTGTTGTCGCAAATTCGAGGGATGGGCTACATCAAGGGATTGCGCGGTTCTAGCCGACGACCTGGGTGGCGAGCGTGCGCAGCGCACCGGAGCGACGCTTCACCTCGCGGCGCTCGATCTCGCTCATGCCGCCCCACACGCCCGCGTCCTGACCGCTCTCGAGCGCCCACCGCAGGCACTCCTCGGTCACGGGGCAGCGCCGGCAGACGTTCTTGGCCTGCTCGATCTGTACCAGTGCCGGACCGGTGTCCCCGATCGGGAAGAACAGCTCGGGGTCCTCGTCGCGGCAGATGGCCTCGTGGCGCCAATCCATCAAAACATCTCCTTGCTAAGCATCAAGCATCTTGCTTTCACGGTGTTATGGGTTTCTTGCGTTCGGGCGTCGCGGCCGCTGGGCCGCGCTCCGGGCGTTCAGGTCGCGCTCCGCTCGCGCGCCGTTTCCGTGTTCCGCCGCTGGAAATCACTGCGGCGGCGCACCCCACGGATGGCGCATACGGGCACTCAGGACGGATCTCGTCTCCCTGCAAAGGGAATCGTTGTCACCGTGAGCGTGGAGTGTCCTCGCGCAGCGCCAGCACCGTTGCTGAACGCACTGGGCCGGGGAGGCACACCCGCTAACGGCGTCGGCCGCCCGAATGGCGACTGCAAACGTACAGCTCCGCGAGCGGATCTGCGACAAGTCCGCACCGTGACCCGGGCCCTTGTGAATACTTTCACAAGGTCGTGATTTGTCAAGGGTTCGACTCCGGAATTCAGCATTGAGTGAGTGAACTCACCGTGCTACCTCGAAGAAGACTCGGGGAATTCGTTCCGCGGCATCGCCGGGACCCCTACCGCGGGCCCTCGGGCGACGCCCGCCACACGTTCCCTCCGCGCGAGCCGATGCCGTTGTCGGGCCATCAGGCTTCGTAAAGGAGGGGGTCGGTGACAGCGAGTCGAACCGGTTTGACACACTGGTACTCAAGGTTGGCAGACACACCTTACGAGAAGTCCGCCAGGGCAGAAGTACCCACGACGCCCGGTCTATAACGCACCGAAAAGACGATATTCGGTTGTAAGTCTCGCGCCGTCCCGGTAGGGATGGCGAAATCAACCTTGCCTGCTCACGGGCGACTTGTCAACACCCACCTAGAGGTTTTCCCAAGTTGTTAGCAGGCCACCCGCAACGCCTTCGGCACCGAGCTGAGTTCGAGTTCGGTGCGCTCTCCGAGATAGTCCCCGTCGAGCTGGAAGGCCTGCGGAAGCGACGCGCGCAGCGTGATCCTGGAGAGATCGTGATGCGTCACCGCGTGTTTGCCGTCGGGTCCGTCACGTCCCACCAGCAGTGAAGCGGCGGTCCGCGCGGCGTCCGACAGACCAAGTTTACGCAGAATCAGGACATCAAGTCCAGCATTAAAGGACGCCCGCGCGTTGAGATTCACCGGAAGGGCGCCGAGATAGGTCCACGGTGCGCAGTTCTGCACGACGACCATCCCGGTCGAGAGGACCTCTTCCCCGGAGGACAGCGACACCTCGATCGAATCCCCTTCCACGCCATGCTCGTTCAGTTCCGCCATGACGGCGCGGGCGTAGTGCGCGCCGAGATTGCGCTTCTTGCGGTACGACTCGACCTTCTTGATGATCGACGCGTCCCAGCCGAGTCCGGCGCAGAAGGTGAACAGCCGGTCGACCCCCTCGCCCTGCGCGCGCCCGAGGCTGACGGTGCGGGTGCGCGGCGCGTCCGACAGGGCGGCGACGATCGCCATCGAGGCGCGGCGGCGGTCCCACGGCAGGCCCAGGGCGCGGGCGAACACGTTCGTCGACCCGGCCGGGATCGGCGCGAACACCGGCGCCTCCTCGGCGGGGCGCCCGCCCGCGACGAGGCCGTTGACGACCTCGTTGACCGTGCCGTCGCCGCCGAGGCTCAGGACCACGTCGTAGCCGGCGTCGGCGCCGCGGCGCGCGAGGTCCTCGCCGTGTCCCCGGTCGCCGGTCTTCTCGACCGTGAGGTCCAGGACGCGGTCGAGCTTCTTGGCGACCCACCGCGTGCGTCGGCGCGAGCCGGTGGAGGCCTTCGGGTTCACGATGAGCAGGCCGCGCTGTGGCGCTGCTTTCAGGTCGCGCATAGCCGCAGAGTAGCCCGGGATACGGTTGGCGTGTGAACGAAACCGACGCCGACATGGGCGCGGTCACCGAAAGTCGCGGTGACGGCGCACGCCCGTGGACCCTGACCGCCGCCGCCGGTGTGTTCTGGCTCCTCGCAACGGGACTCGTGGCCGCCGGGGCCTGGGCCCTGGTGCAGATCGCCACCGGCGACGTCGACACCGCGAGCGGCGCGGTCGGCATCGCCCTCCTGGCGTGGCTGGGGGCGCTCTACTACTGGTTCATCGGCCGGCGGCTGCTCCAGAGCCGCGACATCGTCGCGCAGGCGGTGTTCCAGGCGCTCCTGTGGCTGCCGATCGGCTACTACCTGCGCGAGGCCGCGCACCCGGTCATCGGGGTCGCCGCCTGGGCGCTCGCGATCGTGATGCTGGCGCTGATCCTGTGCGGCCCGAGCAGGCGGGCCGTGGGATTCGGCGAGCGGCGCCCGTTCGGCGAATAGCGGGACTTGAACCCGCGACCTCCTGGACCACAACCAAGCGGTCGACCGAACTACGCCTCGGCCGCGCGTTTCGCGATGAGGTCGAGCAGTTCCGGTGCGGCGCCCAGAGGTTCACCCGTGTGGACGACGCCCGCCTCGAGGGCGGACTCGATCGCGGTGTCGCACAGGATGCCCGGGGCGATGAAGTAGCAGACGGCCGCGATGCGCTGGGCGCCTTCGGCTTTCAACCGTTCGACGGTCTCGCCGGCTTTCGGGCCGGGGCCGGAGGCGAAGCCGGGGCCGGCGGGGACGCCGAGCAGGCGGCCGGCCTCTTCCGCGACGGCCGCGACATGGGCGCGGCCGTCGTCGACGCGGGTGCCCGCGGCGCACACCACGAGGCCGTCGATGCCGTACGGCAGGTCGCGGACGAGGGCCTTCGCGAGCGACAGGTCCCCCACCGGGCGCGCCACGGCGACCGCGAGTCCCGGGCGGGACTCCTCGGCGTGCTTGGCGACGGCGGGGAGGTCGGTGCGGGAGTGGTACGCGTCGGTCAGCAGGAGCGGGAGCGCCACGGCCGCACTGGTACCGGTGTCGGCGATGCCGCGCAGGACCTCGACCGGGTGCGGCTCGTTGAACTCCAGGAACCCCACGTCCGCCCCGGCCGCCCGCGCGATGGCGCGGANNNGGTCGGGGCTGCCGTGGGCGACCAGGACGATCGGCCGCGCCTCGGGCCCCGGGGCGGCGCCGGTGCCCGGTGCGAGTGCACCGGGTCCGGGCGCCGGTCGGTCAGACATGCAGTCCGCACTCGGTCTTGTCGAACGCGGCCCAGCGGCCCGCGCGCGGGTCCTCGCCCGGCTCGGTCCGGCGGGTGCACGGCCAGCAGCCGATGGAGCGGAATCCGTCCTTGAGCAGCGGGTTCACCGGGATGTTGTACCGCTCGATGTACGCCTCCTGGTCGGCCTCGGTCCACTTGGCGATCGGGGAGACCTTGACCTTGCGGCGTGCCAGGTCGAAGTCGACGACGCGCGTGTTGGCGCGGGTCGGGCCCTCGTCGCGGCGCAGGCCGGTGGCCCAGCCGTCGTAGTCGGCCAGGGCCTGGTTGAGCGGCAGGACCTTGCGGAGCGAGCAGCACTCGTCAGGGGCGCGGTTGAACAGCCGGGGGCCGAACTCGGCGTCCTGGGACAGCACGCTCTGGTCGGGCTGGATCGAGCGCACGTTGACGTTCATCGTGGAGGCGACGAAGTCGCGGACCTCCAGGGTCTCCGGGAAGTGGAGTCCCGTGTCGAGGAAGACCACGTCGATGCCGGGGGCGACCTCGCTGGCGAGGTGCACCACCGCGGCGTCGGCCATCGACGAGGTCACGCAGAAGCGCTCGCCGAACTCGCCGACCGCCCACTCGATGATCTGGTGGGCCGTGGCGTCTTCCAGGCGCTTCCCCGCCTCGGTGGCGAGGTCACGGAGTTCGAATGGGTCTCTTTCTATCCCGTTGCTGCTCATGCTGCTTCACTCCGATCGGGGGTGTTTCACTCCGGCCCTGGGCCGGCTGTGGACGGCGGCGGCGCGATGATCTGCGCGGCCGCCATCCCGTGGTATTTGACGGCGAAGACGCGGGTGCAGTCCGCGCAGTGCCATCCGCCGCGGATCTCGACGTCGCTGTCAGGGTCCGCTTCGTACGGTCTGAGGTCTTCCTCGCCGCAGTAGGGGCAGTAGTAGGGGACGACGCGGGCGCTCACTGCAATTCCGCTTCCTCGGCGCGGTGGACCCACTGGGCGAAGGTCTCGCCCTCGGTCCGGCCCGCGAGGTAGCGGCGGGTGACGCGCTCGACGTAGTCGCCGAGGTCCTCGGAGGCGACCTTGAGGCCGCGGGACTTGCGGCCCAGGCTCGCCGCGGAGGCGTGGCCGCCGCCGAGGTGGACCTGGAAGCCCTCGACCTGCTCGCCGTCCTTGACGACGAGCTGGCCCTTGAGGCCGATGTCGGCGGTCTGGGTGCGCGCGCAGGCGTTCGGGCAGCCGTTGACGTGGATCGACACGGGCGTGTCGAGCTCGGGGACGCGCTTCTCCAGTTCGGCGACGAGGTCGCGGGCGCGGTCCTTGGTGTCGACGATCGCGAGCTTGCAGAACTGGATGCCGGTGCAGGCCATGGTGGCGCGGCGCCACGGGGACGGGTGGGCCTCCAGGCCGATCGCGCGCAGGTCCTCGACGGCCTCGTCGACCCGGTCGCCGGGGATGTCCAGGAGCAGGAGCTTCTGGAGCGGGGTGGCGCGGATGCGGTCGGAGCCGTACTTCTCGGCGATGTCGGCGAGCTGGTCGAGCACGGTGCCCGAGACGCGGCCGGCGACGGGGGCGACGCCGATGAAGTAGTTGCCGTCGTTCTGCTTGTGGACGCCGATGTGGTCGAGGAGCTTCTCGGGGACCGGCGGCTGCTCCAGGTCGGGGAGCTTGCGGCCGAGGTACGCGTCCGATTCGAGGACCTCGCGGAACTTCTCGGCGCCCCAGTCCTTGACGAGGAACTTCAGGCGGGCGCGGGTGCGCAGGCGCCGGTAGCCCCAGTCGCGGAAGATGCGGACCACGTTGACCCACACCTCGACGATGTCGTCCTGGGAGATCCAGGTGCCCAGGCGCTGCGCGAACATCGGGTTGGTGGAGAGGCCGCCGCCGACGTACAGGTCGAAGCCGGGGCCGAGCTCGGGGTGGTGCGCGCCGATGAGCGAGATGTCGTTGGTCTCGTACGGGCTGTCGGGCAGCCAGCCGATCGTCGACTTGAACTTGCGCGGCAGGTTCGACAGGCTGCGGTCGCCGATGAACCGGTCGTAGATCTCCTGGATCTGCGGGGTCGCGTCGATGACCTCGTCGACGGCGACGCCCGCCACGGGCGAGCCGAGGATGACGCGCGGGCAGTCGCCGCAGGCCTCCTGCGTGTCGAGGCCGACCGCTTCGAGGCGGCGCCAGATCTCGGGGACGTCCTCGACGCGGATCCAGTGGTACTGGACGTTCTCGCGGTCGGTCACGTCGGCGGTGTCGCGGGCGAACTCCTTGGAGATCCCGGCGACGGTCCGCAGCTGCGCGAGGCTGAGCTGGCCGCCGTCCATGCGCACGCGCATCATGAAGTACTTGTCGTCCAGCTCCTCCTCTTCGAGGATGCCGGTCTTGCCGCCGGCGATGCCGGGCTTGCGCTGGGTGTACAGGCCCCACCAGCGGAAACGCCCGCGCAGGTCGGCCGGGTCGATCGAGTCGAAGCCGCGGTGGGCGTAGATGCCCTCGATGCGCTGCCGCACGTTCAGCGGGTTGTCGTCCTTTTTGGACTGCTCGTTCTTGTTGAGCGGCTCCCGGTGGCCCATGGCCCATTGGCCCTGGCCTTTGGGGCGGGACGGTTTGCGCGTTGGCGTTGGCACGGTACTCCTCATCGCGGACACAGGTGTGGCGTGGATTCGACGGCTGAACAGCCGGATGCGAATTAAGCGCACATGAGACACATGGCGCTGTACACACGGCAAAGGTCGACGTGGCGGCGTGCCACCAGTCGGAACCCGTGTGCGCGAGACATGCCAGCAAGCATGACACACGTTCCCGACAGGCGCATCGATCGTCCCGCACCATGGACAGCAGGTCACATGAACGTGACACGCGTACGGCCGGACCTCGCGGTGGCGGGGTCCGGCCGTACCAGAGCTTGGGACGAGTGTTACGTCACGCGGACGTTCGCTACTGAAGCGCGAAGTCGACGACGGCCTCCGTGCCGCCTTCGGCGCGGGGGCGCATGTCGATCGTGCCGCGCAGCTCGCCGGTGACGAGGGTGTGGACGATCTGGAGGCCCAGGCGCGTCGAGTCGGCGATGCGGAAGCCCTCGGGGAGGCCCTTGCCGTGGTCGGAGACGGTGACGCGGAAGTGGTCGCCGTCGCGCTCGACGCCGATGACCACCTCGCCGTCCTGGCCGGGCGGGTAGGCGTGCTCGACGGCGTTCTGGATGAGCTCGTTGACGACCATGACCAGCGGGGTCGCGTACTCGCTGGGCAGGACCCCGAAGGTGCCCTCGCGGCGCAGGGTGACCTTCGATTCGGCCACCGAGACCTCGACGGCCATGGAGGCGACGCGGTCGACGATCTGGTCGAAGCCGACCGACTCGTCCGAGGACTGCGAGAGCGTCTCGTGGACGAGCGCGATCGAGGCGACGCGGCGCACCGACTCTTCGAGGGACAGGCGCGCCTGCGGGGACCCGACGCGGCGGGCCTGGAGGCGCAGGAGGGCGGCGACGGTCTGGAGGTTGTTCTTGACGCGGTGGTGGATCTCGCGGATCGTGGCGTCCTTGGTGACCAGCTCGCGGTCGAGGCGGCGGACCTCGGTGATGTCGCGGACGAGCACCAGGGCGCCGGCGGCCTTCCCGCCGGGGCGCAGCGGCAGCGCGCGCATGAGGACCGTGGCGCCCTTGGCCTCGATCTCCTTGCGGCGCGGGGTGCCTCCGGCGAGCGCGTCGGCGATGCGGCGCGCGGCGTCGGCACCGACGTCGGGGCTGGAGGGGAGGCTGCGGGTGAGCTCGGCGAGGTCGCGGTCCCGCAGGTGGCCGGTGACGCCCATGCGGCGGTAGGCCGACAGGGCGTTCGGGGAGGCGTAGCGGACGAGGCCGTCGGCGCCGATGCGGACCAGGCCGTCGCCGATGCGCGGCGCGGTGGTCGGCTCGCCGGGCAGGAGCGGGGGCGGGAAGCCGCCGTCGGTGAGCATCTGCACCAGGTAGTCGGCGGTCTTGAGGTAGTTGAGCTCCAGGTGGGAGGGGCTGCGGGTGTCCGAGAGGTTCGTGTCGCGGGCGGCGACGGCGATGACCTGGCTGCGGTCGCGGCGGCGCACCGGGATGGCCTCGTGGCGGGCGGCGACGTCGCCGCGCCAGACCGGGTCGCCCTCGCGGAAGATCCGGCCCTCCGTGTAGGCGACGGCCAGGTGCTTCGCGTCCCCGCCTTCGAGGATGCGGCCGACCTGGTCCTCCTCGTAGGCGGTGGGGCCGGTCGTGGGCCGGACCTGGGCGAGGCACACGTACCGGCCCGGGTGGTCCTTGACGGCCCCCCAGAGGAGGAAGTCGGCGAAGGAGAGATCGGCGAGGAGCTGCCATTCGGCGACGAGCCGCTGGAGGTGGGCCGCGGAGTTCGACGTCAGGTCGGTGTGCGCGCTGATCACATCACGGAGTGTGGACACCGGTCCAATGGTACCGGCGGGTCGGGCGGACCACCCCGTGCTCGTGCGGGCCCGGCGCTACGGCAGGGTCATGTCCGGCTTGTCGAGCTCTTCGACGTTGACGTCCTTGAACGTCAGGACGCGGACGTGCTTGACGAAGCGGGCCGGGCGGTACATGTCCCAGACCCACGCGTCGCTCATCTCGACCTCGAAGTAGGTCTCGGCCTCGGCTCCCCGCACGTGGACCTCCACCGCGTTGGCCAGGTAGAACCGCCGCTCGGTCTCGACGACGTAGGTGAACTGCCGCACGATGTCCCGGTACTCCCGGTACAACTGCAGTTCCATGTCGGTCTCGTACTTCTCGAGGTCCTCGGCGCTCAACGCTCCTCCTTCTCATGCGACGGTTCCACGATAGTGCGCTCATGCCCCGCCACGGACGCGGCTTGCCTCGCGGGTCCGGGATTCACGCCGGAAGGACCCGGTAAACGCGGTTCACGCGGCTGCGGGTACGGCGTTCGCGGCGACGTTGGCGTACGAGAGCCGGTGCTCCTCGCACGGCCCCCAGCGGCGCAGGGCCGCCTCGTGCGCCGCCGTGCCGTATCCCTTGTGGACGCCGAATCCGTATTCGGGGTGGCGTCCGTCGAGCTCGGCCATGATCCGGTCCCGGGTCACCTTGGCGACGACGCCCGCCGCGGCCACGCACGCGGCCGTGCGGTCGCCCTTGACGACGCCGAGGCTCCCGGGCAGGCCCGGGACCGCGAAGCCGTCGGTGAGCGCGTAGCCGGGCCGCTCGCTCAGGCGCGCGACGGCGACGCGCATCCCTTCGAGGTTGCACACCGAGATCCCGCGCCGGTCGATCTCCCGCGGCCCGTAGCTCACGACCGAGACCAGGGCGCGGGAGCGGCGCAGCCGCTCGTAGACGCGCTCGCGCGCGGCCTCGGTGAGGAGCTTCGAGTCGTTCAGCTCGTCGAGCCTCGCGCTCGGCGGCAGGATCACCGCCGCGACCACCAGGGGTCCCGCGCAGGCACCGCGCCCGGCCTCGTCGGCGCCGGCGACCGGGCCGAGGCCCCGCCGCACGAGCGCCGCCTCCAGCGCGTACAGGTCGCCGTCGCGCTTCATGCGGGAAGGGGTCGGGCGGAGCACGGTCAGGAGGGCTCCGGGACGTCGTCGAAGGTCGCCGGGATGGAGAACCAGGTGAAGTCGCCGAAGGGCCAGAACAGGACGAACGCCTTGCCGATCACGGCGTCGACCTCGATCGTGGAGGCGTCGACGTTCCCGCCGGTGCGGATGAACCGCTCGCGCGAGTCGCCCGAGGCCGAGCGGTGGTCGCCCATGACCCACAGGCGGCCCTCCGGGACGACCACGTCGAACGGGTCCTGCGAGGGCTTGTCCTGCTCGCCCGTGAGCGGGTTCGTGTACAGGTAGTCGTCCTCGTCGAGCGGGACCCCGTTGACGGTGATGCGCCCCTGGTCGTCGCAGCAGACGACGTGGTCGCCGCCGACGGCGATGACCCGCTTGATGAACTCGTCCTCCTCCATGACCGACCGCCACGACTCCGGCGCGGTGAAGACGATGATCTCGCCGCGCTCGGGATCGGAGAAGTCGTAGACGAGCTTGTTGACGAGCACCCGGTCGTTGATCTGGAGGGTGTTCTCCATCGAGCCGGAGGGGATGTAGTAGGTCTGGACGACCCAGGTCCGCACCACGATCGCCACCAGGATGGCGACGCCCAGGAGTATGGGGAGTTCCTTCCAGAACGACCCCTTCTTCTTGGGCTGCTGCTTGTCGGAGGTCTCCTCGGCGCCCTCGCCGTCGGCGCCGGGCGCCTGCCCTTCTTCGATCACGGTGCGAGTCTACGCGCTCGCGCTCTGGCGGCAGGGGCGGTGGTCCCGGTGGCGGGCAACGAAGGCGGTGAATCCCAGGCGGTGCCCCACGACGCCGGGAGGCCGTCGCCCGCGGTGCCCGAGGCCGATTGGCTCCCTTCGGAACCGGAGGTCCCGTCGAGCACGTCGAAGGAGTCGGGGATCTCCAGTTCGGTGGCGCGGTCGGTGGGCCACACGAGGGCGATGGCGCGGCCGATGATGTTCTCGACCGGGACCGGGCCCTGGCAGCGCGAGTCCTTCGAGTTGCCGCGGTGGTCCCCCATCACCCACACCTCGCCCTCGGGGACGGTCACCTGGTCGAACCGGCGCGAATGGCAGGTGCCGGGCTCGGGCTCGACGGGCGCGTTGTCGTAGACGTACTCGTCCTCGTGGAGGGAGACGCCGTTGACGACGACGTTCCCGTCGGCGTCGCAGCACATGACGGTGTCGCCGCCGACGGCGATGACGCGCTTGATGAAGTCCTTCTCGTCGGGCTCGGCCAGGCCGATGAGGTCGAGGACGCCGGTGGTGACGTCGGACAGGACCGAGTCGGAACCGCCCGCGGGCCGGTACTCGGGGTCCCAGGAGTCGGTGCCGCGGAAGACCACGACCTCGCCGCGCTGGGGCGTGCGCAGGGTGGTGGTGAGCTTGAGGACGAGGACCTTGTCGCCCTCCTGGAGGGTCTGCTCCATCGATCCCGAGGGGATGTAGAAGGGCTGCACGGCGAACGTGCGCAGCAGGACCGCGGCCGAGAACGCGACGACGAGCAGCAGCGGCAGCTCGATCCACAGCGACAGGTACTGGCGCTTGTGCGGCTGAGAGAGGCGGCTCTCGGATTCCTTCTTGGGACTGACGTCGACGGTGTCGCCGCCGTCGACGCGGTCGTGGGCGGCGGAGACCCGGTTGTGCGCTCCCGTGACGCGGTCGCGCGCGCCGGTCGGGCCCTCGGGCCTGCGGAGGCGCTGCGTCGCGTCACTCGGCGGGCGTCCGGCGACCGGTCCGCCCATGCCGGGGCCG
>NZ_QFRW01000076.1 GCF_003265355.1 Glycomyces dulcitolivorans | reverse complement strand
GGCGCCGCTCGGCGGCCGCCGCCGCGCCACCGGGAGCCCCGCGGGCCGCAACGCGAGGGCCTGGGCCTTCCTCGCCCCGGCGCTCATCATCATCGGCCTGTTCACCGTGTGGCCCATGATCGCCGCCCTCCGCCTGTCCTTCATGGACGCCAGCGGGTTCGGGCGCGAGGAGTTCATCGGCCTGGAGAACTACGTCACCGTCTTCACCGACCCCGACATCCGTGAAGCGGTCGTGAACACGCTCTGGTACACCGTCCTGTTCACGCCCACGGCCGTCGTCGCCGCGCTCGCGCTGGCGCTGCTGCTCAACAGCCCGCACATGCCGTTCCGGTCGTTCTTCCGGACCGCGCTGTTCGTGCCGTTCGTCGTCTCCTTCGCCGTGGCCGCCTTCGCGTGGAGCTACCTCATCGACCCGCAGGTCGGCCTCCTCAACTACTGGCTGCGCGGCATGGGCATCCAGCTCGGCAACGTCCTGGAGGACCCGAACCTGGCGATGCCCGCCGTCGCGCTCGTGGCGGTGTGGAAGCTCTTCGGGTTCTACTTCGTGATCTTCCTGGCCGGACTCCAGGACATCCCGAACACGCTCTACGAGGCCGCCCGCATGGACGGCGCCGGGCCGTGGTCGCGCCTGCGCAACATCACGCTCCCGATGCTGTCCAACACCATGGCGTTCGTGCTCATCTTCGCGATGATCGCCGCCCTCCAGGCCTTCGACCAGATCTACGTCATGACCGGCGGCGGCCCCTACGGCCACACCCAGACCCTCGTCATGGAGATCTACGAGTCCGGCTTCCGCAAGCTCGACATCGGGTTCGCCTCGGCGCTGTCGTACGTGCTGCTCATCGCGACCCTGCTGCTCAGCCTCGTGCAATTCCTGTTCTTCGGCCGCAAGGAAAAGGACCTGACCTCATGAGCGCCCTCGCCCGCCGGTCCCGGCTGCGGGACGTCACGCCCGGCACCGTACTCGCGGTGATCGCGCTCGTCCTCGTCAGCGCCGTCGTCCTGCTGCCCATCGCGATCATCGTCTTCACCGCGTTCAAGCCCGTCGCCGAGGTCAACGCGTTCCCGCCGAGCCTCCTGCCCGACACGTGGACCCTCGACAACGTCAAGGAGGTGACCTCGGAGCTGCCGTTCGCGCGCCTGGTCGGCAACAGCTTCCTGTTCGCCGGCGGCGTCACCGCGTTCGCGCTCGTCTTCGACTCGCTCGCCGCCTACGCCTTGGCGCGCATCGACTTCGCCGGACGCAAGGTCCTGCTGATCGCGATCATCGCGACCCTGATGATCCCGTTCCAGGCCACGCTGATCCCGCTCTACCAGCTCGTCGCCGACCTCGGCTGGGTCAACACCTACGCCGGGCTCATCGCGCCCCGCGCCGCCGACGCGTTCGGGATCTTCTTCCTGCGCCAGTTCTTCCTCTCGCTCCCGCGCGACGTCGACGCGGCCGCCCGCATCGACGGCGCCTCAGAGTTCCGGGTGTTCCGGTCGGTCGTGCTCCCCAACGCCGTCCCGGCCCTGCTCACCCTGGGGCTCTTCACCTTCGTCAACAACTGGAACGACCTCCTGTGGCCGCTGGTGTTCACCACCGACGCGGACATGGGCACCATCACCTCCGGCCTGACGCTCCTCACCGGACCCAGCGGCATCGTCCCCCACGGCGTCATGATGGCCGGCTCGCTCATCGCGATCCTGCCGCTCGTCATCGCGTTCCTCCTCATCCAGCGCCGCTTCATCGAGAACATCGCAACGACAGGACTCAAATGACCTCCCACCCATGGCACCGCGACGGCAGGCTCCACTTCGCGGTCGGCGTCGAGGACACCTTCGTGCCGCAGTCGCGGCCCGGCGAGCGCGCGATCGACGAGTACGCGCTCACCGAGCACTACGAGAAGTGGCACGGGGACCTCGCGCTCGCCTCCGGCGCCGGTGCCGAGCTGGTGCGCTGGGGCGTCCCCTGGCACCGGATCGAACCGGCCCTGGGGCAGTGGGACTGGAGCTGGCTCGACCGAGTCATGAACCGCTTCGCGGAGCTGGGGCTGCGCCCGATCGTGGACCTCATGCACTACGGCACGCCACTGTGGATGGAGGGGCAGTTCGCGCACCCGGACTACCCCAAGCACGTCGCCGAGTACTCCGCGGTGGTCGCCGACCGCTACGCGCACCTCGGGTTCACCGACTACACGCCGGTGAACGAGCCGATGATCCACGCGCTGTTCTCGGGGGAGTACGCCTACTGGCCGCCGTACCTGTCGGGCCCGGAGGGCCTGAGCACCATGGTCGGCCAGCTCGCGCGCGGCTTCGTGCTGGCCCAGCGGGCGATCGGCGACGTCCTCGCAGACCCCGTGTTCGTCCACGTGGACGCGGGGATGCGCTTCACCGGCGACACCGACGCCCCCGAGCACCGCGAGCACGCCGCCCGACTGAAGGAGCAGGTCTTCCTCGTCGAGGACCTCGTGACCGGCCGGGTCGACGACGCGCATCCGCTGGCGCCGTTCCTGCGCGCGAACGGCTGGGGCGACGGCGACTTCGCGTGGTTCGCCGAGGCCCCGGTCCGCCCGGACGTGGTCGGCGTCAACTACTACCCGCTGCACTCCACGGAGGTCTTCGAGGCGGGCGTGTTCCACACCGGCGGGTTCCCCGACCCGCGCCCGGTGCGCAACGACGGCACCGCGGGGCTCGTCGAGCTGCTGCGCGAGGCCGCGGACCGCTACGGCGCCCCGGTGATGCTCACCGAGACCTGCGTGACCGGCTCGGTCGAGGCCCGCCTGGCGTGGCTCGACGAGTCCGTCGCGGCCCTGCACGAGCTGCGCGAGGCGGGGACCGACGTCGTCGGGTACACGTGGTGGCCGCTGTTCGACATGTACGAGTGGACCTACCGCCACTCCCAGGAGCCGCGCGAGGCGCACCGGCTGACCATGGGCCTGTGGGAGCTCCAGGAGACCCCGGGCGGGCTCGACCGGGTCCGCACCCCGATCGCCGACCGCTTCCGCCTCCACGCCGATCACGCTGCGGCGCAGACGATTCGATAAAGTCCCCGCCGATCCCGCATAGTCCGCGGAGACACGGGTAGCCGAACTCCACAGGACTTGCACGAAGGGGACAGAGGCCGCCGGTCCGGCGCCAGGGGGGATTCGGACCGGCGGCCTCATTACGCCATAACGCCAGGGCGAGCAGCGCCACCGCGACCGCCGCCAGGCCGAGCCCCGCGATCTGGCCGCGCTGCAACCGCTCCCCGAGGACCCGCCGCGCCAGCAGGACCGTCCCGGCCGGGTAGAGCGCGACGATGACCGCGACGACCGCGAGGTCGCCGCCGCGGGCCGCCAGCAGGAACAGCAGGTTCGCGATCGAGTCGAGCGCCCCCGCCGTCGCCGACAGCGCGTACGCCGGCTTCTCCGGCCCGAGCCGCCGGTGCAGCAGCCCGGCCGCCGCCAGCGTCAGCGCCGAGGCGACCGCCCGGCCGATCAGGAGCGGCCCGACGCCGCTGTCATCGGGCGCCTGGTGCAGGAACACCAGTTGCAGCGCGATGGCCGCGCCCGCCCCGAACGCGAGCAGCAGGGCCTTGCCCGACGGCCGTGAGGACCGCGCGCCCGGCCCGGCGCTCACCAGCACCACCGCCGCGAGCGCCAGCGGCAGGCCGATCAGCCCCGCCGTCCCGAGCCGCTCGCCCTGCACGAGCCCGACCGCGACCGGCAGCATCCCCGACACCAGGGCCGTCACCGGCGACAGCACGTTCATCGGCCCGATCGCGAGCGTCCGGTACAGCAGCAGGAACGCCGCCGCCGACGCGAACCCCGAGGCCGCGCCCCACACCAGCGTCGCCGGGGCGAACGAGGCCCCCAGCAGCGGCCACAGGGCCAGCTCCACCACCAGGCTCGCCGGGGCCGCGATCATCACCGTCCGCAGCACGTGCGCCTTGCGCGCGCCCAGCCCGCCGAGGAAGTCGGCGGCGCCGTACGCCAGAGAGCTGCCCAGCGCCAGGACGAGTGCGAACACCATGACCTCCAAGATTTGACCGGAACGAATACTAGGCCCTGGTCACCCCGTCCCGCCCCGCCCGGAACCCGCCGCACCCCGATGGCAGCATTGGGGAGTGATCATCCTGCCGCGACTCGGGGGCGCCGGGGCCCCGGCCGAGACGGCCGACACCGCGAGCGGCGCGACCGCCGCACCGGACGTGCCGTGGACGACGATCGTCCACAACGACCCGGTCAACCTCATGAGCTACGTGTCGTACGTCTTCCGCACCTACTTCGGCTACACCGAGTCCATGGCCGAGAAGCTCATGCTCGACGTCCACAACAAGGGCCGCGCCGTCGTCTCCTCCGGCAGCCGCGAGGAGATGGAGCGCGACGTCCACGCCATGCACGGCTACGGCCTCTGGGCCACCCTGAGGCAGGACCGCTGATGGAGGGCTTCGAACCGTTCCCCGGCGGCGCCGCGATCCGCCTCGGCCAGGCCGAGGCGAGCATCCTCCGCGGACTCGCTTCACAGCTCGTGGACCTCCTCGCCACCCGCGGTGAGAGCGTCGACGACCCCATCGCCGCGATCTTCGAGCCCGGCCCCAGCGAACCGCCCGCCGACCCCGTCCTGGCCCGGCTCTTCCCCGACGCCTACGACGACGCGGACGACGCCGAGGAGCACTCCGCGGAGTTCCGCCGCTTCACCGAGAACGACCTGCGCAACCGCAAGCGCGACGACGCCAAGGCCCTCATCGCCGACGTCGACGCCCTCGGCCCCGACGGCGGCATCCTCAGCCTCGACGCCGAGGACTGCCGGCGCTGGCTCGGCGCCCTCAACGACCTCCGCCTGGCCGTCGCCACCCGCCTCGGCATCGCCACCGAGGACGACGCCGAGGAGCTCTACGACCTGCCCCCCGACGACGACCGCGTCCCCACCGTCATCGTCTACTCCTGGCTCAACCTGTTGCAGGACAGCCTCGTCGAAGCGGTCATGCCCTAACGCCTTCTATGCCGCTCTTCCACGATTGCGGCCGCCCTTCGGAACGCCTCCAGGACCCTGCCGACCGCCAGGCGCTCGGCCCGGTCGGCGCGCAGGATCGCCGTGATGTGGCGCCGCGTCGGCACGTCCTCGATCTCCCGCAGCACCAGGCCCGCGCCCGTCGGGGTCGTGAACCGGGGGAGGACCGCGACCCTCCGGCTGGCCGCCACCAGCGCCTCGACCAGGCGGTTGTCGCGGATGCGCTGCGACACCCGCAGCGACACCCCCGTCGCCTGCTCGATCGACCCCAGGACGTGGTCGAACGGGTAGCCCTTCGGCACCCCGATCCACTCGCAGTCCACCAGGTCCTCGGTCCGCACGGACTCCTTCGCCGCGAGCGGATGGTCCGCGGCCATCGCCACGTCCAGGGGCTCCCTCGCCAGCGGTTCGACATGCAGCGGCGCCGTCCCCTCCGGACGCACCCCCGTGAAGCTGTGCGCGACCACGATGTCGTTGTCGGCCGCCAGCGCCGCGAACTCCGCCTCGGCGATGTCGAAGTCGCTGCACCGCAGTTCGATCGCACTCCCCTCCAGCTCCCGCATGACCTCCGGCAGCAGGAACGTCCCCGCACTGGGGAGCACCGCCACCGTCACCGTCCCGGACGGCTCTCCCCGGAACGAGTCCCACCGGGCCCGCACCCGCTCCAGCGCGGCCGCGACCTCCGCGCCGCCCCCGGCCAGCACCCGGCCCGCCTCCGTCAGCCGCAGCCCCCGGCCCGAGGGCTCCACCAGGACCATCCCGAACTCGCGCTGCGCGGCCTTCAACTGCTGCGAGACCGCCGACGGCGTCCGGTGCGTGGCATGCGCCACTTCAGTCACACTGCCCCGCAGGGCCAGTTCGCGAAGCAAGTCCAGGTGGCGTACGTCCATGAAGCGATGCTACACAGTGCCTTAAGCATTTTTCATTTGTGCTTCATCGTCCGGCCGCCGATGATTGGACCCATGCCCGTTCGCTACGTACTGCTCGCCATGGCCGTCGCCGTCATGTGGGGCCTCAACTTCATCGCCATCGACGCCTCGCTCCAGCACTTCCCGCCCATGTTCCTCGTCGCGCTCCGCTTCGCGCTCATCGCGATCCCCACGATGCTCCTCGTCAAGCGCCCCGACGTCCCCCTGCGCTGGCTCATCGGCTACGGCCTCGGCTTCGGCACCCTCCAGTTCCTGTTCCTGTACTGGGGCATGGCCGCCGGCATGCCCGTGGGCCTCGCCTCGCTCGTGCTCCAGGCCTCCGGGCCCTTCACGATGCTCCTGGGCGCCACCTTCCTGCGCGAACGCGTCACCGGCCCCCAGCTCCTCGGCATCCTCGTCGCCGTCGGCGGCCTCGCCGTGGTCGGCTGGCAGCGCGCCGAGCACGCCAGCGTCATCCCGTTCCTGCTCACCCTCGCCGGCGCCCTCGGCTGGGCCATCGGCAACATCTCCAACCGCCAGGCCCGCGCCGCCAACCCGCTGCACCTGACGCTGTGGATGTCCACGGTCCCGCCGCTGCCGATGCTCGCGCTGGCCCTCGCGATCGAGGGGCCGACGCGGATCCTCGACTCGCTGACCACCTGGACCCCGGATGCGGTCCCGGCCGTCCTCGGCCTGCTCTACACGGTCGTTATCGGCACGATCCTCGGCTCGGGCCTGTGGACCTGGCTCATGTCGCGCCACCCCGCCGGCGTCGTGGCGCCCTTCTCGATGCTGGTGCCGGTGACCGGCATGACCGCCGCGTGGCTCATCCTCGGCGAGACCGCGACCCTCCCGGAGTTCCTCGGCGGGTTCCTCGTGGTCGGCGGCGTCCTCCTCGGCGGGCTCAAGCGCCGCCCGAAGGCCCTCCCCGACCTGGTTCCGGCCGTCGCCCGCGCGGGGGACTGAGGGACCCGTCCCGGATGGCGGGCACGCGTTGCAATATTCCTAGCGGAGACGTAGGATTCGCAGGCCGCCCCGTGTGCCCGCGCTGTATCCGACGGAGTGTTCCATGCGCCAGCTGTTCAGCTTCCCCAATCCGGTCAACGAGGTCTCCGCGCGCCTCGTCGCCGGAGGCGTCGTGCTCATGAGCCTCGCCGCCCTGGTCCTCCAGGCCGAGTGGCTCGTGGTGATCATCGCCCTGGGCTTCATCGCCCGCGTCCTGACCGGCCCGACCCTGAGCGTCCTCGGGCAGCTCGTCACCCGCGTCATCACGCCCCGCCTGCCGGTCGCGGCCAAGCCCGTCCCGGGCCCGCCCAAGCGCTTCGCCCAGGGCATCGGCGTGGCCTTCTCGGCGACCTCGGCGCTGCTGCTCCTGGTCTTCGACGCCGACCTGGCCGGCTGGATCGTCCTCGGCGCGCTCGCGGCCGCCGCGACCCTGGAGTCGGTGTTCGCGTTCTGCCTCGGCTGCAAGATCTTCGCCGTCCTCATGCGCGCCGGGATCATCCCCGACACGGTCTGCGAGGCCTGCAACGACATCTCCGCCCGCACCGAGGCGAACCTCCGCCGCAAGGCCGCGGCCGCCTCAGCTCCCTAGGGTGCCGAACACCTTCGGCCACCACGCGTCCGCCTCGAACGCCCGCTCGTCCACCGCGCGCAGCGTGAACCGCATGCCCCGGTTCAGCGCGGCCCGCACGTCCGCGGCGCCCGTGGCCTCGACCGCCGCGCCGATCCTGCGCAGGAACTCCACGAACCACCGGTAGCTGGAGTTCACCCCGCGCACCGCCACGTTCGACGGGTCGAACTGGAGGACCTCCCCGGTCCCCGGGTCGAGCACGTACAGCAGGCTCGACCCCGGCTCGACCGCGCCCAGCACGATGAACCGGACGTCGAGGTCGGTCCCGTCGGCGCTGACCTGGATCTGGTCGAACACCGTCAGGCCCTCGGGCAGCACGGTGGAGTACAGGCCCGGGATGCCGTCGGGGACGTCGAGGTCGTCGGGCAGCGCCGCGGCGCTGATCCCCTTCGCGAGCCACGCCTCACGCGGGTACTGCAACGCGCTCACCTCAGGCTGCCTTCGAGCTGCATGAGCGCGATCGACCACCACGACTCCGGGTCGGCGAGCGCCCCGGGGTCGATGCCGTTCCAGGCGGCGCGCAGCGCCCTGGCCCGCGCGGGCCGCCCGGCCGCGCCGGTGTCGCCGTCGACGAACCGCGCGAACTCGTACAGGTACCCGGTCAGTGCCTTGAACGTGGAGTTCACCAGTTCGAGCGTGCCCTCCGCGACGCCCAGGAGCAGGACGCGCCCGCTCGCGGTGTCGAGGCAGAACAGCAGGTTGTCCCGGTCGGAGGGGACCGCGCCGATCACCTTGAGCTGCAAGCCGCCCTCGCCGAGGCTGATCGAGGAGTACAGCTCGAACCGCCCGGTGAGGTAGGCGGTGTAGACCGCCGACATGTCGATGGGCAGGAAGTCCACGTCCGGATACGCGGCCGCCGGGGCCGCGAACTCGCGCATCCACTCGTCCCTGGGGAACCGGATGACGTTGTCGGGCTCCCACGCCCGCAGGTACGCGTCGCGATCGGTCACTACTCCGCCTCTCCCGCAACGAGACCGGCCTCGATCAGGTACGAGTACCACGGGTCGGTCTCCCACCACGGCTCGCTCTGGCGGTCCACCGGGCCGCGGATCTCCTTGTGGCGCGGGCCGATCGCGACCGTGTCGATGAACTCGGGGACGTCGGCGCACCTGAGGACTACCGAAGAGTCCCAGCCGTACTTGAAGTACGAGTTGACGTACACGATCACTTCACCGGAGGCTTCGTCCATGAGCAGCGCGTCCTCGTAGCCGATGTCGCCGATCCGCAGCCACGTGCGGTCGTCGATCGGCTCGCCCTCCGAGTCGACCGGCCGCGAGGGCTTCACCTGCTCCTCGGGCCGGACGTCGACCCCGCCGAAGCTCGCCGCCGCCGTCAGCCGGTAGAACTCGCCCAGGCCGCCGGCCCACTCCCGCGACGGCTCGGCCCCGTCGGCGATCTCCACGACCGCGTACGTCGCGTACGGCGGGTCCTCGTCGGCGTCCTCCCAACGGCGTTCGAGCTCCTCGACCGCCCCGGTCGAGCGCAGCAGCGCGATCTTGCGCGCCATCTCGTCGCGGTGGTTCATGGTGCGTCTCCTTCACGGGTTCCCGGCTGCGCACTTCACTGTACGATGTTGATCCTGACCTGCGCCCCCGGCGGGACCTGGAGCAGCTGCGAGTTGATCTGCCCGCCCATGCCGTGGTTGGTCACCGAGTCGATGCCCCACATGTTCGCCTGCTGGTCCCTGCCGCCGAGCTGGAGCTCGTGCGCGTGGTCGATCTGCTGCTGATCCAGCTCCTGGAGCCGCCGGTTGACCTCCGCCTGGTTCTCGGAGGTGTGCAGGATCTCGTACTCCTTGTCGCGGCGCCACTGGTCGACGGTGCTGCCGCGCGTGTCGCCGTCACCGGTCTTCTTCGTCAGTTGGCCGTCCTCGCCGAGCTGCTGGAGGTGGTTCGCCTTCGCGTCGAAGTCGGCCTGGTCCCAGTCCTCGTGCTTGCGCAGGTTGATGGTCCACGAGCCGTCCTCGTTCTGCGTGGGCGGGTCGAGGTCCTTGGTGAACCCCGAGGTGTAGTCGGGCTCGTGCTTCGGGCGCTCGGGCGAGCCCTTCTTGGGGATCTCCAGGACGGTGCCGTCCTCCATCTTGCGCTTGCGCCGGTGCGGGTGCGCTTCGGGCGCGCCCGGCTGCTTCGGGCGGGCCTCGGTGATGCGGGTGCGCGTCTCGGCGGAGTCGCCGGCGTGGCTGCGGCCCGACAGCGGGCTGCGGACGCGCCTGGTGTCGGTGTCCGAGTCCGAGTCGGTACGGGGACGGCTGGTGTCGACGTCGACGTCCACATTGGTGCGGGGTCGGCGGGCGTGGAGGCCGAGCAGCCCGAATACGATCGGGACGAGCAGGGCCTGGCGGAGGAGTCGGCGCATGGCAGTCACCCGAAGAGGAGGTCGCGGAGGGCGGTGATGGAGTCGATGAGGCCGGTGATCCAGCCGAAGATCTTGCCGACCCATTCGGTGATCCTGATGACGGCCTTGGGGATGACCCAGGCGGCGCCGATGCCGACGGTGAACGCGACTTCGGCGGCCCAGGCGATGAGGGAGCCGATGCACTCGGCCACGAAGTCGCGCACGAACTCCCGGACCATGGACACCAGCTGGCCCGCGCCGCGCGTCGCCGTCCCCAGCGACAGCGCCGTCCCGCCGACACAGGCGATGACGTCGGAGTTCGCGTCGGCCATGCCCCGGTAGGCGTCGGCCGCGCCGCCGCTCCAGGACTGGACGTCGGCGATGATGGCGGTCATCTGCTCCGCCATCGCGAAGCACTCGTTCGCGACGTTGTCCCACGTCATCGCATGGGCCTCAACCAGAGTCGGGTTCCCGGCGAGCATGTCCAGAGCCTCTTTCAGGGGCTGGACGTGCTCGATGAGCCACCCCACCCCCGCGGAGGCGAGCGTCCCGATCGGGTCGATGACGGCGCCGACGGTCTCCAGGGCGACACCGAGACCGGCGACGGACGCGTCGATCCAGGACCCGGAGTCGATGGCCATCGCCAGACCCGCATACGACTCGACGATGCCCGCACCGGTGAACCCGGCGCCGGGCTGGGCCGGGACGTCGGACGCGGTGGCTACGAGATCAGTCATGCCGGCCCGCCTCAGATCTCGGCCTGGATGGAGGTGTACTCGCCGGCGACGGCCTCGTCGACGGCGTCGTAGTCGTCGGCGGTGCCGCGCACGGCCTCGGCCAGGAGCTGGAGGTTCTCCTGCGCCATGGTGGTGAGCTCCTTCTGCTCGTCCTGCCGGTTCGAGAGGATCGGCGGCAGGAACTGGCAGATGATCCCGTAGGCCTCGTTGTCCTGCGCGACGGTGTCGATCGCGGAGAGGACGGCGTCGAAGCGCTGGCGCACGGCGTCGATGTTGGCCGCGTGGGTGCGCAGGTCGTCGGTGACGACTTCGAACCGGTCGCTCACTGCTCCTCCGCCTCGGGTTCGGGGAAGCGCATCTTGATGGAGTCGACCAGCGCCCGGGCGGTGGGGGAGCCGGGGTCGAGGCGCGCCTCGACGGCCGCGCGGGCGTTCTCCATGAGGACCTTCCCGGCGTTGTCGTAGGCCTGCATGAACTGGCGCTCGGCGTGGCGAAGCTGCATGCGCTGGAAGTCCGGGGCGAACTGGACGCTGACGACGGCGCCGGAGGAGTTGAGCTTGACGGCCACCACGCCGTTGTCGTCCCGGCCGACCGCGGTCAGCTCCTGGACGGCCTCGGACGCGGCGATGGCGTCGGCGGCCCGTTTCTCGGCACGCTCCTTCCAGTCCGCCAGGGCGGCCCGGGCGTCCTCGGGGGCGCTGATGTTCGCGAAGGGGTTGTTGTTGTCCACAGCTGTCCCGTTCCGTGCGAGGACCCGTGGATACCGAGGGTCCGGCAGTGGTTACAACTACGGAATATAAGGCTTGTTCACTATCCGTGGGAAGCGTCCCTGTTGCGGGAGTGCACTGCGCAACACCAGTGAGATTGAAGTGATTCGATTGGCCGCGTGGTTGGCACGAATTCGGGAGACAAGGACTCAGCTGGTCGGAAGGTGCCTCGCCACAATGGCCCCGGCGTCCTTCGCCGGCACCGACCCGTAGTTCAGGCCGCGGCCCTCGCCGAGCCTGGAGGCGCAGAACGCGTCGGCGACCTCGGTGGGGGAGTGGCGCACCAGCAGCGACGCCTGCAGCGCCAGGCCGAGGTCCTCGGTGAGCCGCCGCGCCCCCGTGGGGCCGAGGCCGGCGGCGAGGGTCCGCTTCACCCCGTCCACATGCGCCGCCAGCCGCGCGTCGGCGGCCGCCGCCGGTTCGACCTCGGCGAGGAACGCCTCCGCGGTCTCGGGGGCGGTCGCCAAGGCGCGCAGCACGTCCAGGGCGATGACGTTGCCCGAGCCCTCCCAGATCGACAGCAGCGGCTGCTCGCGGTAGCGGCGCGCGAGCGGCGCCTCCTCGATGTATCCGTTGCCGCCCAGACATTCGAGGGCTTCGGCCGCATGCGCGGGGCCGCGCTTGCACACCCAGTACTTCGCGACCGCGGTGGCCAGGCGCCGGAACGCGGCCTGCCCGGGGTCGTCGTAGGCCGAGGCCAGGCGCATCATGACCGCGGTCGCGGCCTCGGATTCGACGCTGAGGTCGGCGAGGACCTGCGTCATGAGCGGCTGGTCGACCAGGCGCCTGCCGAACGCGCTGCGGTGCGCCGCATGCCAGGTCGCCTCGGCGACGGACTGGCGCATCCCGGCGGCGGTGGCGATGACGCAGTCGAGGCGGGTGTGGTTGACCATCTCGATGATCACCGAGACGCCGCGGCCCTCCTCGCCGACGAGGTGGGCGAGGGCGTCGTCCAGTTCGATCTCGGCGGAGGCGTTGGACTTGTTGCCGAGCTTGTCCTTCAAGCGCTGCAAGCGGATCGCGTTCCGCGTCCCGTCGGGGAGGACGCGCGGCAGCAGGAAGCACGAGAGGCCGCCGGGGGCCTGGGCGAGGACCAGGAACGCGTCGTTCATCGGCGCCGAGCAGAACCACTTGTGGCCGCGCAGCACGTACGAGCCGTCCCCGGCGGGGGCCGCGGTCGTGGTGTTGGCGCGGACGTCGGAGCCGCCCTGCTTCTCGGTCATCGCCATGCCGACGAGGACGCCGGCCTTCTCGGCGGCTGGGCGCAGCCCGAAGTCGTAAGTGCGCGAGGTGATCCGCGGCTCCCACTCGGCCGCGAGCGCGGGCTCGGCGCGCAGGGCCGGGACCGCGGCGTACGTCATGGACACCGGGCAGCAGTGGCCCGGCTCGACCTGCGCGAGCAGCGACATGAGCACCGCCCGCGCCGCGTGCGCGCCCGCCTTCGGTGCCTCCCAGGGCATCGCGTGCGCGCCGTACTCGACGGCCAGGCCCATGAACCGGTGCCAGGACGGGTGGAAGTCGACCTCGTCGGCGCGGTTGCCGTACCGGTCGTGGGTGCGCAGCACCGGCGGGTACCGGTGGGCCTCTTCGGCCCAGCGAGCGGCCTCGGCCGATCCGAGGACCGCGCCGAGCCGGCGCGCGTCGTCCTCGACCCAGTCCGCCCCGGCCCGGGCCGCGGCCTCGCGCAGGGGAATGTTCGCGTCGTACAGGTTCAGGTCCGCGAGCGGNCGACGTGGGTCTCGGTCATGGTGCTCCCCGGGCTCGGCAGGTCCCACATCGTAGTACGCGGGGGTGCGGCCGGACCACTGGTCCGGCCGCACCCGCTCACCGGTCTAGAAGGCGCCGTTCGGCATCCGGCTGCGCGCGTCGAGCGCGGCCACATCGCCCGGGAAGTCCAGGTTCGGGCAGCTCAAGCCCTCCTCGGGGACGGTCCGGTCGGTGTAGTAGGCGTTGACCGCGTCGTCGACGCAGGTCGAGTACCCGCCGTAGATGGTGTGGAAGTAGCCCTCGTAGGTGATGAGGTGCCCGTCGGCCTGCTCCGAGGAGGCCAGGGTCCACGGGTAGACCGTGGCCGGGTCGTGCTCGTTGCCGATGAACACGATCGGGGGCGCGGAGCGGGGGACGTCCAGCTCCTCGCGCTCGTTCGTGTAGTCGATGTCCGAGCCGATGCAGGTGAGCGCGTGCTGGTTGTACGGCGTCCACTCCACGTTGGGGGAGTCCTCGGCGAGGTCGGCGACGAGCGTCGCGAGCTCGTCGTAGTCCTCGATCTCCCAGCCCCAGTCCTGGCACCAGGCCGGGTAGTAGAGGTACTCGTACTCGGGCTCCTCCTCCTGGAGCAGCCGGGCCCCCGGCAGCAGGACGCCGTCGCGCATGGCGGCGTACTCCTCGGCCAGGGCGGTCCAGCCCTGCGGGTAGTTCGCGGTGAAGGTGAAGTTCTCGGCCAGGCCGATGAAGTCGAGCGGCAGGCCCTCGTACGGGTCGGTCAGCTCGCCGGCCCGCGCCTTGGCCTTCAGCTCGGCGTACACGGTCTCGACGTCCTCGCCGTAGAGCGCGCACTCGGGCGCGGACTCGCACCACTCGGCGAAGGAGACGAAGTTCTCCTCGACGGCCGCGGTCTCGGTCCGCATGAAGTCCCATGTGGATTCGAGGCTGTGGTCCATGTTGCCGTCCAGGACCATCGTGCGGATGTGGCGCGGGTACTCCTCGGCGTACTGCTGGCCCATGATGGTCCCGTACGAGTAGCCGAGGTAGTTGAGCCTGCCCTCGCCGAGGGCGCGGCGGATGCGCTCGATGTCCTCGACGGTCTCCAGGTTCGAGACGTGGTCGAACAGCCGCCCGGTGCGGTCGCGGCAGTCCTCGGTGAGCGCCTCGTTGGCGTCCTCGCGGGCCTCGAATCCGGCCTGGTCGGTCGGGAAGGGGACCGAGAGCATGTCGAGGAGCGCGTCCTCGCCGCACAGCACCTGGGTGCTGGTGTTGATGCCGCGCGGGTCGAAGCCGACGATGTCGAACCGCTCGGCGGCCTCGCCGGTCAGCGGGTTCCAGTTGATGATCGTGTCGACGCCGGAGCCGCCGGGCCCGCCCGGGTCCATGAGGACGGTGCCGATCTTCTCGTCCGGGTTGGTCGCCTCGCGCTTGGCCAGGCCGATCTCGATCGTGCCGCGCCAGGGCCGCGAGTAGTCGAGCGGGACATCGATCTGGGCGCACTCCACCCCTTCGGCGGGGTCGACGTCGGGGCAGGGGCCCCAGTCGATGCCGCGCGGGTGGGCCGAGGCCGAGAGCGGGTTGACGGCGAGGAACGTGAGGGTGAGCGCGGCGGCGGATGCCGCGGCCGCGAGGGTGCGGGTGAGTGGTCTCAAGCCGGAATGCCTTCCAGTCGAAGGGGGTCCCTTCCGCGCGGAGGTGCGCGGTTCCTCTCAGGATTGTAAAGAACGTACGCATTTGCCGGGGGTCACCGGCGATGTCCCTTTAGTCCGTCGAAACCGCTTCCGTCACTGCCGCAACGGGAGTGCTCACGCCGCGGGCAGGAGCAGCCCTTCGAGGTGGGACCGGAGCTCGGCGCCGATGTCGACCGCCTCGGGGTCGTAGAGCCACTGCACCTGGAGGCCGTCCCACAGCGCGACGAACCACCGGGCCTCGCGGCGCGGGTCGCGGCCCGGGTCTATCTGGCCGCTGGCCCGGAGCATCGCCATGACCGACTCGAAGTGCGCGACCACCCATTCGAAGCGGCGCTTGAAGTACCCGTGCGCGGGGTGCCCGAGGGCGGTGGCCTCCCCCGAGAGGACCGTGTACAGCTCGATGAGGCCGGGGCGGGCGCCGTCGCTGCGCGCGCCCGCGACGATCTCCCGCAGGAACGCCCTGGGCCGCAACGGCTCGCGAATGCGCTCGTTGACGCGCTCGTCGCGGCGGGTGACCACCGCCGTCAGCAGCTCGTCCTTGGTCCCGAAGTGGTGCAGCAGCGTCGACTTCGAGGACCCGACGCGGGAGGCGATGTCGCTCAAGGAGGTCGAGGCGAACCCGCGCTCGGCGAACAGCTCGGTCGCCGAGTCGATGATCTTCGCGCGCCGCTCGCGGCCGGGCGCGTACCCGGTCTCGTCGGGGACCAGGGCCTCCTGCACCTCCACGGCCATGCCCGCCTCGGCGGCCGGGGCCTCGGAGAAAAGGTCCCCGCGCGGCCCGCCCGCGCGCGCGAAGTGCGCGTCCAGCTCGGCGGGCACGTCGACCTCGTCGAGGTACAGCGACATGACCTGGAGGCCGTCCCACGCGGCGATGAGGCCGCGCTCGATCGCGAAGGCGCCGTGCCTGACCTGCCGCAGCTGGTCGTAGCGGCGCCGCATGTGCTCGTGCGCCGGGTGCGACGACGAGGCCGCCTCCCCCGCGAGCGCCGCGAACAGCTCCACGTACCCCGTGACGTCGGCGTTCCGGCGCGCCAGCGCCGGGACCGAGACCTCCGGCGGCAGGTCCAGGTGCTCGTCGTACCAGGCCCGGTTGGCGTCCTCCCAGCGCGTGAGCAGCGCCAGCAGCAGGTCGTCCTTGGAGGAGAAGTACCGCAGGAGCGAGGCGTGCGAGATGCCGGCCTTCGCGGCGATCCCCCGCAGCGAGACCCCGCCGAAGCCCTCGGCGGCGAACAGGTCGCGGGCCGCGTCCAGCAGCTCCTCGCGGCGGGCGAGGCCGGGGGCGTAGCGGCGCACAGTGGGCACTCGGGCTCCTTTCGGGCGGCGCCTGCGCACCGCGCGCCAAGCCTATACGTCCTTGAGCGAATTCCGAGACCAAAAAGCTAACCAGTCGGTCAGGTTTCGAGCTACAGTCCTGAACAGCGGGGGCGACGGAGCCCCCACTGGAGAAAGGTCCCTCCGATGACAACGTCGTCACCTCTGGCCGCGGAAGCCCCCCTCGCGCCCGCCCGCGAACCCCGCAGCTACCCCTTCGCGCTCGCCGGAGCCAACTTCGGCCTCTACGTCGCGCTGCTGACCCCGGTCATGGTCTCCATGGCCTTCAAGGTCCAGCACCTCACCGGCTCCCCCGAGGAGGCCGCCTCCTCCCTCGGCCTGGTCCTCGGCGTCGGCGCCTTCTTCGCCCTCGTCGCCAACCCCCTCGTCGGCCGCCTGTCCGACCGCACCACCTCCCGCTTCGGCATGCGCCGCCCCTGGATCGCCGGCGGCGTGGTCACCGGCTTCCTCGCCCTCGCCCTCATCGGCGCCGCCCAGTCCGTGTGGGTGGTCCTCCTCGGCTGGTGCGTCGCCCAGACCGCCCTCAACGCCGTCATGGCCGCCGCCAACGCCACCCTCCCCGACCAGGTCCCCGCCGAACGCCGCGGCAAGACCTCCGGCATCGTCGGCATCACCACCCCGCTGGGCATCCTCGGCGGCTCGGTCCTGGTCAACTTCATCGACGGCGACTTCGCCCGCTTCACCGTCCCGGCCGCCCTCGCCGTCGTCCTGTGCCTGCTCTTCGTCTTCACCCTCAAAGACCGCGTCCTCACCGAGAAGCCCGCCCAGCGCTTCACCATCGGCCAGTTCCTCGGGTCCTTCGTGTTCAACCCCGTCAAGCACCGCGACTTCGCCTGGACCTGGCTCACCAAGTTCCTCGTCATGTTCGGCTACGCGGGCATCGCCGCCTACCTGCCGTACTACCTCACCGAGGAGTTCCACCTCAGCGAGCAGGAGGCCGTCTCCACGATCCTGGCCGCGAACGTCGCCTCGATGCTCATGATGGCCCTGTCCAGCCCCATCGGCGGCGTCATCTCCGACCGCCTCGGCAAGCGCCGCGCCCCGGTCGCCTTCGCCGGCGTCGTCATGGCCGTCGGCCTCGCCATCCTCGCCTTCGCCCCGAGCGTGGCCGTCGTCGTGATCGCCCAGGGCGTCATCGGCCTCGGCGCGGGCGCGTTCTTCTCCGTCGACCTCGCGCTGGCCACCCAGGTCCTGCCGAACCCCGACGACACCGCGAAGGACCTCGGCGTCCTCAACATCGCCAACGCCCTGCCGCAGTCGATCGCCCCCGCCATCGCCCCGGCGGTCCTCGCGATCGGCGGCGCGACCCCGCTCGGCGGCTACCCGTTCTGGTACCTGTTCGGCGCGGTCGTCGCGCTCGCGGGCGCCGTCCTGGTCTACCGCATCAAGGCCGTGAAGTAGAAAGGAAACCGACCATGTCCGATCTCGACACCCGATACAAGGACGCCTCGCTCCCGGTCGCCGACCGCGTGGAGATCCTCCTGGCGCAGATGAGCCTGGAGGAGAAGGCCGGGCTGTTCTTCCACACGATCATCGTCCCCAGCGAGGACGGCGAACTGGCCGGCCCGGACGCGATGTTCGGCGGACCCTCCAATGAGGAGTACGTCTCCGGGCTCCTCATGAACCACTTCAACCTCCTCGGCGGCATGCCGTCGGCGCGCCTGGGCGCCCGCTGGCACAACCGCCTCCAGGAGGCCGCGCTCAAGACCCGCCTCGGCATCCCGGTCACCATCTCGACCGACCCGCGGCACGCCTTCAGCGACAACCCCCTGGCCGCCCTGGCCTCCGGCGCGTTCTCGCAGTGGCCCGACATGCTCGGCCTCGGCGCCCTCCAGGACGAGGGCCTCGTGGAGCGCTTCGGCGACATCGCCCGCCGCGAGTACACCGCGGTCGGCATCCGCGTCGCCCTGCACCCGCAGATCGACATCTCCACCGACTCCCGCTGGGCCCGCCAGCTCAACACCTTCGGCGAGGACCCCGACACCGTCTCGCGCCTCGGCGCCGCCTACATCCGCGGCTTCCAAGGGGCCGAGCTCGGACCGGAGTCGGTGGCCGCCATGGCCAAGCACTTCCCCGGCGGCGGCCCCCAGAAGGACGGCGAGGACCCGCACTTCGCCTACGGCCGCGAACAGGTCTACCCCGGCGGGAAGTTCGAGCTCCACCTCCAGCCGTTCGAGGCCGCCCTCAGTGCCGGCGTCTCGCAGATCATGCCGTACTACGGGATGCCCGTCGGCACCGAATACGAGGAGGTCGGCTTCGGCTTCAACAAGTCCGTGCTCACCGGGCTCCTGCGCGAGCGCTACGGCTTCGACGGGATCGTGTGCACCGACTGGGGCCTGATCTCCGACGGCGAGATCATGGGCCAGCCGTTCCCCGCCCGCGCCTGGGGCGTCGAGCACCTGACCCCGCGCGAGCGCATGATCAAGATCCTCGACGCCGGCGCCGACCAGTTCGGCGGCGAGGCCCTCCCCGACCTCCTCGTCGACATCGTCAAAGCGGGCGAAGTCTCGGAGGAGCGCATCGACGCCTCCGCGCGCCGCCTCCTGCGCGAGAAGTTCGTCCTCGGCCTGTTCGACCGGCCGTTCGTCGACGAGGACGAGGCCGAGCGCACCGTCGGCGCCGCCGAGTTCGCGGCCGCCGGCGAAGCCGCCCAGCGCGCCTCGGTCACGCTCCTGACCAACGACGGGACCCTCCCGCTCCGCAAGGGCCTCAAGCTCTACGTCGAGGGCATCGACACCGAGACCGCCGCCGAGTACGGCACCGTCGTCGCCACCCCCGAGGAGGCCGACGCCGCCGTCATCCGGCTCCAGGCCCCCTTCGAGCAGCGCGCCACCGTGTTCGAGAACTTCTTCCACGCCGGATCGCTCGAATTCCCGGCCGAGACGGTCGACCACGTCGCCGCCGTCGCGGCCGCCGTCCCCACCGTCGTGGACGTCTTCCTCGACCGGCCCGCGATCCTCGGACCCGTCGTCGACGCCGCCGCGGCCGTCACCGGCAACTACGGGACCAGCGCCCGGGCCCTCCTCGACGTCCTCACCGGCAAGGACGCGCCGCGCGGGAAGCTCCCGTTCGACGTGCCCTCCAGCACCGAGGCCGTCGCCGCCAGCCGCCCCGATGTGCCGTTCGACACGAAGGACCCGCGCTTCCGCTTCGGACACGGCCTGACCTACTAGTCGTGTTCGCGACATGCGGGGACCGTGTGCTACGGTTCCCGCATGTCCGCCGTCCGCTGGTATCAGCGCTTTACGCAGGCTCCGGGTGGAGCCCGCGGTCACTCGCGCTGACCTACGGACACCCGGAGCCACAAGGCAGAGACGATCGTCTCTGCCTTTCGTCGTGAGGCGGGCCGGCCCGGGCTGAATCTGCGTGGACATCCACCCGCCTCTGCAACCAGAGGAGACTTCCGCGCGATGAGCACGCCTTCCGCCCAGCCCGCCCCGCAGACCAGCGACCTGCGCGTCCGCGGCTTCCAACCGCTCGTGGCACCCGCCGTCCTGCGCGGCGAGCTGCCGCTGGGCCCCGACCGCGCCGCCCTCGTCGAGACCAGCCGCGCCGCCGTCAACGACGTCCTCGCCGGGAACGACGACCGGCTCCTCCTCGTCGTCGGCCCCTGCTCGGTCCACGACCCCGCCGCCGCCAAGGACTACGCGCAGCGCCTCGCCGCGGCGGCCGCCCCGCTCGCCGACGACCTCCTGGTGGTCATGCGCGTCTACTTCGAGAAGCCCCGCACCACCGTCGGCTGGAAGGGCCTCATCAACGACCCGCACCTCAACGGCACCCACGACATCGAACTGGGCCTGCGCCTCGCCCGCCAGGTCCTCCTCGACGTCCTCGACACCGGCCTGCCCGTCGGCTGCGAGTTCCTCGAACCGCTCAGCCCCCAGCACATCGCCGACGCCGTCTCCTGGGGCGCCATCGGCGCCCGCACCACCGAGAGCCAGGTCCACCGCCAGCTCGCCTCGGGCCTGTCGATGCCCATCGGCTTCAAGAACTCCACCGACGGCGACCTCGGCGGCGCCATCGACGGCTGCCGGTCGGCCGCGGGGGAGCACACCTTCTTCGGCGTCGACGAGGACGGCCGCGCCTCCATCGTCTCCACCAGCGGCAACCCGGACTGCCACATCATCCTCCGCGGCGGCCGCGGTGGCCCCAACTACGGCCCCGCCGACGTTCGCGACGCGCTGGCGCTCCTCGCCAAGCACGGCATGACCGAGTCGCTCATCGTCGACGCCAGCCACGCCAACTCCGGCAAGGACCACGTCCGCCAGGCCGAGGTCGTCCGCGAGCTCGGCGACCGCATCGCCATGGGCGAGAAGGGCATCGCGGGCCTGATGATCGAGAGCTTCATCGAACCGGGCCGCCAGGAGCCCGCCCCGCTCGACACCCTCGTCTACGGCCAGAGCGTCACCGACGCCTGCGTCGGCTGGGACGAGACCGAGCGCCTCCTCGGCGAACTCGCCACCGCGGTCCGCAAGGGCCGCGAGCGCCGCGCTTAGACGCACCGGAACGGCGCGCCCGCTCTCGCGGGCGCGCCGTCCTGCGTCACTCGGCGTCGGGGTTGACCACCTGGTACAGCGCGTGGTCCTGCCAGCGCCCCGCGATCCGCAGGTATTCCGGCGCCAGGCCGTACCGCACGAACCCGTTGCGCTCCAGCACCTTCTGCGAGCCGACATTGTGGACCAGCGTCTCGCCCTGGATGCGGTGCAGCCCGAGCTCGCCGAACGCCACCGCCTTCGCCAGCCGGGTCGCCTCGGTCGCGATCCCGCGCCCGGCCTCGGACCGGGACACCCAGTACGCGAGGCTGCACGACTGGAACGCGCCCGGGATGATCGAGTTGAGCATGACCTGCCCGACGATGCGGCCGCCGTCCAGGATGACGAGCGAGCGCCCGGTCCCGATCTCGGCGGCCGCGATGGCCGACGCGAGCAGCGCGGCCACGCCCTCATCGGTGAAGTACTCCTCCGGGCGCACCGGCTCCCAAGGGGCCAGGTAGTCCCGGTTCTCGCGTCGCAGCTCGGCGATCGCCGCGGCGTCGCCGAGGTGGACGGGCCTGATCGTGATCATCCGATGCGTCTCAGACGAGGCCGGAGAGGCGGTCGTAGACGAACGCGATCGCGAGGATGCCCGCCAGGAGGAGGGCGACCGCCACGACGACCGCGGCCCCGATGACCCAGCCGGCCCACCGGCCGGGGCGCTTCGGCGGCTGCGACTGCTGCGAAGGGTAGTAGGACACTTGCTCGCTCCCGTCAGAAGTACGACGGAAGCGACCATAGTGGGCCGATGCAACGGCGGCTGTCGGGCCCCGTCCCTAGTCTGTCGGGACGGGGCCCGACGACCGGGCTCCGCGGCCGCCTACCGCGAGGAGCACGTGATGGAGAAGTACGACGTCAAGAAGGCCCGCAAGGACCTCTACGCCCCCTCGGCGAAGGACTTCAGCGTTGTCGACGTGCCCGAGCTGCGGTACCTCGCCGTCGACGGCCACGGCGACCCCAACACCGCGCCCGCCTACACCGAGGCCGTCGAGGCCCTCTACGGCACCGCGTACGGCCTCAAGTTCGACTCCAAGCGCAACCTCGACCGCGACTTCACCGTGGGCCCCCTCGAAGGGCTCTGGCGCGCCGACGACCCCGCCGTGTTCCTCACCCGCGCCAAGTCCGAATGGGACTGGACGATGATCGTCAGCCTCCCCGAGTGGATCACCGACGCCCAGGTCGAGGCCGCGGTCGCGAACGCCGCGAAGAAGAAGGGCAACCCCGCCCTCGCGAAGCTCCGCGTCCTCGCCCTCGCCGAAGGCCCCAGCGTCCAGATCCTCCACATCGGCTCCTACGACGACGAGGCCCCGACCCTCGACCGCCTCCACCGGACCTACATGCCCGAGCACGGCCTCGCCTTCAACGGCGACCACCACGAGGTCTACCTCAGCGACCCCCGCCGCACCGAGCCCGCGAAGCTCAAGACCATCCTGCGCCAACCGGTGAAACCGATCTGATCACGTTGGGGTGCAACGGGATCACCTCAAGTTCCGACCGCATCGGGGCAACTTCGCGCGGGACGCCGGTCGTATAGAACTCGCCGGGTTCGTCCGAACCCGGCGGACCCGTCCGAAAGGTGCGCCCATGTCGAACGCAGCTTCGAAACCCCGGACCCGATGGGCCGCAGCGGCGGCGCTCGCCGCCGTGGCGGCGGCCGCCCTGTCCTCGGGTGCGGCGAACGCCGAGACGACCGGTGAACTCGGCGCCGCCGCCACCTGCACGCTCGCGACCATCGCGCCGCCCAGCGGCACCGACTCCACCGAAGTCCTGGGCATGAGCGCGAACGGCGCCAACCTCACCTACGTCGCCTACACCGCCGCGACCTCCAACACCACCCGCGCGTTCGTCCGCATCAACGGCTCGACGACCGAGGTCAACCTCCCCGGAACCGGCGACCGCCTCTACGACGTGAACAACGCGGGCCTGGCCGTGGGCCGCGGCACCGACACCGCGGGCAACATCGCCTACTCCTGGAAGGCCGGCGTCCAGACCCGCCTCTCGACCGGCTCGGGCCTTGCCGTCGACGTCAACGAGTCCGGCGTCATCGTCGGCAACACCGGCCCCGCCAGCGACAGCGCCGCGGTGTACTGGCCGGCCGGCTCGACCACCCCGGTCGCACTCCCCGTCCCCGCCGGCGCCGACTACTCCTCGGCCACCGCGATCGACGACGACGGCACCATCCTCGGCTTCGCCGTCGTCGGCTTCGTGCAGAAGCCCTACGTCTGGCACCCCGACGGAACCTACGAGGAGCTGACCGGCCCGGCCACCGGCGAAGAGGACACCCTCGTCGCCACCGCCGTCGACGGCGCCACCGCCGTCGGCTACGTCAGCGGCATCGGCGAACTCGCCGGCGGCCTGCGCTGGGACCTCACCGCCCCCGGCACCTACGAGCAGATCGCGCTGCCGCTCGCCTCCGACGTCAACGGCGCCGGGACCATCGCAGGCAACAACGGCTCGGACGCCGCCTACGAGACCGCCGCGGGCGCCGTCACCGTCCTGCCCGGATACAACGCCACCGGCTACGACATCGCCGAGGCGATCGACGAGTCCGGCACGTTCCTGGCCGGCAAGGTCGGCACCGGCTCGAACTCGTCCGGCCTGCCGCTCTTCCGCGCCGCCACCTGGACCTGCGCCTAAAACGCACCGGTGCCCCGCGAGTTGCAGCGGGGCACCGCTCAGGTCTCCTCGGTCCGGTACACCGTGAACCCGCGCTTCTCGTAGTTCCCCAGCGCCACGGGGGAGTCGTCGGTGCAGGTGTGCCCCCACACCCGCCGGGGCGCAACGAGACCCGGCCAGCGCTCGGCCAGCGTCCAGGCCCGTGCGATCCCCTCCGACAGCAGGTGCCCGCCGAGACCGCGGCCGATGAACGCCGGGAGCAGCCCGAAGTACGCCAGCTCCACCTCGCCCGCCGCGCTCCCGTCCAGTTCGGCGAACCCCACGGGCGTGCCGCGCACGTACCCCACCCACGTCTCGACCCCGGGCCGCTCCAGGTAGGCGCGCCACTGCTCCTCGGTCCAGACGAGGCGGTCGGTCCAGTTCCACCGGCCGCCCACCGCCGTGTACAGGAACCGGCTGAACTCGGTGCTCGGGATCTCGGAGCGCACGAGTGCCACGTCCTCGGCCGGGGCCTTCGCCGGCGCCAGGTCCGCGCGGTCGCGCATCTCGAAGTACCAGGTGGTCAATGTCATGCGGTCCCTTTCTCGCGGTGGCCGGATGATCGCACATGCGAGGATTCGGAACCATGACCGCCCTACCGACCGACGTCCTCGCCTGGGGCGCGCTGGCGCTCGGGGCCCTGTGCGTCGGCTTCGCGAAGGCCGGGATCAGCGGGACCTCCTCGATCGCGATCGTCCTGTTCGCGGCCGTGATGCCCGCGAAGGAGTCGACCGGGGCGATGCTCCTGTGCCTCATCCTCGGCGACCTGTTCGCGGTCCGCTACTACTCCCGCCACGTCGAGTGGCGCATCCTCGCCCGCCTCGCGCCGTGGACGGTGCTCGGCGTCCTCGCCGGGGCCCTAGTCCTCGACGCGGTGGACGACGCGGTCGTGCGCCCGCTCATCGGCGCGATCCTCCTGGTCCTGCTCGGCCTGCAACTGGCCATGAAGTACACGCGCCGCGACAAGGACTCGGCCCCCGACCTGCCGCCGCTGCTGCGCCACGGCGCCTCGGCCGCGACCGGCACCGCCGCGGGCGCGGCCACGATGCTCGCCAACGCCGCCGGGCCGGTCATGGTCCTGTACCTGTTCCTGGCGGGCTTCTCGAAGCTCCAGTTCCTGGGGACGATGGCCTGGTTCTTCCTGGCCGTCAACCTGTTCAAGGTCCCCTTCAGCGTGGGCCTGGGCATCATCGACTGGTCGACGGCCCTCCTGGCCGCCTGCCTCCTGCCGGCCGTGGCGGTCGGCGCGCTGGCGGGCCGGGCGGTCGTCAAGCGGGTCGCGCAGCGCCAGTTCGAGATCGCGACGCTCGCGATGACGGCGGTCGGCGCGGTCCTGCTGATCCTCTAGCGCCAGACGACGCGGAGGTTGTCGCGGTGGCCGAGGCGTTCGAGGTGGACGGCGAGGGCGTCGCGGAGATTGCTCAGGGACGCGCCGTCGTCGGCGATCACCAGGAGCGACAAGGACTCCGGGCCGAAGTTGAGCAGGCCCTCGCCGATCCCGAAGTCGAGCCGGTAGCCGCCGGGCAGCGGCTCCACGGGCACCTTGCGCCCCAGCAGTTCCGCGAGCAGGTCGGCGTAGTTCGCCGATCTGGGGGTCGCGACCTCGGCCGTGGAGACCAGCAGGGCGCCCTGGTCGTCGCGGATGGCAGTCGTCTCGATCATCCGTTCCCCTCTAAGCTTCATTGCCACGAACCCTCGCCGCAGGGTACAACCGCAGGTTAATCACCGCGGCACCCATTTGTCAATGACGACAACAAATCCAGGTGCGGGCAGGTTGACAGGGATGTTATCGATAAATATATTAGTATCGATGTGATCGTGCACATACTCCAGTTAGGAGCATCCTATGCCGTCATCACCCCTGAGCCGCCGCCGGCTCTTCCAAGTCGCAGGTGCGGCCGCCGTCGCGACCGCCGTGACCGCACCCGGCACCGCTCACGGCGCCGTCGCGCCCGTCCGCACCGACATCGGCAACCTCGCCCAGCCCTTCGCCCTCGGCCGCGTCCGACTGAACGCGGGACGCTGGCTCGACAACCAGAACCGCACCCTCTCGTACCTGCGGGACGTCGACGTCAACCGGCTCCTCTACAACTTCCGCGCCAACCACGGCCTCTCCACCGGCGGCGCCGCTGCGCTCGGCGGCTGGGAGGCCCCCACGTTCCCGTTCCGCACCCACTCCCAGGGCCACTTCCTCACCGCCTGGGCCCAGGCCTGGGCCGTCCTCGGCGACACCACCTCCCGCGACAAGGCCAACACCATGGTCGCCGAACTCGCCAAGTGCCAGAACAACAACGGCACCGCCGGCTTCGCCGCCGGATACCTCTGCGGCTTCCCCGAATCCGACTTCACCGCCCTTGAGAACGGCACCCTCAGCAACGGCAACGTGCCCTACTACGCGATCCACAAGACCCTCGCCGGACTCCTCGACGTCTGGCGGCTCAACGAGAACACGCAGGCCCGCGACGTCCTCCTCGCCTTCGCCGGCTGGGTCGACACCCGCACCGCCCGCCTCACCTCCAGCCAGATGCAGACCGTCCTGCGCACCGAGTTCGGCGGCATGAACGCCGTCCTCACCGACCTCTACCAGCAGACGGGCACCGCGCGCTGGCTCACCGCGGCCCAGCGCTTCGACCACGCGGCCGTCTTCGACCCGCTCGCGAACGGCACCGACGCGCTCAACGGCCTGCACGCGAACACGCAGGTGCCCAAGGCGATCGGCGCCGCCCGCGAGTACAAGGCCACCGGCACCACCCGCTACCGCAACATCGCCGACAACTTCTGGTCCATCGTCACCGGCGCGCACACCTACGTCATCGGCGGCAACTCCGAGGCCGAGCACTTCCGGCCGGCCAACGCGATCGCGGCGTACCTCGACACCGACACGTGCGAGGGCTGCAACTCCTACAACATGCTCAAGCTCACCCGCGAGCTGTGGCAGATGGACCCCGAGGACGCCTCCTACTTCGACTTCTACGAGCGCGCCCTCCTCAACCACCTCATCGGCTGGCAGGACCCCGGCAGCGCCCACGGGCACATCACGTACTTCACGCCCCTGAACGCGGGCGGGCGCCGCGGCGTCGGCCCCGCCTGGGGCGGCGGCACCTGGTCCACCGACTACAACTCGTTCTGGTGCTGCCAGGGGACCGGCGTCGAGACGTTCACCAAGCTCATGGACTCCGTGTACTTCTACTCGGGCACAACGTTGTTCGTGAACCTGTACACGCCCTCGACCCTCACCTGGTCCGAGCGCGGCGTCACCGTCGCCCAGTCCACGACCTACCCCGTCGGCGACACCACCACCCTCACGGTCACCGGCTCCGTCTCGGGCTCCTGGACGATGCGCCTGCGCATCCCCTCGTGGACGCAGGGGGCGACGGTGAGCGTCAACGGCACCGCCCAGAGCATCGACACCACCCCCGGCACCTACGCGACCCTCACCCGCTCGTGGACCTCCGGCGACACCGTGACCCTCAGGCTCCCGATGCGCCTGGTCATCGAGCCCGCCAACGACAACGACGGCGTCGGGGCGGCCGTCTTCGGCCCCACGGTCCTGTCCGGCAACTACGGCTCCACCACCCTGAGCGCCCTCCCGGCCCTGGAGACCGAGTCGATCCAGCGCACCAGCACCTCCTCGCTCGCGTTCACCGCGACCGCGAACGGCGCCAACGTGAACCTCGGCCCGTTCTTCGACGCCCACGGCCACAACTACACCGTCTACTGGAACACCGGCGGCGGCGGGAGCACCGACACCCCCGCCTACAAGCTGTACAACGCCAACTCGAACCTGGTCCTCGGCGTCCAGGACATGTCCACGGCCGACGGCGGCCTCGCGATCCAGTGGAACGACACCGGGACCGCCGACCACTACTGGGAGCTCCTGGCCTCCGGCACCGCCCTGAAGCTGCGCAACCGCAACAGCGGCAAGGTCCTCGGCGTGCAGAACATGTCCACCGCCGACAACGCCCCGGCCCTCCAGTGGGCCGACAACGGCACCGCCGACCACCTGTGGACCCCCGTCGACCAGGGCGACGGCACCCACAAGCTCCGCAACTCCCACAGCGCCAAGCTCCTCGGGATCCTGGGCGCCGCGACGGCGGCCGGGGCCCAGGCCGTCCAGGCCCCCGACGACGGCACCGCCGACAACCGCTGGCGCTTCGTCCCCGTCGGGTCCCGCCGCATCCAGAACGTCAACAGCGGCCTGGTCATCGGGGTCCAGAACATGTCGACCGCCAACGGCGGCCTCGCGATCCAGTGGGCCGACTCCGGCACCGCCGACCACCTGTGGACCGCCGTCCTCGACACCGGCGGCTACTTCCGGCTCCGCAACGCCAACAGCGCCAAGGTCCTCGGCGTCGAGAACGCCGCCAACGCCAACGGCGCCCGCATCGTTCAGTGGGACGACAACGGCACCGCGGACCACCGCTGGCGCCTGCGCTGGGGGAGCGGCAACGCCTTCCGCATCCAGTGCGCCAACGGCGGCCGCGTCCTCGGCGTCTCGGGCGCCTCCACCGCCTCGGGCGCCCAGGTCGTCCTGTGGGACGACAACGGGACCAACGACCACCTGTGGCGGTTCATCTAGCCTCCACCACGGCTTCGGGCCGGGTCCCTTGCAGCGCAAGGGACCCGGCCCGAAGCGCGTTCCGGGCGGGAGTCCGATCACCGACAAGCCCTAGCCAACCGGTTGGTCTGACGGTAGCATCCACTACTCCACTGAGGAGTTTTACAGCCTCAGCGAGGCCGTCAAGTCCGCCGCCCGGTCCTATGAGGAGGACATCCGGCAGGGCTTCGACCTGCTCCACGTCGACACCTCCGTCGACCTGGACGGCACCGCCCCCGTCGAGGCCGCCATCGACCGCGCCGTCGAGCTGTACGCCGGCGCCGTCGAGTTCGCCCGCTCCATCGGAGTCGAGCCGATGTTCGAGATCGGCTTCGAGGACCAGGGCTCGGACACCAACGACCCGGCCGAGTTCGACGAGCAGGTCGGCGCCGCCCTCGCGCGGCTGCGCGGAGCCGGGCTCCCCGACCCCGTGTTCATCGTGGTCCAGACCGGCACCAAGGTCCTGGAGACCGTCAACGTCGGCGCGCTCGGCATCGCCCCGTTCGCCGTCTCCTCCACGGTCCGCGAACTGGCCGCCGTCACCCGCCGCCACGGCGTCGCGCTCAAGGCCCACAACTGCGACTACCTCACCCGCGAGCAGCTGGGCCACCTGGAGCGCGCCGGCGTCGACGCGCTGAACGTGGCCCCGGAGTTCGGGGTCGTGGAGAGCCGGGCGCTGGCCGCGCTGCTGCGGGAGCTGGGGCTCAACGTCCAGCTGGAGCGGTTCCTGGCCCTGTCCTACGAGTCCCGCTCGTGGGAGAAGTGGATGCGCCCGGGCACCCGGGCCACCGACACCGACCGGGCCCTCATCTCGGGCCACTACGTGTTCGCGACCGACGCGTTCCGCGACATCAAGGCGGCCGCCGTCGACCGCGCCGAGCGCCGCGGCATCGACCTCGACGCGCGCCTGCGGGACGCGATCGCCGCCGCCATCGCGTCCTACCTCGCCGCCGCGCACGGGCTGCTGCCGCTCATGCGGTCGCTGGAGCCGTTCCGGGAGATGACCGAGGACGACCCCGGCTGGGAGTCCAGGTACCTGCTCGGCCACGCCTTCCACCTGCTCGGCGAGGCGGCGTGCCGACTGTCGGACATCAAGAAGCGCACCGGCGAGGACGACGAGGAGGCCCTGAGCCCGATCGACCTCGCGCAGGGCCACTACCTGTACGGCGTGCTCTTCCTGGAGAACGCGGTCCGCCAGCTGGAGACCACCGGTGCGGTCTCCCAGCACGAGGCGCTCGGCCTGCTGTAGCGAGCTGGCCTGGGACGATGTCGTCCCGCTGCTGCCGGGCCGCCGCGCCTACGAGACCGTGCGGCTGCTGACCCCGCACCTCGACGCCGCCTCCGAAGGCGCCGAGCTCGAACGCGTCCAGGCCGCCGACCTCGCGGGCGTGCGCGCCTGCGCGGGGGCCGTGGCCCTCACCGAGGAGCTGTCGGCCCGCGGGCTGCCGTGGGCGATCGTGACCTCCGGGAGCCGCCCGACCGCGACGGTCCGGTTGCGCGCCACCGGTTTCCGGGTCCCGGACGTCCTGGTCACCGCCGACGACGTCACCAGGGGCAAGCCCGACCCGGAGGGCTACCTGAAGGCCGCGCGGCGCCTGGGCGTCCCGCCGGAGGACTGCCTGGTGGTCGAGGACGCCGAAGTCGGGGTGCGCGCCGCCCGCGCGGCGGGCGCGCGCGTCTCAGGTGTGGCCGGACCAGGCCTGGGAGCCGCGGCCGGCGAAGTCGACCTCACGGTCGCCGCCCCCGGAGACCTCCTGGGGCGCATCGCGACCGACGTCTAGGACTCGGCTTCGAGGGTCCTGCCGAGCGGCTGCACGACCGCGATGGAGTCCGCCTCCGCCGCTTCGCCCAGGTGCTCGCGCAGGACCCTGAGGTAGGTCGGGCGCGCTTCCTCCACTTTGGCCCTGCCGGCGTCGGTGATCTGGGTGTAGACGCCGCGGCGGTCGTTGGGGCACACGTACCGCTCGGTCAGGCCCAGCTTCTCCAGGCGCCCGACGAGGCGGCTGAGCGAGCTCTGGTTGAGCGGGATGGCGTCGGCGAGGATCTGCTGGCGCAGGTGCCCGTCGTCGTCGGAGTAGTGGAGCGCGGCCAGGGCCGTGTACTCCGAGAGCGAGAGGCCGTGCTCGGCGCCGAGGGCGCGGCCGGCCGCGTCGTCGACCTGGCCTTGCAGGATCCGCATCGACTGCCAGTGCCGCTCAAGGGCGGACGGGAGCTGGATGCGCGGACTCACCGTGGTGACAAGTGGCATGTCGTCGACCTCCTGGGCTCGGCCGCGTAACGGCGCTGCAATGAACTTTATCATGCACCTCCATAACTTGCTCTTGCAACTCATGCATGGACGTCTTATGCGTATGCATAGAATTGCTTCGGGGCGCGGTCCGCGCCGTCCGCACCGGGAGGCTTCGGCCGCCGCCCGTTGACAGTCCATGCATTCCAACAGAAGGAGTCCGGAGGGCCATGCCTCTTGCACTCTTCGCGCTGATGATCAGTGCGTTCGGTATCGGCACCACAGAATTCGTGGTCTCGGGCCTGCTGCCCGAGATCGGCGACGAGATGGGGGTGAGCCTGCCGACCGCGGGGCTGCTCATCTCCGGATACGCGCTCGGCGTCGTGGTCGGCGGCCCGATCGCCACCGCCGCGGGAACCCGCCTGCCGCGCAAGAACATGCTCGTCATCCTGATGCTGCTGTTCATCGCGGGCAACCTCATCGCGGCCGTCGCCGAGACCTACGGCCTCCTGATGACCGGCCGCATCGTGGCCGCCGTCTGCCACGGCGCCTTCTTCGGCGTCGCCTCGGTCGTCGCCGCCGACCTCGTCGACGAGTCGAAGCGGTCCCGCGCGATCTCCATGGTCTTCACCGGCCTGACGGTCGCCAACGTGGTCGGCTCCCCGCTCGGGACCTGGGTCGGCCAGGGCTACGGCTGGCGCGCGACCTTCTGGATGATCACCGCCTTCGGCCTGGTCAGCCTGCTCGGCATCCTCTTCCTGGTGCCCAAGCAGCCGCGCCCGGCGGAGTCGAGCCTGCGCCGCGAGCTCGCCGAGTTCAAGCGCCTCCAGGTCTGGCTCGCCGTCGCCATCGCGGGCCTGAGCATCGGCGCCCTGTTCGCCGGCTACAGCTACGTCGCGCCGCTGATGACCGAGGTCGCCGGGTACTCGTCCGGCTCCCTCACCGGCCTGCTCGTCCTCTTCGGCGTGGGCCTGGTCATCGGCAACCTCCTGGGCGGCCGCTTCGCCGACCGGGCCCAGGTCCCGACCCTGCTGGTGACGACGGCCCTGCTCGCGGTCGTCCTGGTGGCCTTCACGTTCACCGCGCACTTCCAGATCGCCGCCGCCGTCACGCTCATGCTCCTGGGCGGCGCCGGCTTCGCCACCGTCCCCGGCTTCATGACCCGCGCCATCGACAAGGCCGCGGGCGCCCCGACCCTCGCCTCCGCGATCGCGTCCTCAGGCGCGAACCTGGGCATCTCCATCGGCGCCTACGCCGGCGGCCTCACCATCGGCGCGGGCCTGGGCTACACCTCGCCGCTGTGGGTCGGCGCAGTCATGGCCGCACTCGCGTTCGCGGTGACCGCCTGGTCCGGCGCCCTCGACCGGCAGACCGACCGCATTGCCCCGCAAGCGGTCCCGGTCGGCGAACCCGCCCGACCCTGACCCGACCCGACGACACCGGCCGCGCCCCGACGGGCGCGGCCGGTCCCGTCCCCGGATATCGAGGGGACCGGTCCCCGCCCCAGGCGCTACCTTGGTAGCCCGGGCGAGTGGGAGGCCGAGCGGTGTACGGGATGTCTGAGCAGGAGCGCTACGCGTTGAAGACCGCGCACCTGAAGGTGTTCGTCGGCGACGACGACCTGCACGGCGACGACCTCGCCCCCCGCCGCCGCGCCAAGCTCGCGGGCCGGGCCCTCGACACCGCCGAAGCCCACCTCTCCCGCCTCGACCCGCTCCTCACCGACGTCCGCCTCCGCTGCGCCCAGGCCCTCCACGAGGCCGGCACCGACCCCAAGCGCCTGCGCGACCGCCTCGGCTCCATCGTCCGCGAAGCCGCCGTCGTCTACGGCCCCGACGCCCTCGTCGTCTACGAACTGCGCCGCATCCAGTCCCAGGAGCGCCCCATCGGCGGCCCCCGCGCCCAGCGGAAGATACAACGCGCCCAAGACCTCGCCGAGAGCCTCCGCGACGAAGGCGGCATCGACTACGTCTTCGCCGCACAGGACCTCGCCGAACTCCACCGCCGGGCCGGCTCCCACCGCCGCTTCAAGGACACCGCCGCTGAACTCGTCCGCGACCGCACCCGCCTCGGCCTCGACGAGGACGAGCAGACCGTCTTCGCCCAGCTCACCGGCGCCTCCCTCGTGGAGGCCGGTGAATTCGAGCAGGCCCTGCCGCTGCTGGAGGAGGCCCGCAAACGCGCCCGTCGCGAATCCGACCCCTGGGAGACCGGGTTCCTCGACGTCGGCACCGCCCAGTGCCAGCTCGCCTCCGGCAGAGCCCGCGACGCCGAAGCCGTCCTCCGCGAATCCCTGCAACGAACCGCGAACGGCGGCAGCGAGGACGGCAGGCACCTCGCCAAACTGCGGCACCGCACCATGTACGAACTCGGCACCGCCCTGTTCCGCCAGGACCGCCTCGACGAGGCCCTCGACCGCTTCCAAGAGGCCTGCGACCTCATCGCCCACACCGCGAACCCGCAGGACGGCACCTTCACCGCCTACCGCAACACCAGGATCTACGCGACCCTCCGCGCCCGCGGCGAGGACCCCTCCTAACGGGCCCCGGCCGCGACCAGACGCGGCAGCACCTCGCCGATCGGCTCGCGCAGCACCGCGGCGGCGTCACCGTCGTACGGGGTCGGCTCCGCATTGACCACGACCAGGCGCGTCCCGCGGGCCACCGCGTAGTCGCACAGGCCCGCCGCCGGGTAGACGCCGAGCGAGGTCCCGATCGCGACGAACAGGTCCGCCCCCCGCGTCGCCGCAACCGCCGCCTCGATCACGTCCGCATCCAGCTGCTGCCCGAACGAGATCGTCGCAGACTTCAAGATCCCGCCGCACTCCAGGCAGGCCGGATCCGCTTCTCCCGTTTCGATCCGCGGCAGCACCTCGGCCATCGGCAGCCGGTCCCCGCACTCCAGGCACGCCGTCTCCCGCGCAGTGCCGTGCAGCTCGACCACGAGCCCCGCCGACGAACCCGCCGCCTGGTGCAGCCCGTCGATGTTCTGCGTCAGGACCGCCCGCAGCCGCCCCGTCCGCTCGAATTCGGCCAGCGCCCGGTGCCCCGCGTTCGGCTCGGCCGTCCACACCGGACTCGCCAGCCGCGCCGCCCACGCCTGCCGCCGCACCTCGGGATCGGCCACGTAGTTCTCGAACGTGAACAGGTGCTGGGCCGCCGGGTTCCTCGTCCAGACCCCCTGCGGCCCGCGGAAGTCCGGGATGCCCGACTCGGTGGAGATCCCGGCCCCGGTCAGGACCACGACCGCCTCGGCCTCCCCGAACCACCGGGCCACCTCGGATACGGAAGTCACGCTCACCTGAGCGAACGTACCCCAGACCCGCCGCACCCGGGCGACCCACCGGCGCCGCGAACCCGTCCCGTCCCCGACGCAACCGGATACCGCGTAGGCAGCGCCTTTGTGGCGGGCACGAAATTCGTTGCCCCCGAAGCGAACTGGAGACGCCATGTCGAAACGGCACTCACTGGCCGTCCTAGCGGCGATCGGACTGGCCGCGGCCGCGAACCCCGTCCAGGCCGAACCACCGGCCGAACCGCGGGACGACCCGGGGCACTCGCAACTGGACGCGATCACCCTCCCCACCGGCGACCTGGTCCACCTGACCGCCGACGGCTCCTACCGCACCGAACCCGCCGACGGCACCGCGGCGTTCCACACCGCACAGGAACCCGACGGCGACCGGCTCATCGTCCCCGTCGACGCCCTCGCCGCGCTCGCCGACGGCGGACTCTCCCTGGAGCAGTTCAACATCGACGCGCTGGCGCGCCTCGGGATCACCGACGCGGGCGACCCCGAAGCGGCCGAACTCCTTCAAACCGAGACCGCGCCGCAGGGCGGCGAACCGGCGCTCATCCAGGTCGACTTCACCGGCCTGTGGCCGGACGGCACCGCGCCCGACGCGACCTTCCTGCGCTGGATCGACGTCGACACGGGGGAGTACAACTCCGAGATCTTCGACGGCGGCACCGGCACCCTCGAACTCGCGCCCGGGCACTACCAGATGGTGCCCTCGATGGACCGGTTCGCGACGCAGGAGACCGTCGCCGGAGTCCTCGACGTCCGCGTCGACGCCGCCGCCGAGCCGATCGTCTTCGACGGCGCCGCCGCGACCCCGGTCGGCTTCGACACCGACCGCGAGGCCGAGACGCAGTGGCGCGAGTTCTCCGCCTTCAGCTACCTGCCGGGCACCCGGGACGGCGTCCAGGGCGGCCTGATGACCGACGGCGACTGGGCGATCTCCGTGGTCCCGACCGACTGGGACACCACCGGAAGGGACGTCGGCTTCAACCTGCGCGACGAGCTGACGAGTCCCGAAGGGTCCGCCGAGCCCTACAGCTACAGCCTCTACGGCCAGCACACCGACGGCATCCCCGCCGATCCGGCCTTCCGCGTCCGCGACGAGGACCTGGCCCGCGTCGAGATGGACTACGACAGCCTCGGCGTCGACGCCCGGATGTACCGGGTCAACCTCGCCGTCCACTCCGTCTACTCGATGTCGGGCTACATGGACAGCGGCTACGTCGACCTGCCTTCGACGCGCACCGAGTTCTACTCGGCCGGACCGGACCTCAGCTGGAGCCACCTCGGCATCCTCGGCCTCGACTCCGAGGACGGGCAGCGGGCCGACGTCATGCACCACAGCGGCGTCCTGAAAGGGGGCTCGACCACCGAGACCGGCTGGAACCAGGGGCCGGTCACGGTGGGGCTCGACCTCGCGGGAGCCGCGTACTTCGTGCCGCGCTTCTACCGCTGGGAGGACGCAGACCTGCTGCTGACCAACCCGTCGATGCACTCAAGCGGCTCGCCCGACGAGGCGGTCAACAACTACGAGACCCCGGGCCAGACCGTCCTCTCCCAGAACGGGCTCGGGATAGCGAAGTCCGAGTACGGCGGTGAGATGGCGACCGAGCTCGCCCTGGTCCCGGCCGGCCGCTACGACCTGTACGCCGAGTCGCACCGCGACGTCCCGTGGACGGTCCTCGGCACCGACTCGACCGCCGAGTGGTCCTTCGCGACCGCACCGGGCACCGAAGACACCGTCCTCCCGGTGTCCGTCGTGGACTTCGACGCCGAGGGCATCGAGAACGGCTTCGCCGACGCCGATGCGCCCCAGCAGGTCACGCTGGCGTTCGCCACCCAGCCCGGCGCCGAGCAGCAGACCTGCACGGCCATGACCTTCGAGGTCTCCTACGACGACGGCGCGACCTGGACCCCCGTCCCGATCGACCGCGACGGGAACACCTCCACCGCCGAACTCGTCCACCCCGCGGGCGCCGAGTTCGTCTCGATCCGCTTCACCGCCGCCGACGACGCGGGCAACACCGTCGCCCACTCCACCATCCGCTCCTACGGGCTCCGCTAGCCCCGGACGCATCGCGGGCCGGCCCCAGTCCAGGGGCCGGCCCGCCCTGGTTTCCCTTGCGGATCAAGCGATCTTCTTGTGGTAGACGACCATTGCGACGGCGTAGGCGGCGATGAGGACGCCCGTGCACCAGGCGAGGGCGATCCAGATGTCGTCGTTGACCGGCCGCTGGTCGTACAGCGCCCGGATGGTGTTGACGATCGAGGTGACCGGCTGGTGCTCGGCGAAGGCGCGCACCGGTCCGGGCATCGTGTCGGTCGGGACGAACGCCGAGGAGATGAACGGCAGGAAGATCAGCGGGTACGCGAACGCCCCCGCACCGTCCGGAGTGGACGCCAGCAGGCCTGCGATGATCGCGACCCACGTCAGCGCCAGCGTGAACAGCACCAGGATGCCCGCGACCGCGAGCCAGTCGAGGAATCCCGCCGAGGAGTGGAAGCCCATGAGCAGGCCCACCCCGAAGATGATGACCAGCGACAGCAGGTTGGACACGACCGAGGTCATGACGTGCGCCCACAGCACCGCCGACCTCGCGATCGGCATGGAGTGGAAACGCTCGAAGATCCCGCTCTGGAGGTCCCCGTACAACCGGAACGACGTGTACGCGATGCCGCTGGCGATCGCCATGATCAGGATTCCGGGCATCAGGTAGTTGACGTAGTTGTCGGTCCCGGCCTCGATCGCCCCGCCGAGCACGTACACGAACAGCAGCATCATCGCGATCGGCGTGAGCGTCACGGTGATGATGGTGTCCAGGCTGCGGGTGATGTGGCGCATCGAGCGCCCCAGCAGGACGTTGGTGTTGCTCAGGGTGTGCGCGCTCATGACCGCGCCTCCTCGTCGTTCGCGGGGGACTTGTCGCCGACGACGGCGAGGAAGACCTCTTCGAGGGTCGGCTGCCGCTCCACGTACTCGACCGTCGCCGAAGGCAGCAGGGCCCGCAGCTCGGCGAGCGTCCCGGACACGATGATGGTGCCCTGGTGCAGGATTGCGATGCGGTCGGCGAGCTTCTCCGCCTCGTCGAGGTACTGCGTGGTCAGCAGGACCGTGGTCCCGGAGTCGGCGAGGTCCTGGATCACGTTCCAGACCTCGATGCGGGCCTCGGGGTCGAGCCCGGTGGTTGGCTCGTCGAGGAAGATCACCGGCGGTTCGCCGATGAGGCTCATGGCGATGTCCAGGCGGCGGCGCATCCCGCCGGAGTAGGTCGCGACGCGCCGCCCGCCGGCGTCGGCGAGGCCGAACCGCTCCAGCAGCGCGTCGGCGATCTGCTTGGGTCCCTTGGCCTGCCGGAGCCTGGCGATCATGACCAGGTTCTCGCGGCCGGTGAGGACCTCGTCGACCGCGGCGAACTGCCCGGTGAGGCTGATGGACTCGCGGACCCGCTCCGGCTCGGAGGCGACGTCGAAGCCGTTGACGCTCGCCGTGCCCCCGTCCGGTTTGAGCAGGGTGGACAGGATCCGCACGAGGGTGGTCTTGCCGGCGCCGTTGGACCCCAGCAGCGCGAAGATGCTGCCGCGGGCGACGTCGAAGTCGACTCCCTTGAGCACGTGCAGGTCCTTGTAGGACTTCTGGACGCCCTTGATCTGAATGGCCGGTGGCACAGGGGTGTTCATGGCTCCTCGATTCGGCGGTGGAAAGAGGGCGAGCAGCAGGCCGAGGTCGATCACGACCGCTACTCGCAGAAGATGCGCACCTTGGTGTCGGTCTGGTCGACGTCCAGGGTGAGCTCGTCGAGGGCGTCGACCAGGTCTTCGAGCTGGTTCGGCTTGATCTCGGTCAGGTCGATCGCCACGCCCTGCTTGTGGAGCTCCTGGTTGGCCCGCTCCAGTGCCTGCGGCGGCACGAAGACCGCGAGCTTGACCCCGGCGCGCAGCAGCTTGAGCGGCACCCGGATGTTGACCTTGGTCTCGCCGCTGTACTCGTCGTTGGCGTCCACGACCAGGCGCAGGAACTTGGGCCTACCCTTGGTGCGGGCCGGCACGGCCGCCTCGGGCTCCTCGGCCTCGACGGCGGTCAGGAGGCGCTCGGCCTCGTCGGTGGTGATCTTGCCTTCGGCCAGCATCTGGAGGATCTGGCGTCGCTGTTCGTTCACGGTTCCCGGTTTCCTTTTCATCTGACGGAGACGAGCACAGCCGTGCGGCCCTGCTCGATCTCGAAGCGGGCGCCCGGCAGCGCCCAGAAGATGCGCCCCACGCCGGCGAGTGTTTTGAAGGGCGGCAGGTCGAACATCAGGCACGCGATGATCCCGCCGATGACCGCGAGCAGCAGCAGCGGCGACAGCAGCAGGACGATCGGGACCACGGGGAGGAACAGCCGCCGGTAGCGGCCGTCCTTGCGGCGCCAGCGCGCCGTCACCAGTTGGGGGATCATCGGGACCTCTCCAGTTCCGCCAGCGCCTCGTCGACGCTGATGTCCCCTTGGCGCAGCCGCTCGATGACGTCGGCGCCGGTCGGGGCGGGGTCGGTGTCGACGAAGTCGAGGTGCCCGGCGATCCGGTTGAGACGGGCTTTGACCGTGGGGTAGCTGACCCCGAAGATCCGCTCCATCTCCTTGATCGAGCCGTGCGACCTGACGAACGCGGCGACGAACACCTGGTCGTCGGCGCTGAGCTGCGCCAGCTGCGGCGGCTCGAACTCGCCTTCGACCGCGATCCCGCTCTCCACGAGCCGGACCCGCTCGACCTTGAACTCCTGCCCGCGCGTCAGGTCGGTCAGCTCCTGCCAGTCCATCCCGGCCCCTTCTCCCTCGACGATGTTCGTCCTTCATTTGTAACTTGAGAAAATCAAGAAGTCAACTCAAGAATCTTGAGTTTCTTAATTTCTTGATTGAACGCAAGAAAAAACCGCCCGGTTAGGGGCGGTTGATCCTGGTTACTGGTCCTAGGCGTGCTCGGCCAGGTGGGCGCGGATGCCCTCGACGATGAGCGCGTGGTCGTCGAGCGAGGACAGGCCCGAGGCCGTCGCGGCCGCGACCACGCCGACGCCCTCCACCCGGATCGGGAACGACCCGCCGGTCACCGCGTACTCGACCGGGTCGAGCCCGGCGTCCGCGGGGGAGACGCCCTTGGCGTCCAGCTGCATCTTCACGAGCGCGCTGCTCGACTCCTTGCGCAGGACCACCGCGGCCTTGCGCGCGATCCACGACTCCTGGTCCGGGGTGCTTCCCGGCAGCGCCGCGCGGAACAGGATCAGGCCGGGGCGGCGGATGTCGATGCCGACCGGATGCCCGGCCTCCCGCGCGATCTGCGCGATGCGCGAGCCCAGCCTCCACGCGTCATCGTGGTCGAACGAGGGGAAGACCAGGTCGCTTTCCTGGCGCTCCAGTTCGGTGATCGCGTCGCTCATGTCCGCATGTCCTCCGGTCGTCTCGGCAGCGGGGTCAAAGATACGGGTCGGCGTGAGAATATGCCCGTACCTCTCGAACCTGCGGAAGGATACGGCTCATGCTGGGTCTGGAACTCATCGTCGTGATCGGCGCGGCCCTGGTCGCCTGCCGCATCGGCGCGCAGCGCACCGGGATCGCCGCGCCCGTGCTGCAACTCGCCGCCGGCGTCCTCCTCGGCCTCATCCCCGCCTTCGGCGCCCTGGAGCTCCCCTCCGAAGTCGTCCTGCTCCTGTTCCTGCCCGCGCTGCTGTGGTGGGAGGCGTTCAACACCTCGCTGCGCGAGATCCGCCGCTACCGGCGCGCGATCTTCCTGACCAGCACCCTGCTCGTGGTCGCCACGGCCGCGGCCGTCGCCGCCACCGCGCACGCCTTCGGCCTCCCGTGGGGCCCGGCGTGGGTGCTCGGCGCGGCCCTCGCGCCGACCGACGCGACGGCCGTCAACGTCGTCGCCCGCTTCCTGCCGCGGCGCCAGATCATGATCCTGCGTGCCGAGTCCCTGGTCAACGACGGCACCGCGCTGGTCGTCTTCGGCCTCGCCGTGGGCGTCGTCGTCGGAGGCGAGCATTTGAGCGTCGCCCACATCGGCTGGGAGCTGCTGGTGTCCTACGGCGGCGGGATCGCCGCGGGCGTCCTGGCCGCGCTCGTCTGGGTCTACCTGCGGCGCCACACGACCGACACGCTCGCGGCCTCGACGATCTTCTTCCTGATCCCCTTCACCGGGTACCTGCTCGCCGAGCTGATCCACGCCTCCGGGGTGCTCGCGGCGGTCGCGGCCGGGCTCATCGTCAGCCAGACCAGTCCCGTCTACGGCTCCGCTCCCGCGCGGCGCCAGATCTTCGCGACCTGGGGCTTCGTGACGTTCCTGCTCAACGGCGCCCTGTTCGTCCTCATCGGCATCGAGTCGCAGTCGGCCGTGCGCGGCATGGTCGGCGCCGACCTGCTCCACGCGCTCGGCATGGTCGTCGCAGTCTCGGCGGTCCTGGTCGCGGTGCGGATCGCGTTCCTGTTCGTGTCGGTGTTCTTCATCCGGCTCCTGGACCGGCGCCCGCAGCAGCGGGCCCTGCGGGTCGGCTGGCGCGCCCGGATCGTCTCGGGGCTGTCGGGGTTCCGCGGCGCGATCTCCCTCGCGATCGCGATCGCGGTGCCGACGGTGATCGACTCGGGCGCGCCCTTCCCCGGCCGCGACACCATCGTGTTCGTGACCTTCGGCGTCATCGTGGTGATGCTCCTGCCGGCGTTCTTCCTCCCGGCGGTCATCCGCTGGGCCCGGCTCCCGGAGGACACCGAGCCCGACGAGGAGCTCCACTTCGCGCGGACGCAGGCGTCGAACGCGGCGCTCGAAGCGCTGCCGCGGCTCGCCGAGGCGCACGGGACCCACCCGGAGGCCCTGCGCCGCTTGGAGGCCGAGATGCGCGAGCACCTCGACTTCCTCGACGCCGACCCCGAGGACGACGGCCCCGAGACCGTGCCGCGGCTGCGCGGCGACTACGACCGGCTGCGCCTGGCGATCATCGCCGAGAAGCGGACCACCCTGATCCGCCTGCGCAACGAGCGCCGCATCGACGACGCGGTCCTGCGCCGGATGCAGACCACTCTCGACATCGAGGAGATCCGCCTCCTGGAGGACCCCGACGACGAGGACTAGGCGGCGGGTTCGATGGCCTGCGTGAAGAGGTCGTTGCCGTCGAGGTCCTTGAGGGTCACCTCGCAGACCTCGGTCTCGGCGTCGATGAAGACCTCGCCGAAGAACTGGTAGCCCACGGCCGGGTTCGTGTTCGCGACCGGCGGCGGCTTCTGGAACACCACCTGCGGACCGAACGTGGCGTCGAGGCGCCCGGGCCCGAACGAGCCCGCGTTCAAGGGCCCGGACACGAACTCCCAGAACGGGTCGAAGTCCTGGAACGCGGCCCGGTCGGGGCTGTAGTGGTGGGCCGCGGTGTAGTGGACGTCCGCGGTCAGCCACACCAGGTTCCGGATCTCCTCGCGCTTGCAGTGGGCGAGGACGTCGGCGATGTCGGCCTCGCGCCCCAGCGGCGCGCCGTTGTTGCGCTGGGCGATGCCCTCGTAGATGTTGGTGCCGTCGCCGATGACGAGCCCGATCGGCAGGTCGGCGGCGATGATCTTCCACGTCGCGGTCGAGGCCGACAGCTCGGCCTTGAGCCAGGCGCGCTGCTCGTCGCCGAGGAGGCGCCCGCCCTCGGGGGCGTTGTTGGGGCCGTTGGCGTCCTTGAAGGTCCGCATGTCGAGCACGAACAGGTCCATGAGGGGCCCGTAGGCGATCCTGCGGTAGATCCGCCCGTCAGGGCCGGGGCCGAAGCCGCCGGGCGTGTACTCGAGGAACGCCTGCCGGGCGCGGGCGGCGAGCACGTCGACGCTTTTCTCGGTGTACTCGGGCAGGTCGAGGATCTCGCCGGGGTACCAGTTGTTGACCACCTCGTGGTCGTCCCACTGGTTCACCATCGGCACCTTCGCGAGGTATTCGCGCAGGTTGTCGTCGAGGAAGTTGTACTGGAACTGGGCCCGGAACTCCTGCAAGGTCTCGGCGACCTTGGATTTGCCCTCGGTGGTGACGTTGCGCCAGAGGGTCCCGTCGGCCTGGACGACCTCGGCGGCGATCGGGTTGTCGGCGTAGATGAAGTCGCCCGAGCACAGGAAGAAGTCCGGGTCCGAGGCCGCCATCGTGTCGAAGATCCGGTACCCGCCCAGGTCGGGGTTGATGCCCCAGCCCTGCCCGGCCAGGTCGCCCGACCACTGGAAGCGGATGTCGGCCGGCACGTCGGAGGCGGTGGTGAACGAGCCTTCCAGCGGCGCCGAGCAGTGGTCGCCGTGCGCGCTGACCCGGTAGTGGTAGGTCGTCCCCGGCTCCAGGCCCTCCAGCCGCAGCTTCCCGGTGAAGTCGGTCGCCTCGGTCAGCGCCGGGCCCGTGATGGTCCTGGCGCGCTTGAAGTCCGGCCTCGCCGCGAGCTCGACCCGCATCTGGGAGGCCCGGTCGGCCCGCGTCCACACGACCGCCCCGCTCCCGCTCACGTCCCCGGACTGGATCCCGTGGGTCAGCACGGGCCGCGAGGCGGCGAACGAGATCCCCGGGACCCCGAGCGCGACCGCGCCCCCGGCTCCCGCGGCCAGCAGCCGGCGTCGGTTCATCTGCACAGTGGTCTCCATCCAGGACTCGATACGCGCCTCCATTGCGGCGCATAAAGGTACATACGCCGCGGCGCTGCGGGAAGGTTGCACCGATTCTGCCCGAAACCGACCGGAACGCGGCCCTGGGGCCGGGCCGCGTTCCGGGCCGCGCCTACTCGTCGGGGACGAAGTCGCCGATCAGGTGGAGGTTCTGGATCGCGGCCATGCCCCACTGGGCGGCGTCGTTGGTCGCCATGCGCGGCCACCAGTCGGTCGGGTTCAGGGTCGTCTCGACCCGCTCGAACGCCGGCCACGTCTCGGAGTCCCCCTGCCAGTACTCGGCCTGGGTGCGGAACACCTTCCAGGCGTGGCGGGCCTGGGACTCGTCGCCGGTGCGGGCGTACACCTGGGCGTTGCCGCGGCAGAACGCCCACAGGAACAGGTCGCCGAAGCGGCCGCCGTACTCGGCCTCCTGCTCGGCGCGGGTCGCGGTGTAGAACCGGCTGTAGCGCAGCCAGTCCGCCTCGAACGCGGGCATGTCGACCTGCTGGAGCAGCTCGGCCACGATCTCGAAGCGCCCGAAGCCGCTGGAGAGGTTCGAGCGCTCGACCACGGGCGTCTCGGCGACCGCGTACCGTCCGGTCTCCATGTTGTACGGCGCGCTGCCCTGCGCGAACCCGTTGGGCTGGGCCGCGATCGTCTCCATCGTGCCCAGGACCTTGTCGCGGCACCACTCCCACTCGGGCCCGCGACGCTCCCACTCGGTGAGCCACGCGGCCGCCAGCGCCGCCCAGCTGGTGCCGAAGCCGATGTCGATCGCGGTCGGGTCGGGGACCCACGGGTCGGTCTCGGGGTCGCGGATCTTGCGGCCGGTGTCGAGGACCAACGCGGTCTTCTCCGAGTCGTGGAGGAACCGCAGGATGCCGCCGACGCGCTCGTCGGCGGTCAGGTAGTAGAAGTACCGCCAGTAGTTCGCGTTCGAGATGCGCACCTGCTTGGACGAGTCGCCCCAGTGCATGACGCCGTGCCGCGTTCCCAGGCCCGCCCAGTCGCCGAGGTGGTAGGTGTTCACCTCGGTCGTCTTGCGGGTCATGGCCTCCGCGAAGCGGAACGCCTCGGCGGTGCCGGTGTGGAGGTAGTACTGCCACAGCCACTGGTCGGTGGAGAACTCGGAGTTGTCCCACGCGTAGCCACCGACGTCGTAGCGCCACACCCGGCGGTCGCCGTCCTGGGAGTGCATGACGTCGCCGTAGTCCCAGAACCCGTACCAGTGCCGTTGGTCCTGCGCGTTCCTGTAGTACGCGAAGTTCGCGTCGAGGAGGTCCTCGGTGGACTCGCGGAACGGGTGCGAGCGGTCGACGGGCCCGACGAGCCCGCCGAAGGCGCCGACCGCGCTCAAATGCTCGGGCGGGGCGACGACCTGCGGCTGGGCGCGCACGGCGTCGGCCATGGCCCCGAGCCGCTCGGCCGAAGGTGTCGCCTCCAGGGCCCAGAACAAGAGCTCTGAAGTGCGGGCGACGCCGTACGGGGTGTCGAAGCCCGCCTCCCAGTCCTCGTAGGTGATCTCCAGGGCGTCGAGCTGCTTCGCGTAGGTGTCCTGGCCGAGGCCGTCGTGGTAGAACCGGTTGTCCATCGGCTGGGCCTCGGGCGACCACATCCACACCGTCACCGTCGCCTCGTCGGTGCAGGCGCCGCGGACGTCGAGCCCGGAGGGGTGGCGCTGCCAGAAGTCCTTGAGGCCGAACGCGAACCCGCCGGAGGCGCCGCCGACGTACCCGAACCCGGAGGCCCGGCGGCCCTGGTCGACCGGGACCCAGCCGTGGCCTTCCTTGGTGCGCTTCTTGACCGCGTAGCCCTCGCTGGTGAGCTGGGTGAGCGAGTAGTCGCCCCAGTCGGGGATCCACTGGAGCCGTGAGGTGACCCGCTGGTCCCACGTGGACGGGTCGGGGAGCGCCCGCCCGGCGATCTGGGCCTCCCGCACGGCCGCACCGGGGTCGCGCCGCAGACCCGTGATGCCCTTGACGGCCTCGGTCAACTGGCCGTGGCCCTCGCCGACGAAGCGCACGTGCCGGTCGTACATCGCGTCGGTGAGCGGAATCTTGAAGCGCACGCCGAGCCCGGCGATGAACGCGTCGTCGCCGTCGGAGTCGTAGACGAACGTGTGCACCATGCGGAACGACTCGCCGCCGGCGTAGAAGTACAGGCGCACGGTGAACGGCAGCCAGGACCGGCCCCGGCCGCGGGTCTTGCGGTGGTTGCCGTCGATGCGGATCACGGCGCGCACCGGGCCCTCCTGCTCGACGGTGACCTCGTCGATCTCGGAGGTGTAGCGCTCGCGCGTGACCGAGCCGGTCTCGGTGTCGGGGGCCTCGGCCTGGGTGATGTTGACCAGGTGGCCGTCGCTCGCGATGGTCCGGTCGCCGCGCTTGACGTGCTTGATCAGGTCGGTCCCGGACTTGCCGATGCGGGCGGTGATGACGCCGGTGGAGACGTCGATGTGGTTGCGGGACTTCGTGACCGACACCGGGAACGCGGGGGAGGAGGCCTCGCCCGCTGCGAGGGTGAACGACTCCTGTGTCGCGGCCGGCCCGACGGCGTGCGCGGTCCACTTCAGCGACCCGTCGGGCCAGTAGGCGAGGGGCCAGGTCTGGACCGGGACGGCCGATCCGTCGGCGCCGGTGAGTTTGAACGCCTGGTCCTCGCCGAAGCGGCCGGGACCCCAGGGGACGCCCCAGGTCGAGCCGGGGGACTCGGCCGGTGCGCCTTCGAGCCACTTGAGCCGCACCGAATCCGGGCCGGGGTCGGTGGCGGGGCCGGTCTGGGCGTGGGCGGGCTTGAACAGCGCGGCCGCGGCGGCGACGCCCGCGGTCGTGGCGAGCACGCCGCGGCGGCTGAACCCGGTGCGGGCCGCCGGTTCCGGTGCGGGGGAAGGGGTCGGCATGGAGCCTCCAAGGAGAGAATGAGGGGCTTGGATGTAAATCGTTTCAACTCAGGGGGTTCAATATAGTTACCCATCGATGTATCGTCAAGCGATCCAGGGTGAGCCCCATACGGCCGACACCAAAGTCGGCGACGAGGTCTGGCGGCGCGCCCGATCCACCGGCATACTTGGAGCGATCATGAAAACGTTTAAGCGACTCACCGCGGTCGCGGTGGGGCTCGCAGCCGCCGCCGCGCTCGCGGTGAGCGCCCCGACCACCCACGCCGAGGAACCCGTCCGGGCCCAGCAGACCGTCCGCCCCATGGAGGACCTCGGCCGCGGCGTCGCCGCCGTCCGCAACGGCTCCAGCGTGTTCGTCAGCTGGCGCCTCCTCGGCCTCGACCCGGCCGGCATCGGCTTCAACCTCTACCGCTCCGCCAACGGCGGCGCCTGGACCAAGCTCAACGCCGCGGTCCTCACCGGCGGCACCAACTACACCGACACCGCCGCGAACCTCGCCCAGTCCAACGCCTACCGCGTCGCCCCTGTCGTCGGCGGCACCGAGCAGGCCCCCAGCACCGCGTTCACGTTGACCGCCAACCACGCCGACGAACCGGCCGTCCGCATCCCCCTGCGCGCCGGCGGCCCCGTCAAGTTCACCTGGACCGGCGACCTCAACGGCGACGGCGAGTACGACTACGTCGTCGACCGCCAGACCTCCCCGCAGTCCATCGAGGCCTACACCGGCACCGGCCAGTTCCTGTGGTCGGTCAACCTGGGCCCCAACAGCACGAACCAGGACAACATCGAGCCCGGCTCCGCCACCGTCGACGTCGGCCACTGGGACGGCGTCACCGTCCAGGACTTCAACAGTGACGGCTTCGCCGAGGTAGCCCTCAAGTTCGCCGACGGCGTCGTCTTCGGCGACGGCCAGACCTGGACCCACGCCGACGACAACCGGCAGTGGATCGGCATCCTCGACGGCCGCACCGGGGCCCTGCGCAACTACGCCGCCGTCCCCCAGACCTATCTCGCCGACGGACCCATGGCCATGCAGTTCGGCGTCGGCTACCTCGACGGCACCCGTCCCTACCTGGTCGCCTCCATGAAGAACCGCATCGGCAGCGGCGACTTCAACATGATGATCGCCGCCTGGACCTGGTCGGGCCAGAACCTCACCCAGCAGTGGGTCTGGCACCGCGGCGCCACCGACGCCCCCGACGGCCACAACATCCGCATCGTCGACGTCGACGGCAACGGCACCGACGAGGTCGCCCACATCGGGTTCGTCCTCAACGGGAACGGCACCCTCCGCTACTCCCTCGCCGGACAGGGCATCATCCACGGCGACCGGTTCCACATCGCCGACCTCGACCCCGCCAATCCCGGCCTGGAGGGCTACGGCGTCCAGCAGGTCAACCCCAGCGGCCTGCGCGAGTACTACTACGACGCCGCCACCGGCCAGATCATCTGGAAGCACGTCCTCTCCGGCACCGCCGACGTCGGCCGCGGCATGGCCGGCGACGTCGACCCCCGCCATCCCGGCATGGAGGTCTGGTCCTTCGACGGCCTCTACAACGCCGCCTCCAACCAGCTCACCGAACCGAACACGTCCCTGCGCCCCTGGCCGCAGCTGGGCCTGTGGTGGGACGGCGACCTGACCATGGAACTGCTCAACGACGGCAAGCTCGAAGAGTGGGACCCGCTCAACCCCACACCCACCAACAGCCTGCCCCGCATCGAGACCGTCACGAACTACGGCGCCGTCAAGGCCGCCCAAGGCGGACCCGTCCTCGTCGGCGACCTCCTCGGCGACTGGCGCGAGGAGGCCGTCTACACCAACGCCGCCTACGACCAGCTCATCGTCTTCACCACCGACAAGCCCACCACCACCCGCCTCTACACGCTCGCGCACAACCCCGAGTACCGAAACTGCATGACCACCAAGGGCTACATGCAGTCCCACCACACCGACTACTTCCTCGGCGCGGGCATGACCGCCCCGCCCGCACCCCCGATCACCTACTGACGCCGCCGCGGGGCCGCCCCGGCGGCCCCGCCCGACCCCCTGGACTGAACCCTGTGACCACTCCCTTGCGGGCCTTCGGCCCGCTCGACCAGACCCGCACCGGCTGGCAGATGGCCGCGACCGCCCTCGCACGACCTGCGACCGCGCTCGCCGCCGAAGGACCGGACGCGATGCCGGTGACCATGTCGAACCACACCCACGCCGAGAACTGGTTCGAACTGCTCACCCGCCCGCTCTGGGGCCTGGCCGCGGCCGGCGACGCCGCCCCCGCGGACCTCTGGGACGCCCTCGCCGCCGCCCTCGCCCGCGCCCTGGACCCCGCCGACGACTGGTACGCCGGCGACTTCGGCGACGCCGACCAGCGCTGCGTCGAGGCCGCCGCCCTCGCCTGGGCCCTCGCCACCGTCCCCGAACTCCTGTGGGACCGATTCGGCCCCAAGGCGAAGGACGACGCCGTCGCCTGGCTCTCCCAGTCGTACAAGACCGGAGTGGTCGACAACAACTGGCACTGGTTCCCCGTCTTCGTCGGCCACGGCCTCGACGCCGTCGGCGCCCACCGCGACCCCTCCATCGCCGCGGCCCACCTCGACCGCATCGGCGAGTTCCACCTCGGCGGCGGCGTCTTCAAAGACGGACCCCAAGGGCGCGTGGACTACTACAACCCGTTCGCGTTCCACACCTACGCGCTCCTGCACTACCGCGCCTGCGGCGACGACCGCTTCGTCGAACCCGCCGCCGACTTCGCCCGCACCTTCCGGTCCTGGTTCGCCGCCGACGGCGCGGCCGTCCCCTACGGGCGCAGCATGGGCTACCGCTTCGCCCAAGGGTCCCTGTGGGGCGCTCTGGCGGCCGCCGACGTCGAGGCCGTCCCGTGGGCCGAGGCCGCCGGGTTCAGCCGCCGCCTGCTCCAGTGGTGGTGGGACAAGCCGATCCTCACCCCCGACCACCGCCTCACGGTGGGTTACGGCTACCCCAACGACGCCCTGGTCGAGCAGTACCTCACCGCCGGATCGCCCTGGTGGGCCGCGAAGCTGTTCACCGGACTCCTCGCCCCGGCCGACCACCCCTACTGGCTAGAAGAACCCGCCGTCCCGGAGCCGGGGACCGACGCGAACCCGGCCGCCGCGGCCGTCCACGTCCGCGACTCGGGCGGCAATGTCACCCGCCTCAACGGCCAGTCCTGGCGGTCGAAGATGCGCGGCGGCAAGGACACCTACGCCCGCCTCGCCTACTCCTCGCTGACCGGGTTCTCCCACGCCGTCGACGGCCCCGGCCTCGAAGCCGCCGCCCCGGACGGGACGCTCGTGCTCTCCGAGGACGGCGTCCACTGGCGGGGCCGCGAGGACGCCGAGTCCTGCGCGATCGACTGGAGCGGCCGACTCACCGTGGTGTGGCGCCCTTGGGAGGACGTCACCGTCACCTCCGAACTCCATGCCTCCGAAGACGGCTGGCACACCCGCACCCACGTCGTCGACACCGCCCGCACCCTCCACACGGGAGAGGGCGGCTGGTGCGTGCCCCGCGACGGCCATGAAGCGGCCGTGGCGAACGACCGCGTCGCGGTCGTCTCCCGCGGCATCCGCTCCGAGGCCCTCGACGACGCCGGGAACCGCGAGGCCCGCCTCGTCTGGCCCATGCCCGGCACCCACATGTACTGGCCCGCAACGGTCCTGCCGGTCCTCACCGGCGTGCTCGAACCCGGCCGCCACGTCTACCGGGCCCGGTTCTACGCCGGAAGGGAGTGACCGACCCGCTTGACAGGCTTGGAAACCGCGATCTAAGGTGACCGCAGCCGAAGTTAAAACGATTTAACCCCTACTCAAGACGACCCCATCCCCTCACGAAGGAGTTCAAAGATGAGCCACCCCGTCCGCCGCCGCACCCTCCTCACCGGCGCCACCGCTACCGCCGCCCTCGCCGCCACCGCGGCCTGCGGCGACGACGGCCCCGCCGGGACCGCCGACGACCCGATCGAGATCAGCTTCGAGTGGTGGGGCGACGAAGCGCGCGCCGAGGTCACCCAGCAGGCCGTCGACCTCTTCATGCAGCACAACGAAGGCATCAAGGTCAAGGCCAACTTCGCCGACTACCCCGCCTACTGGGAGAGCCTCACCGGCCGCATGGCCTCCCGCGACCTCCCCGACGTCTTCCAGATGGACTACCCGCGCCTGCGCCAGTTCGGCGGCACCGGGATGCTCCTGCCCCTCGACGGCCTCGTCGACACCGCCGACTTCCGCGACGGCGTCCTCGACACCGCGAAACTCGACGGAAAGCTCATCGCCGTCCCCGTCGGCAGCAACGTCTTCGGCCTCATCTACCGCCCGGACTGGTTCGCCGAGTACGGCATTGCCGTCCCCGAAACCGGCTACTCCTGGACCGAGTACGCCGAACTCGTCCGCTCCCTCACCGCCGCCCTCGGCGACGGCCGCTGGGGCGGCGGCGACTGGACCAGCTCCTACCTCCTCGCCGAACTGTGGCTGCGCCAGCAGGGGAGCAGCTTCTACTCCGACGACGCCGCGAGCCTGAACTTCACCAAGGAGCAGCTCGTCGAGTGGTGGACCCTCGCCGCCCCGCTCCAGGAGGACGGCTCCGTCCCCTCCCCGGAGGAGACCGCCGCCGAGAACGCCCCCGGCGTCGCCGCCGGCACCATCGCCACCGAACTGCGCTGGGACACCGCCGTCAACGGCTACTGGACCACCATCACCGACAACGGCGGCACCCTCGACATCATCGCGCCCCCCACCGCCGACCCCGCCAACCTCGCACTCCACCTGCGGCCTTCCATGCAGTACGTCATCGCCGCGAACTCCGAGCAGGCCGAAGCCGCCGCCAAGCTCATCGAGTTCCTCCTCGGCGACCCCGAGGCCGCCAAGATCCTCGGCACCAACCGCGGCATCCCCTCCACCAAGACCGCCCTCGACAACGTCGAACTCGACGCCGCCTCCCAGGCCGTCATGGCCTACGAGGCCACCGTCGAGCCGCACCTCGCCGCCGCCCCCGTCGTCCCGCCCGCGGCCGCCGGCGCCATCGAAGCCAAGTTCACCGAGATCTACCAGCAGGTCCAGTACGCGACCATGACCGCCGCCGAGGCCGCCGACCTCTTCTTCACCGAAGCCGAGACGCTCTTCGCCAGCGAGCAATAGCCGCCCCCGAGGGGCGGGGGCCGCCTGAGGGGTCGGCCCCCGCCCCGGACTTGACACGCCCGAACCGACGGTGAATCATTGTTTCAGAAACCGTTTCCGGAAACTCTGAAACTAAGGCGGACAGCTTGGCGCGCAAAGGAAGCACCACCGGCGACGGCAAGCGCAGCACCACCATCCGCGAAGTCGCCGAGCGCGCCGGCGTCTCCGTCGCCACGGTCTCGCGCATCCTCTCGGGCACCTACCCCGCCGCCCCCGCCACCCGCGCCAAGGTCATGAAGGCCGTCGAGGAACTCGACTACGTCGCCAACCACCACGCCCGCGCCCTCCAGGGCACCACCCGCAAGAGCATCGCCATCATCGTCAACTCGGTGATCTCCCCGCACTACGCCCATGTCGCCCAAGGCGTCCAGACCCAGGCCGCCGAGGACGGGCGCCTGTGCCAGATCGGCACCACCGGCGGCGACGCCGAACGCGAACTCGCCATGGTCCAGTTCATGCGCGAGCAGCACCCCGAGGCCGTCATCCTCGTCGGCAACGTCAACGCCGACGACGAGTACAGGGCCCGCATGAGCCGCTACGCGCACGCGCTGGCCGCCATCGGCTCCCGCCTCGTCCTGTGCGGGCGGCCCCCGCTCGGCCCCGACGCGCCCGCCGTCGTCGTCGAGTACGACAACACCGGCGGCGCCTTCGCCGCCACCAGCCACCTGCTCTCCAACGGCCACAAGCGCATCCTGTTCCTCGGCCGCCGCCCCGGCTACACCACGCCCGACGCGCGCCTGGCGGGCTACCGCAACGCCCTCGCCGCCCACGGCGTCGCCCCCGACCCCGCCCTCGAAGTCGACGGCACCTTCGAGCGCTTCGAGGGCTACCGGATGATGCGCGCCCGCCTCGACGCCGGGCCGCCCGACTTCACCGCCGCGTTCGCCGCCAACGACCAGATCGCCGCCGGCGCCCGCCAGGCCCTCCTCGAATCCGGCCTGAGCATCCCCGGGGACGTCTCCCTCGTCGGCTTCGACGACCTCCCGCCCGCCGCCGACATCGACCTCACCACCGTCTACCAGCCCCACGAGGAGCTCGGCCGCACCTCCGTGCGCCTCGCCCTCGAACACGCCCGCAACGGCGGCCCGCCCCCGCACACCACGCTCGGCGCCCACCTCGTCCTGCGCGGCTCGGTCCGCCCTATCGTTGCCGCATGAGCGAACCCAGCAGCGCCCTCCCCATCGAGACGATCGTCTTCGACGTCCTCGGCACCATGGTCGACGAACCCCGCGGCCTCACCGAGGCCCTCCGCGAGGCCGCGCCCGCCGCCGACACCGGCGAACTGCTTGCCCTGTGGCAGCGGCACATCGAACGCGAACAGGACCGCATCGTCAAGGGCGACCGGCCCTTCGCCACCGCCGACGCCCTCGACCGCGAAGCCGCCGAAGCGGTCGCCGCGCACGCCGGGATCACCGATGCGGCCGTCCTCGACCGCCTCGCCGGAGCGGGCCGCCGCCACCCCGCCTGGGACGACTCCGCCGCGGGACTGGAGCGCCTCGCGCGCCGCTTCCCCGTCCTGGCGCTGTCGAACGCGAACCGGGCCTCGCTCCTCCACCTCACCGCGAACGCCGGCCTGCGCTGGCACCAGGCGCTCTCGGCCGAGGACGCGCAGACGTACAAGCCCGCGCCCGAGGTCTACAAGCTCGCCGTCACGGCGGTCGGCCGTCCGCCCGAGCGGCTGCTCATGGTCGCCGCGCACGCGTGGGACCTCCGTGGGGCCCAGGCGATCGGGATGCGCACCGCGTACGTCCACCGCCCGGTCGGCGACCCGCCGAAGGACACCGACACCTTCGACTGGCACGTCGAAAGCCTCGGCGAACTCGCCGAGGCCCTCGAAGCGGGTTAGAGAGCGGTGGGGACCCTGGTCGTGACGAGGCCGACGTCGCTGAGGAAGCGCTCCAAGGCGATCGTGGCGATCCCGGTGGCGACCGAGTTGCCGCGCACTGTGGACACCTCGACCTCCAGGTCGGCGGCCGAGTCGCCCGGGGCCTCCTCGACCACGCTGCGGCGCACCGCGGGCACGAGGTGGTCGCCCAGCGCCCACACGGTCCAGCCTGTCAGCGTGATGGTCTCGGGGTTGACGATCGCGACGAGGTCGGCGAGCGCGGCCCCGAGGTAGCGGGCGGTCCGCTGGATCGTCTCGGTGACGGCCGGGTCCGGCGCGGGCGGCTCCAGCGCCGAGGCGAGGGCCCCGATGAAGTCCCGCTGCAAGGGGACCGAGGCGAGCGGGTGCGTCGGGGCAATCGCCGCCAGGGTCTGCTGGATGCCGAGCGCCCCGATGTACGCCTCGACGCAGCCGTTGCGCCCGCACCGGCAGGGGCGGCCGTCGAGGGCGAGGAGGCTGTGGCCCCATTCGCCGGCGAAGTTCGTGGCGCCGCGCAGGATCGCGCCGTTGAGGATGATCCCGGCGCCGACGCCGGTGCCGAGGTTCACGGTGATGGTGCTGGAGTGCCTGCGGCCCTGGCCGAACCACAGTTCCGCGGTGGCGATCGCCTTGAGCGGGTTGTCGATCACGATCGGCAGGTCGAGGCGTTCGCGGAGGCGGTCGACGTGGCGCCAGGTCGCGTTCGGCATGACCGGCGCAGCCCCGCCCCAGCGCTGCATGGAGCCGGGGAGCGAGATGCCGACGCCGAGCACGTCGCCGCGCAGCGTGCCGGCCCGCAGGAGTGCGGCGTCGACGGCGCGCGCGACGCCGTCGACGACCTCTTCGGTCTCGTCGTGCCGCTCGTCGGCGGCGACCTCGGCGGAGGCGACCTCATCGAGGGCGGCGTCGAAGACGACCGCCCTGATGTAGGTCTCCGCGACGTCGACGCCGACGATGCGGCCGCGATCCTGGTTGAGCCGCAGGAGTGTCGTGGGCCGTCCGACGCGTCCGGAGGCCACGCGCGCCTCGGTGACGATCCCGCCCGTGAGCAGGTCGCTTACCACCGTGGCGACGGTCGCGGTGCTCAGGCCCGTGGTGCGCGCGAGCTCGTTGCGGGTCGTCTCGCCCGCGGCGAGCAGCGCGTGCAGCACGTCGAGCCGCGATTCGCTGCGTATGTCTCGCGAGGTGCGCCTGGTGGGGGCCATCGGTACTCCTGGGGGCTGTGCGGTCTACTCCGGTGCGGCGGTTGCGGTCACGGCCGTGAGGCGCGGCTTCGCGCCTCCCGCCGTGCCGCGGACCAGCAACCTGACGGTACCGGAGTTCCACGCGGCGGGAATCCACAGTCGAGCGGGATCGCCGCCGGTGAACCGCGGCCGGTGCGGGTCGTCGAGCCACACCCTTCCGAGGAGCTCACCGCCTGCGAAGGCGCTCACGCGGACCTGCTCGCCCTTGAACCGCAGCGACTGCCCCCCGGCGGGGACGGCCACGTCGAGCCAGACCTCGTCCCAGGGCCAGACCTCCAGCGGCAGTTCGATTCCGGTGGTGCGGGAGGCGTCCTGCCCGGCCAGCGCGATGATCGCGGTGTCCGGCTGGGCCTGGACCTGCCAGTCCCCGACGGGTGCGAGGCGGAGCAGTTCGACGGCGCCGCCGCCCGAGCCGGGCCAGTGGATCGCGGTGACCGCGAAGTCGCGGCCCTGGCCGGGGTTCAGGTGCACCCACGGGTCGTTCGGGCTGAGGATGCGGGCCTCGCCGTCCACGCTCACTTCGACGGGCAGCGTGAGTCCGTCGATGTGGAAGGCGTAGTGGGAGACGCCGTCGACCGGGAGTGCGCGGCGGTAGGTCGCCGGTCGCCCGATGCGGGTGCTGCTCCAGCCGCCGAGGGACCGCACGGGTGCGGGGTCCCCGGCCCACTGCGAGCCGCCATCGACGGTCCACAGTGCATGGACGTCTTCGCGGGCCTCGACCGACCAGACCCGGCCGAGGCCGCGCAGCGACCCGAGCGCGAGGCCCGGCAGGCGGGCGTCGTCGAAGTTGGCGTGCCCCCACGTCTCGGCCGTGGCGGCGAACCCGGTCGTGCCCGCGGTCGGCACGGTGAACGTGGCGCCGTAGACGACCCGGGTCGGCAGGGCCTCCCCGTCGAGGGCGAGGTCGACGATGTCGGCCGCGCCCTCGATGAGCACTTCCGCCACGTTGTTGAGCGCGGTCGCGTAGTGCGTGCGCCCGCGGTAGACGCCGACGGCCTCGGAGGCCGGCGGCGTGTCGAACATGACCGTCTCGCCTGAGCGCGTCGCCAGCAGGAGCCTGCTCGCGGCGGTGATCCTCACGGGTTCGTCTGCGGGGCCGGTGAGCTCGGCCTTGGCGCCGTCGGGGTCGGCGACGTCCTCGGGGTGGAGGACGACGACTTCCCACTGCACCGCACCGAACCGGACCGTGTACTGCACCGGCTTGCCCGGTTCGGGCGCGCCGAGCTCGGCGACCACGGAGGTCTCGCCGTCGGCCGACAGGCCGACAGAAGACGCCACGCGCGAGGCGAACCGGAGTCCGGTCTCGTCCGCGCCGACCAGGTCGGCGGAGGCGAAGCGGAGCACGCCCGGCAGGCCGAAGCCCGCCAGCGGCAGCTCCTGGAGGATCAACGCGGTCGAGCGCGGCGCGAGCGCGACCACGACCTCGCCGATGCCGGCGGTGCCGATCGTGGCGAAGCCGGTCTCCTCGGACAGGTTCGGGATGCCGGTGACCGTGCCGCCGCCGTCGAGGACGAGCCGCGACGGCGACGAGCTGGTCGTCACCGAGACCGACTGCACGCCTTCGGCTTCGGTGGTGCGGGCCTTGGCGAGCGCGGGACCGAGCGTGCGCGCGAACGCGGTGAGCACGCGGGCCTCGGCGGTCTCGGGCCGCGCCTCGCCCACGGGGGAGAGGTAGCCGCCGAAGTCGTAGTCGTGGGTCATGAACCCGCCCGGGTCGCCCCAGTTGCCGACCGAGGGCGTGTACCCGAAGTCGTACCCCGACGCCTGGAGGTACGGCGCGATCAGGGTCGCGCCGCTGACCATGAGGCGGCGGAGCGTGGCGTGGGTGCGGTTGGTCTCGGTGACCAGCAGCGGCAGGCCGCGGGAGGCGACGAGGTCGGCGTACCGGCGCACTTCGGCCTCGACGAACGGCGAGCGGTCGTCGGGGTAGAAGTTGAACGCGGGGGCCACGCCCTCGACGTCGCCGTTGGCGCCGACCAGGTCGCCCTGGCCGGCGCAGGCGATGAGCGGCACCTCGATGCCGTGCCCGGTAGCCATGTCCCGCAGCGCACTGATGTAGGCGTGCCGGTCGGCGGTGTCGAAGAAGTCGAGCTCGTTCTCCAGCTGGACCGCCACGACCGCGCCCCCGCGGCCCCACTGGCGCTCGGCCAGCAGCGGCATCGCCCGGTCGAACCAGCCGCGCACCTGCTCCAGGAACTTCGGCTCGGCCTGGCGCAGGCGCAGGTCCTCGTCGAGGCCCAGCCACGCCGGCAGCGCGCCGCCGTCCCATTCGGAGCAGATGTACGGGCCGGGCCGCGCGATGACGGCGAGGCCGGCCTCGTGCGCGAGGTCGAGGAACGCCCCGACGTCGCGCCGCCCGGCGAAGTCCCACACGCCGGGGGCGGTCTCGTGGAAGTTCCACGGCAGGTAGACGTCGATCGCGCGGTAGCCGGTGGCGCGGACCTGCGCGAGCCGCGCCTCCCAGGTCTCCCTGGGGAGCCGGAAGTAGAACAGCGACGCGCAGAGCAGGGCCTCCTCGCGGCCGTCGAGCACCAGCCCGGTGGGGCGGAGCTCGACGGTGCTGTTCACGACGCCCGACGTGGACAGATCGGTCATTACTTGACTCCCGCGCTTCCGCCTTGGAGGTTCATCTCGTAGAGGTACTTCTGGCCGATGTAGTAGATCGCGATCATCGGCAGGGTCAATATGATCGACCCGACCATGACCAGGTTCCACGGCGGCAGCTGCATCTCGTTGCTCGTCCCCGTCATGTACTGGAGGCCGAGCGCCAGCGGCATCGACTCCTCGGAGTTGAGGTAGATGAGCGGGCCCATGAAGTCGCCCCACGCGTGGGTGAGCGTGAAGATCGCGATGGCCGTGAGGATCGGCCACATCATCGGCAGGATGATCTTGCGGTAGATCCCGAAGTAGCCGAGGCCGTCCATCTGGGCCGCCTCGTCGAGCTCCCCGGAGATGCGGGAGACGAACTGCCGCACCAGGAACACGTTGAACGCGTTGGTGAAGAAGTTCGGGATGATCAGCGGCAGGTACGTGTTGACCCAGCCGAGCTCCTTGAACAGCAGGAACTGCGGGATCATCGTGATCTGCGCGGGGATCATCATGGTGGCGAGCACGATGATGAACATGACGCCCTTGCCCGGGGCCCGCAGCCGCGCGAACGCGTAGCCGACGAGCGAGGACGAGAGCACCTGGCCGACCGCCGAGAGCGTGGCGATGAGGACCGAGTTGAGGACGAAGCGCCCGACCGGCAGGCCGGTCGCGGTGAACACCTCGGTGAAGTTGCGCCACTCGAACTCGGACGGGATGACCGTGAACGCGTTCTGCGAGCTGGTCAGGTCGCTGGAGAGCGAGATCGAGACCATGAGGATGAACGGCACGAAGAAGATCGCCGAGACGACCAGCAGCACCGCGTAGGTCGCGGGGGAGGCCTTGAAGACCGCCAGGAGGCGCGGTTCGCGCTCCTTCTTTCGTTTGCGCTCGGCGCCGGCGTGGGCCGGGGCCTGCGAGGCGAGACCGGTCATTTGACCTCCTGCTCGTAGAAGACCCAGCTGCGGGACCAGCGGAACGCGATGAGCGTGAACGCCAGGATCACCAGGAACAGCAGCCAGGCGACGGCCGACGCGTATCCGAAGTGGTAGAACGAGAACGCCTCGCGGAACAGCAGCGGCACCATCATCTGGCTGGCGTTGTCCGGACCGCCGGCGGTGAGGATGTACACCTGCGAGAAGATCTGGAACGAGCCGATGAGGCCCATGATCAGGTTGAAGAAGATCACCGGGGTGATCTGCGGGAACGTGACCGACCAGAACTGGCGCCACGAGTTGGCGCCGTCGATCTCGGCGGCCTCGTACAGCTCGCGCGGGATGCCGTTCATGGCCGACAGCAGGAGCACGGTGGCCCCGCCGGCGCCCCACGCCGACAGCACGATGAGCGCGGGCTTGACCCAGGTCGGGTCGAGCAGCCAGTTCGGGCCGTCGATGCCGAACCACCCGAGCAGGTCGTTCAGCGGGCCCGAGGGCGCCAGCACCATCTTGAAGACCATCGCCGTCGCCACGAGCGGCACCAGCGTCGGCAGGTAGATGAACGTGCGGAACAGCTTGCGGCCCCGGACCTTCTTGTTCAGCAGGTTCGCCAGCCACACGCCGATGACCAGGCCCAGCGGGACCGAGATCAGCGCGTAGTAGAACGTGTTGCCCAGGGCCTTCCAGAACACGGGGTCCTCGGTGAGCGCCTTGGCGTAGTTGTCCAGGCCCACCCACTCGGGGGGCGTGAACGAGTCCCACTCGGTGAAGGAGATGTACACGGAGGCGATCATCGGGCCCAGCAGGAACCCGACGAAGCCGATCAGCCACGGCGAGATGAAGAGCCAGAAGTAGAAGGCTTCTTTCCTGCTGCGCGACGACATTTTGCGGCGCCTCCCGGCGCGGCGCGCACT
>NZ_QFRW01000075.1:71016-79537 GCF_003265355.1 Glycomyces dulcitolivorans | reverse complement strand
CCCGGCCGCCTTCGCGGTGGCCGGGCCGCGGAGGCGCGGGGCCAGTGCGGTCACGTGGCGGGGAGGGTCGCGAGGGCGCTGTCGAGCGAGTCCAGGTACTGGAGGACGGGCCCGTAGGAGTTGTTGCCCGGGCAGTAGAGGCCGAGCGCGCGACCGGAGTCCACGGCGGGCAGCGCCTGCCAGGTGTTGGTCTCGACCACCGGTGCGAACGACTCGGTCGGGTTGCCTTCGGCGTCGACGGGATAGGTGATCACGTCGTATTCGGACAGTTCGGCGAGCTGCTCGAACGGCAGGGAGGTCCAGCCCAGGGGGTCTTCGCCTTCGGCGGCCCGGGGGAAGTCCATGCCGAGGTCGCCCTGGGCGATCTCGACGCAGCCGAAGTCCGCGATGGAGAACGTCCCGGGTTCGGAGCTGGCCCAGCGGTCGACGTTGACGAACGCGGTGTCGGCGATGATCGCTCCGTAGGTCGCTTCGATCTGGGCGATCTTGTCCTCGAACTGCGTCTTCTGCTCGGTGAGCCCGTCGGTGACGTCGCCTGCCTCCGCGACGCCGTCGGCGAGCTCCTTCCATTCGACGTCGAGTCCCCAGAAGACGGTCGGGGCGACGGCTTCGAGCTCCTCTTGGATCTGCTCGAACTCGTCGGCGGGGAACTGGGCCAGGATGAGGTCCGGTTCGAGACTGGCGAGCTGCTCTATGTCGATCTGGTCGGCGCTGGTGCCGAGGTTCGCGGCCGCCTCGTACGCGTCCTGCTGCGCTTGGGGAATGAGGGCGAGTTCGGAGTCGCTCACTTCGGTGACGCCCACCGGTTCGCCGCCCATGTCGATGAGCGGGAGCGTCGTGTTGCCGATCGTGACCACCCGCTGCGGGTCGGCGGGGATCTCGACGGCGCCGTTGTCGGCCGTGACGGTGCGCGTCTCCCCGCCCGCGGTGCCGGGGTCGTCGCCGTCGCCGCAGGCGGCGAGGGCGAAGGAGGCGCTCAGGATCGCGGCGGTCAGGGCGGCGCGGCGCCGTCGCAGAGTGGGCATGGTCATGGTCTTCCTTTTCTATTGGGGCTGAACGTCAGCGGGCACGAGTTCATGGACCGGGGTGTCCCAGCCGACGGTGTGCGTCGTGAGGCGGGCGAGTCCGGCGCTGGTGATGACGGCGTCGAGTTCGGCCGCGGTGCGCAGGCCGGAGCCGTGCACGGTGAGGGCGAGCAGGTCGGCTTCGCCGTCGTGCTCGTCGAGGTCGTCGGTGTCGAAGAGGTCTTCGACCAGCAGCACCCGGCCGCCGGGGAGGAGGTTCTCGGCGGCGCGGCGCAGGGCGTGGGCGGCGTCGGCGTCGGGCAGCGTCTTGAACGCGCGGATCACGAACACGGCGTCCGCGGCAGGGCCGGGCTCGAAGACCGACTGCTCGACGACGCCGACCCGCGCCCGCTGCCGCTCGTCGGGGATGGTGTCGGGCAGGTCCCGGCGCAGCCAGTCCGCCTGTGCCGGCAGCGCGCAGATCGTCACGTGCAGGCCGGGGTGGGCGGCGACGAACTCGCGGGCCTGGGCGCCGGCGCCGCCGGAGTGCAGCACCAGGTGGTCGACGCCGGTGAGCAGCTCGGACTTCGCGATCGGCTCAGCGAGCGTGGCCTGGAACTTCGCCAGGCGTTCGAGGTAGCGGTCCTCGTAGTCCTGTTCGGCGCGTACCTGCGTGAAGGTCTGGCCGGTGACCGAGGCGTACGATTCCCGGCCGGTGCGGATGGACTCGGTGAGCCCGTGGATGCCGAGCATCTCGCGTCCCGCCACCCCGGCGGGGTGCAGGAATCCGACCATGAAGTCGAGGGTCAGGACCTCGCCGACCGGCGTCAGATCGTAGTGGCCCGGTTCAGTCTCGTGGAGGACGCCCAGGGAGTGCAGGTAGCGCAGCAGCTTGCCAAGGGCCCGCTCGTCGGCTTTCGCTCGGGCGGCCAGTTCGGCGACGCCGGTCACACCGCGGGAGATGAGCTCGGGGACGTCGAGTTCGACGGCGCTGCGGATCGCGATCGGTGCGATCAGCTCGGCGAGATCGTGGAGCCGCTCAAAGGGAGTCTTCGTCTTCGCGGGGTCGGGCAGCGCCGCATCCTGTTCGAGGGCGACGACCTCGCCGCGGCGCCAGTACCCGATGAACTCGACGTCCTCTTTGGGCATTCCCTGGTCCTCGACCAGGTGACGGCGCAGGTCCCGCACGGCCGCGTTCTCCCCCGCGACCCACGCGAACGGCCTGCCGCCGCGCCACTCGCAGTTCCTGACGGCCTCCACCAGCAGGGACTTGCCCGCCTCGGCGCCGTCGCGCACCAGCCATCGCACCTCGACGCCCGGCAGTTCACGCAACTCCTGCCGGTGTGCCTCTTCGGCGACCTCGATGAACACCTGCGCGCTCGCGTCCTCGGGCAGCTCGTCGAGCAGGCGGGCGATCGCCGGGAGCGCCGCGTCGTCGCCGGCGACCAGGAGCCAGTCCGCGTCCTGCGGGAGTTCGCGCGACACGCTCGGACCGAAGAAGTGGATGCGGTCGCCGACCTGGGCGCGGTACGCCCAGGTGGTTCCCACGCCAATGCCGTGCTTGACGAAGTCCACGTCCAGCCGGCCGGACTCGGCGTCCCAGCGCCGCACGGTGTAGATCCGCGACAGGGGCCGGGGGTCTCTGGGCAGGTCGAGGCCCTGCTCCTTCTGCACCGGCAGCACCGGCTCGGCGTGTCCGGGGTAGCGGAACACCAGGCGGATGTCGTCGTCGAAGCCGGTCGAGTCGAACGCCGCCTGAGGGAAGCCGTTCGCCGAGGTGAAGTCGCCGAGCTGGTCGCCGGCCAACGTGATCCGCCGCATCCCCGGCGTCAGGTCCTGCACGCCGACGACCTCGACCTCTCGCAAGGTCAAGGGGCGCACGGTGAGGCGGCGTGAGGTCTTCGGCATGCGGGGCCTTTCGGATCGGTTCGGGGCTGCTGGGGCCGCGCTCGATCGACGCGGGCGAGGCCCGCTGGTAAGATTAGGCTATCCTTACTTTCATTTGCGTGCGCAGGCTGCCATATTGTTAGGACATGCCGGATCTCCCTCCGACGAGCGCTCGCCGACCGCCGTCGATTCCCCGAGTGCGATCGAGCGGCACCTGGGATCAGGCCGAGCACCTGCTGCTCTGGGTCCGCACCGGCTCGGCGTTCCTCCACATGGGAGACCAGGAGTTCCGACTCGCCGAGGGCGAGGGCGTCTGGATTCCGGCCGAGGCCGGCACGTCGTGGGAGGTCGTCACCGAGCCGGGCACGGTCGCATTTCCGCTGCTGACGCATCCGAGCGCCACCGCCGGCGTCCAGCCGGAGCCGAGGCGGTTCGCGATCCCCGACGACTGGCAGGACTGGCTGATCCAGCACTTCAACTTCCAGGTCACGCCCCTCAGCGGTCGCGGATACTCCCAGGACGCACTCGTCGACCTCATTCACGGCTCGCGAACGCCCGCAACGGAAGGCGAGACCTCAGCGTCCCCGGTGCCGCGGGACGCGCTCGCGATGCCGAAGGGCGGCAGTGCCGGGGCCGTGGCCGAGGAGCTGGTGCGGGACCCGGCGCTCCGACTCACCGTGCGGGAGTGGGCGACCCGGGTGCTCTCCAGCCCGCGTTCCCTGCGCCGCGACTTCCTCGCCGCCACCGGCCTCACGTTCGAGCAATGGCGACTGCGCTGCCGACTGAACGCGGCGGTCGAGTTCCTGTCGGCGGGGTACGACGTGGACCAGGTGGTCGCACGCGTCGGCTTCGCGAGCCGCAGCGGCCTCACTCGCGCGTTCAAGCAGCACTACGGATCGACCCCGCACCAGCTCAGCAGGAGACTCGCGGCCGGACGTCCCGCCGGCGAGGTCTCGGAACGGGCCGCCGCGGCACGTCAGGCCGACGATCTCGTGCGGATGGCGCGAGGCGACGGTGCGACCACCGCACCCGATCTGCTGCCCGCGGCCCGCACGACCCCGCACGCCAACCACGTGCACGTGCTCAGCTGGATGTACCGCGGCAGCGGCTACCTGGACATCGGCGACCGCCGCCACGAACGGCAGCGCGGCGTCGCGACCTGGATCCCCGCCGACCTGGAGCACACCACCGGCATCCGCGAGAACTCCATCTCACTGCCCATCGGCACGGCCGGCACCGGCGACCTCGCACTGACCGAGCCGCTGCACGTGCGGTTCCCACCCGCCTGGGACGACTACCTGATGTTCTGCTCCATCAGCTCCCGCTCCGCCCTGAAACCGGACGGCCACGACCCCGACCGCATCATCGACCTGTTCGCCGAACAGCTCGCCGAGCAGCGCGCGCTCACCGTGCCGATGCCGACCCATCCGGGCGCGCGGGACGCGGCACTGGACTACCTGCGCCGCATCGGCACTCCCGGCGAAGCGGCCGCACCCGATCTGACCGCCGAGATCCACCGCCTCTTCCGTGACGAGACCGGCATGTCATTCGCCCGCTGGCGCTACGCGGCCCGCATGCGCATCGCCCGCGACCTGCTCACCGGAGGCGCGAAGCCCAGCGCCGTCGCCCGCCGCGTCGGCTACGCCCATCTGCCCACGTTCAGCGCCGCCTTCAGCCGCTTCCACGGGATGTCGCCGCGAGAGTACCGGGACCACCAGGCCGACACGCGCCACTGATCCCCTGCGCCGTGAGGTCGTCGAGGCGCTGACCAGCCCGAACACGCAGACCACTGCGGCGATCAGGAACGGGACGGCCGCCGTGCCGCCGTGGTGCCCGGTCAGGACGACGCTGGCGACCGCGGCCGCCACGGTGGCGCCGATCTGGCGGCCGGCGTTGAGGAGGCCGCCGACGGCGCCGGCGGCCTCGGCGGCGGCCTGGGTGACGGCGAAGCCGACCAGTGCGGGCAATGTCCACGAGACGCCGAGTCCGCACAGCAGCAGCCCGAGCCCGAGCACCAGCGCGCTGTCGTGGAACGCGATAGCGACGGCGACGAGCGCCAGGCCGATGGGGAATGCAATGAGCCCCATGCGGATCGGCCGGAGGTGGCCGCGGGCGGCGATGATCCGCCCGGTGAGCAAGGGGTTGAGGGCGATCAGCACGGTCATCGGCAGCAGCATCGCGCCAGTGCGCGCCGCAGTCTCGTCGAGCAGGAGGGGGATCGAGAAGACGACGGTGGTGAGGGCGTAGTTGACGGCCGCGCCCCATCCGAAGGCGCTCCACGCCTTCGCGTTGCGGCGCAGCGCTGCCGGGACGATCGGTGCGGGCGAGGTCCGGTCGGCCAGCGCCGTCCCGAACCCGAGGCCCAGAGCGATGAGTCCGAGCACGGTGGCCGACACCCAGCTGCGTTGGCCGATCTCGGTGATCGTGAGCGTTGCGGCGGCGAGCGTCGCCGCCAGGCCGAGGTGGGGAAGCCAGGAGATCGCGCGGGCGGTGCGCGGGCTCGCGATCGGGGTGCGGCAGAGCAGGAGCACGGCGAGCGTGATCGGGGCGTTCACGAGGAAGACGGCGCGCCAGTCGCCGACGGCGACGAGCCACCCGCCCAGGACTGGACCGGCGGCCATGGCGGCGCCGCTGATGGCCGCCCAGGCGCTGACGGCGCGTCCGCGGGGTCCGGGCTCGGGGTACAGGGCCGCGATCAGGCCCAGCGAGCTCGGGATGATCGCGGCGGCGAAGAGGCCCAGCAGCGCACGGGACGCGAGCAGGAACGCCAGGGTGGGCGCGAGGGCGCACGCCAGCGACGCGGCGCCGAAGCCGACCACGCCGGTGACGAAGACCCGGTGGGCGCCAAGGCGATCGGCGAGGCCGCCGGCGAGGACCAGTGCGGACGCCAGCACCATGGTGTAGATCGTGGTGGCCCAGCCGACCCCGACGACTCCGGTGCGGAGCGAGGCCATGATGCTGGGTTCGGCGACGGCGAGCACCGTGGTGTCCAGCAGCACCATGAAGTAGGCCAGGGATATGCCGACCAGTCGGGGTGAGGACCGGTGGCCGGGGTCGAGGCGAACGGCGGCGGGCGATGAGGCGGACATGAGTCTCCTAGGTCCGGGAGTGAGCGGGACGCACAACGGTGCGCCCGGGCCGCGCCCGGTTCGACCGGCATCGCCGAATCGGTATTCGGCATATCCGAACACCCGCGTAAAATAGCGGCGTGGATTTGAGCCAGCTCCGGACCGCCGTTGCACTGCTCCAGCACCGGACGGTCAACCGGACCGCGGCGGCGCAACGCCTCGCACCGTCCTCGGTCTCCGACCGCATCCGGCGGCTCGAAGCCGAGCTCGGGGCGCCGCTGTTCACCCGGGACCGCGCCGGCATGCACCCGACCGCCGCCGGCCGCGCCTACCTCGTCGCCGCGTCCTCGGCGTTGGCAGCGCTCGACGGTGCGGCCGAGCAGCTCCGCGACGCACTGTGCCTCAATGTCGGAGCGCAGGCCTCCATCGCCGACGAACTCCTCCCGGCGGTCTTGGACGAGCTGCAACGGACGCACGCAGAGCTGCGCGTGCGGCTTCGTCCCGACGCCGACCGCGACCGCCTTCTCACCGCGCTCGACCGCGGCGAGATCGACGCCGCCGTCCTCCTCGACACCGGGGAGCGCGTCGGCGACCTCGGCTTCCCGGCGCCGGCGGCCGACCTGGAGCATCTGGACGTGCGCGACGTGCCCATGGCCGTGGTCGCCCCGCCGGGCCATCCGCTCCTCGGACGCCCGGTCACCATGGCGCAGATCCGAAACGCGGGCGACCTGATCGGCCGCGAACCGCGCTGCTCCTTCTGGATGGCCGCCCAGTGGTGGATCGGTCCCGACGTCGAGCTCACCGCCGTCGGCGGCCTGGCACAGGTCCGCGAATGGGTCGCCGCCGGCAGGGGCATCGCCCTCCTGCCCGAGTTCGCAGTACAGGCCGACCTCGACTCCGGCCGCCTCCAAGCCCTCGACGCCCCGACACCGCCGCTGCGACTGCGGCTCGTCTGGCGCGACGACCAGAACGCCGCCGACCGGCTCAAGCCGCTGCTCTACGCCCTCACCCGGGCCTGACCGCCGTCTCGCCGCCCGAGGGCAGGCGGCCGTAGGGGCACGGGCCGTGTGCTCGGCGGATGCGGCCGCACCCCGGACTACGACCTCGACGTCGTCGAAGACGCCGTCGTCCTCCTCACCGTGGCCCGCCGCTCCGCTCGAACCCCAAGGCGGACAGCCGCACTCGAACGGCACCGTGCCCGACCAGGCCGAAGGGGTTGGTTTGGATGCGTTGACGTGGTCCATGCGGCCAGTCTGGGCCCTGACCCAATGTCAAGCTTGAGAATCGATCAGGTCCAGGCGGAGGCGAGGGCGCGTTCGAGGGTGTCGCGCCATCCGTTGGGGGCGTGGGGTTCTCGGGCGGCGGTGCCGGCGAGCCAGAGCAGGTTGAGCAGGTCGTCCGCGGTGAAGTCGGGGGCGAGGACGCCCTCGCGGTGGGCCTCGTCGATGAGGTCGCGCCCCAGCGCCATGGTGTGCTCGCAGATGCCGATGAGGGCGACGGCGTCGGGGTAGCGGCGCAGGATCGCGTCGTTGAGGGCCGGGTCGGCGATCTGGAGGTCGATCATGCCGTGGAGGAAGGCCTGCAACCGGTCTTTCGCCACGGGCTCGGCGAGGACGTCGGCGGCGAGGACCTGGAGGCGGGCGCCGGCGACGTCGGGGATGACCGCGTCGATCAGGCCTTCGCGGGAGCCGAAGCGGTTGTAGAGGGTGCCGATGCTGACCCCGGCGTGCTTGGCGATCACCTCCAGGGGCGCGTCGAGCCCCTGGGCCAGGAAGGTCTCCAGCGCGGCGGCGCGGAGTTTGGCCGCGTTGTCGCGGGCGTCGCGCCGCAGGGGCTTCCGATCGGTCATGTCCGTCCCATCACATCTTGAGGCATGCCTCAAGTTAAGTGTTACCGTCATATCTTGAGGCACTACTCAAGATACCTGAAGGAGCACAGCAATGCCCGTCATCGCCATCGTCGGAGCCGGTCCCGGCCTCGGACACGAGATCGCCCGCGCCTTCGGCGCCAAGGGCTTCACCGTCGCCCTCCTCGCCCGCAGCGCCGACAAGCTCGACGCGCTCGCCGCGAAACTCGAAGAGGAGGGCATCGAAGCCGCCGGGTTCACCGCCGACATCACCCGCCCCGAGACCGTCACCGCCGCCTTCGCCCAGGTCAAGGAGCGCTTCGGCACGATCGACGTCCTCGAATTCTCCCCGGCCGACCCCGGCCTCGGCGCCGCCGGCGTCCTGGAGGTCGCGCCCGAGAACCTCCAGCCGCAGGTCGACTTCTACCTGGGCGCGATCCACGCGGTCAAGCAGGTCGTGCCCGACATGATCGCGGCGGGCACCGGCACCGTCCTCATCACCACCGGCGGCGGGTCGATCACCCCCGTGCCGTTCCTGGCCAACATCAACATCGCCGCCGCCGGACTGCGCAACTGGACGCTGAACCTGCACAACACCCTCAAGGACCAGGGCGTCTACGTCGCCCACGTCGCCATCAGCGCCTGGATCGGCGCCGGACACCCCGACGCCGCCGCCGAAGTCATCGCCCGCAACTACATCGACCTGTACGAGACCC
>NZ_QFRW01000075.1:0-70965 GCF_003265355.1 Glycomyces dulcitolivorans | reverse complement strand
CCGAACGCCACCACATCGCCCTCGACCAGTAGGCCCCCGGCCATCACGGACGGCGGGCGGTCCGAGCAGAAGCACGGACCGCCCGCCGTCGGCGGTGCCGCGGAGTGGACGCGACACTTGAGCATGTCGCGGCCGGCAGGGGCATCTCGTATCCGACGCGTTCGGGAACCGTGTTCTACTCACATCCGGACATCGTCTACGGGGACGTGTGCCGCTCTCGGGCGTCGAGGAGCTCGTCCCAATGCTCGGTCGCCCATGCGCATGCGACGGCCAGGGGCTCCAGCATGCTGCGGCCCAGCGGCGAGAGCGCGTACTCCACTCCCCGCTTCAGGTCGGCGTGCACCGTGCGCACGACGAGGCCGTCGCGCTCCATCCTGCGGAGGGACTGTGTGAGGACTTTCGCGGTGACGCGGTGGAGGGGCACGCGCAGCTCGGAGAACCGGCGCGGACCGCCTTCCAGGCAGGCGAGGACCAAGGGGGCCCACTTGTCGCCGAAACGGAAGGGCAGCAACGAGGACGGGCACAGTTCGTCGAACAGGTCCGGCGGCAGCGGCGGTCGCGCCGGAAACCTTCTTCTCCAGCGCCGCAAGGGCGCTCATCAAGGGCCTGCACCAGGTCGGGGTCGAGCAGCTCGTCACGGGCGGGATCGCGATGCTCCTGCCCGGCTGCGACGGCACCCGCTTGGTGGACACGCCCGAGTTCCCGGCCGAGTACCGGCCGTTCTCGCTGGCCCACGCCGCCGGCCTTGAGACCCTTCGAGCCGAGGGCGGCGCGCTGGACTGGGTGTACATCAGCCCGGCCGGCGACTTCGACCACGACGGGGAGCGCACCGGCCGGTTCGAGATCCGCGAGCACGTCGACACGGCCGCTCGCATCTCCTACGCGGACTTCGCGATCGTGCTGCTCGACGAGGCCGAGACCCCGACCCGGCACCGCAGCCACCTGACCGTGACCTGACGCGGCGGTGAAGGCGAGACCGGCCCCGTCGCGGCGCCGACGGCGAACGCGACGCGGGCCTCCTCGGCATCCTCGACCAGACCCCGATGGGGCACTGGGGAACCTGGCGATGAGGCCGCGCCGCGGTAGGGGTGGCGTCGGCACCCGACCGGATCACATTGGGATCTCCTTGCCATTATTTCTGAGTTGAGTCATAATTGAGTTAGCTCGGAAATTCGAGCGATCACGACAGGCTGCGAGACGGACGGGAATCCACTGGCCGGCTGCGGCGAACGACCAGGAAGAAGGGGCAAGGAGCGTCATGAAAGCGTTCGTCGTCACCAAGTACAAGGACCCGCTGGAGCTTGCGGACGTCCCCGAGCCGGTCGTGGGCGAGCGCGACGTGCTCGTCCAGGTGCAGGCCGCCGGTCTCAACCCGCTCGACGAGAAGATCCGGATCGGCGAGTTCAAGGCGATCCTGCCGTACCGGCTGCCGCTCGTCCTCGGCAACGACGTCGCCGGCACCGTCATCGGTGTCGGATCGAAGGTCCGCGCCTTCGGCCTCGGCGACCAGGTGTACGCCCGGCCCGGCAAGGACCGCATCGGGACGTTCGCCGAGCGGATCGCCGTGGCCGAGGACGACCTGGCCCTCACACCGCGATCGGTCACCATGGAGGAGGCCGGTTCGCTGCCGCTGGTCGCGCTGACCGCATGGCAGGCCCTGGTCGAGAAGGGGCACGTGCGCGCCGGGCAGAAGGTCCTCGTCCACGCCGGTGCCGGCGGCGTCGGGTCGATCGCCATCCAACTCGCCAAGCACCTGGGCGCCACGGTCGCCACCACGGCCAGTGCCGGCAACGCGGACTTCGTGCGCGAGCTCGGTGCCGACACCGTCATCGACTACCGCACCCAGGACTTCGAGCAACTGCTGGGCGGGTACGACCTGGTGCTGGACAGCCTCGGCGGCGAGAACCTCGAGAAGTCCCTGCGCGTGCTGAAGCCCGGGGGCAAGGCGATCAGCATCGCAGGTCCTCCGGACCCCGCGTTCGCCCGCGAGATCGGCGCCAACCCCGTGGTGCGTCTGGCCGCCACCGCCATGAGTGCCGGGATCCGCCGTCGGGCCAAGAAGCTCGGCGTCACCTACGAGTTCCTGTTCATGCGCGCCAGCGGCGCGCAGCTCAGCGAGATCACCGCCCTCATCGACGACGGCGCGATCCGCCCGATCGTCGGCAAGACCGCCTCCTTCGACGAGCTTCCCGAAGCCCTCGAAGCGCTGGAGCGGGGCGGCATCCGAGGGAAAGCCGTCATCACCAAAGCCTGACCTGCCCGAACAACCATCCCTGGCATCAGCCACATACAGAGGAGCACCGTCATGAACACCAGCAGCAACCAGAACCGTCCGGTCGTCACGTCGTACGTCGAGGCGCCGACGAACACCATCACCGCAGGCGGCGTCGACTTCGCCTACCGCGAGCTGGGGCCGAAAGGCGGCATCCCCGTGGTCTTCTTCGTCCACCTGGCCGCGAACCTCGACTACTGGGACCCGCGGATCGTCGACGCGATCGCGAAAGACCGCCACGTGATCACCTTCGACCAGCGCGGCGTCGGCGCCTCCACCGGCGAGGTGCCCGACAGCGTCGAGGCGATGGCCGACGACGCCTACTCATTTCTCACCGCGCTCGGCTACGACCAGGTCGACGTCTTCTCCTTCTCCCTGGGCGGCATGGTCGCCCAGGCGCTCATCGCCGAGCACCCGGACCTGGTCCGCAGGCTGGTCCTCACCGGCACCGGTCCCAAGGGCGGCAAGGACATGGACAAGATCGCCGGAGTGACCTACCTCGACGTCCTGAAGGCGACGCTGACGCGCTCGGACCCGCGGGAGTTCCTGTTCTTCAACCGCGACGCCGTCGGCAAGAAGGCCGCGAAGGCGTATGTCGAGCGGACGACCGGTGCCCGCACCGAGGGTCGCGACGCACCGATGCGGTTGAAGGACTTCCGGACGCAGCTGGGGGCCATCAAGAAATACGGCCGCGGGGCGCCGCACGACCTGTCGAAGCTCACCCAGCCGACCTTGATCGCCAACGGCGACAACGACCGCATGGTGCCCTCGGTCCTGTCCGAGGACATGCACCGCCGCATCAAGGACTCCGAGCTGGTCATCTACCCGAACTCCGGCCACGGCGGGATCTTCCAGTACCACAAGGACTTCGCGCCCGTCGCCGCCGAGTTCCTGAACCGATGAGCGGCGGCGGACATGAGGACGACGGCTCCGTTGAGTGCGGTCATGTTCCTGCCTTTCGGTCGAGATTCAGGTTCGCGTCGCCGTGGGAGAATGAACCGAGGCACTTCCGAGCCCACGCTGTAACGATCAAACTCATAACTGAGTACAGTCAGAATCCATTCCCGAAGGATGCATCCATGCCAACCGCCCCGCAACGGGTCGGGCGACGTGAGCGGAACAAGCAGGAGAAGCTCGACCGCATCACGGCCGCCGCCAGCGAGCTCTTCGCCGAGCACGGCGTCGACGAGGTCACCACCCAGCAGATCGCCGACAAGGCCGACATCGGCACCGGCACGCTGTTCCTCTACGCCAAGAACAAAGGCGAACTGCTGCTCCTCGTCCAGAACTCCACCTACGCCGAAGCGCTCGCCGAAGGCAAGGCCGCCGCCGAGGAGGTCCCCGGCGTCCTCGACGCGGTGATGGCGATCATCGGCCCGGTCGTGGCCTGCAACCGCAAGCAGACCGACAACGGCCGCACTTACCTGCGCGAGATGGTCTTCGGCGACCCCGCCGAACCCCACCACCATGAGGCCCTCGCGCTCAACGCCCAGACCGAGCAAGCGGTCGCCGCCGTCCTCCAACGGGACCAGCGCATCGACACCGAGACCGCGGCAACACTCGCCCACGTCGTCGCCTCGGTCATGTTCCTCAGCATGGCCGCAACCGTCAACATCGGTCACACCGTCGACGAGATCCTCAACGAGATCCGAGGCCAGATCCAGGTGCTCCTACCGCGCTGAAGCCGCCATCAAGCCGTCGCGAAACCGCTGCGCCACGCTCGGCGGCTCGCTCTCGCCGCATGGCATTCCTAAGCTCGCCGGAGCGTAGGCGGGCAGTGGAGGCGTCGCTCCCTGCAGGAGCCGTTCGACGGCGCCGAGCGGGCCGAGGATCGGAAGTCGGGCAAGGGCGTTGCGAAAACGCCTGCCGCCGTTGGTTTCCGGGACCATGAGACGCACGTTCGGGCCGATCTGCTGCTTGCGGCGGACGAGGCCGCGGAGGCCGGCTTCGAAACGTCCGAACGCGGCCCGGTGGTCGCCTCCGCTCTCCGCGAGCTCCCCGGCGAGCCGGTAGGCGCCGACGAGCGCGAGCTCCGCCCCTGCGCCGGATGCCGGTGACGCGCACCAGGCGGCGTCGCCGACGAGGACGACCCGGCCGTTCGACCAGGAGTCCATCTGCACTTGGGCGAGTGCGTCGAAGTACAGGTCCGGGTCCGCGAGCGCCGTCTCCAGCAGTTGCGGCACACGCCATCCGGTCGCGTCCGCGAAGGCTTCGCGCAGCAGGCGCCGGTGCTGCCCGGTGTCGCGGTGGTCGAGGCCGAGCGGCTCGGATCGGAAGATGAAGTAGGCCTTGGCCTGCGCGTGGTTGCCCGACCGGTAGAGCCCGGCCATCTTGCCGGGGCTGTTGTACATGGTCACGGCGCGGTCGGACCCGAGTGCGGCATCGGCGTCGGCGAACGCGAAGTAGTGGCCCTTGAAGCGGACGAACCGCCGCTCAGGGCCGAAGGCGAGGCGGCGGACCGAGGAGTGCATCCCGTCGGCGCCGACGACCAGGTCGAAGCGTTCTCCCGGTGCCTGCCCGAAGTCGACGGTCACGCCGTCGGCGTCCTGGACCAGGCCCCGGACGCGTTCGCCGAACCGGTGTTCGGCCCCGGTCCGGTCGTGGAGGAGCGCGACGAGGTCGCCGCGCATGATCTCGGTCGCGCCGGGCTCGGTGATGGGGATACGCGCGGTCGTTCGCCCTGCGGCATTGACGAACTGCATGGCCCGGACGTCGGCCGCGGCCAGGCGCACCGGGTCGAGGAGGCCCATGCGTTCGACCACTTCGATCGCCTGGCCGCGCACGTCGACGCCATTGCCGCCCCGCCTGGGGGCCTGAGCGTGCTCGGCGACGGTGACGTCGAATCCGTGCCTGGTCAGCCAGTGCGCGGTGGCGAGTCCGGCGATGCCGGCGCCGACGATGAGGATGTGCTTGTTCACGGAGACCTCCTGCGAGATATTATCTGGAATGTTTATTCCAGATAAATATATGGAATGGAGATTCCAGTTGTCAACGGTGAACGGACGAACTCCTCGCGCCGACGCGCTCCGCAACCGCCGCCGCGCCCTCGACGCCGCGACCGCGCTCCTGGCTGAAGCGGTTGCGCCCCTTACGGTCGAGGCCATCGCCAAGCGGGCGGGCATGGGCGCGGGGACGGTCGTGCGCGCTTTCGGAGGCAAGGACCCGCTCATGGACGAGGCCGTGGCCGAACTGCTCGAACCCCTCGTCGCCCGCGGCAGGGAGATCCTCGAGCGCGACGGCGGCGCGCAGGCGCTGCGGACCTTCCTGGCCGAGCTCATGGCGTTCCAGGCCGCCCACTACGCCGTCAGCGACCAGCTCGCCGGGCTCGACCTGCCTGCCACCACCGCGCTGCGCGCCGAGCTGGTGCGCGTCGTCGACGCGATGCTCGACGAAGCCCGCGGACAGGGCGCGATCCGTTCGGATATCGACCCTGCGCTCGTCACGAGGCTCGTCGGTGAGACGGCATTCGCCATCGCGAAGGCCTCCAGCGGTACCCCTGAACTCGCCGAGGCCTACCTTGAAGTCCTGATGGACGGCCTGCGCCCACGCCTCCCATGAACGCCCCACGCGCCGTACTTCTTCGCTCCGGCTCCTCGGAGCACGGTCTTCACACTCGAAAGAGCGTTCAGTACCTCCACGCCTTGTGGGGCCCGAGCAAGTCTGGGGCCCAAGGGTTTCGTGGCCGACCGTTTGGGGGCGATGCGCTCTCCGGCGCTGAGAGATCGCACCGCCCCGCGTCGAGGTGCCGGATAGGATTCGGCTCAGCCGGATCCATTCACAGGGCAGGGCCTAGACGACGGTGGTCTGGTTGAATCCGGACCACCACTGGCCGTCGTCGTAGTACTCGACGTACCAGGCGATCTCGTGGCCGTCGGTCCAGTCCTTGTTGCACCTGGTCCATACCTTGGAGGAGCCGAGGTTGTCGGTGCAGGTGCCGAAGCGCGAGCCGTCGAGGTCCCACCAATGGACGTGGACCCAGGCTCCCTCATTGGTGTTGTCCCTGATCCAGATGTCGTCACCGTTCTTCTGGACGCAGGCTACGGCAGCGGGAACGCTGTAGCACTCTCTCGAACTGTCGGCGTACCAGTCGATGTCGGTCACATAGTTGACCTCCTTCTCGGCGGCGACGGCCGGTGCGGCGAGGCCGAGAATGCCGAACAGGGGTATGGCGAATGCGGCGATGAGCGCCACAATGCGGTTGCGCATCGGTGATTGCCTTTCGTCGTGGTGGTGTTGCCCGGGAGGGGACTCTGATCGGTGCGCGATGAACGGCCGCAGGGGCTTCGGGTCGACTCCGCCGCCCGCTAGACCACGGTCCTGAAGGTCTCGTCCTCGTACTCCCAGCCGCTGGCCGTGTGGTACATGAAGGACCAGTAGATGGTGTGGCCCTCGGTCCAGCCCTTGTTGCACTTCACCCAGCCTTTTGCCTTGCCGAGGGCGTCAATGCACATGCCATCGCGGCCAGAGGCCGGATCGGACCACCACACGGCCACGCCGTATCCGTCGGCGTCGAGGTCCTGGACCCAGATGTCGTCGCCGTCCTTCTGGATGCAGGCGTCGCCGTCGGAATACCAGTAGCCTCGGTCCCATGCGCAGTCCTTGTGCGGGCTGTCGCTCCAGTCCACGTCGACCGCGTAGTCCGTCTCGGACGCGGCCGCCGAGACGTCCGCCGCTGCGGGCGAGGTGAACGCCGCGACGGTCGCGAACGCGATCGCGAGGGATCCGAGAACTGCTGCAATACGTTTGATCATGTGCGCTCCTAGCGACAGGGCGATACCGGCGAGGCGGGATCGATCGAACCGGGCGGTTCAAGCCCGTCCATTGTCGAAGGAATCGTTTGACCCCGGCTTGACCGACGTTTAACCGGCCGGTCCGGGTCGCGCTCGTCGATCCGCGGCGGATTCGTGTTCTACGCTTGCGTCACATGGACAGACCATCGGAAGTCGCGGCGGTCGGCCGCTCCCGCATAGGATTCCGGCTGCTCGGACCGGTCGAGGTCCTTCGCGACGGGCGCTCTGGCGGCCCGACCACCGCGCAGCTGCGGTGCGTGCTCGCGCTGCTCCTGCTCGACCTGGGGCGGGTGGTCACCACCGACCGCCTCATCGCGGCGCGGTGGCCCGCCGGGCCGCCGGTGTCCGCGCTCAACACCGTGCGCGTCTACGTGACCCGCTTGCGACGCCTGGTCTCCGGCGACCCGGCGGTGACCGTTTCCACGGTGGGCCAGGGCTGGCGCCTCGACTGCTCCCCCGACCGCGTCGACCTGTACCGCTTCCGCGACCTCGTCGCCCGCGCCCGCCGCCGCGGCCCCGGGGCCGCAGGACTCCTCACCGAGGCCCTTGCACTGTGGACCGGGCCGGCACTGGCCGACGTCTCCGGGGACGAATGGCGCGAGTCCATGCGCGCGGGCCTGGAAGAGGAGCGGCTGACCGCCCTGGAGGACCGCATCGCCCTCGACATCGACGCGGGCGCGGCCCGCGACGTCGTCCCCGAACTGTCCGCGCTCGTCGGCGACCACCCCGAGCGCGAACGCCCGGTCCAACTGCTTATCGCCGCCCTCGGCGCCTCCGGCCGCACCGGCGAGGCCCTGGAGCTGTACCGCCGGACCCGTCGCCGCCTGGTCGACGAACTCGGCGTCGAGCCCGGCCCCGCGCTCCAGCACGAGCACCGCCGCCTCCTCGAACGCTCCCAAGGCGAAGCGACTCGCTTCGACCGCCCCGTGCCGCGCCAGCTCCCCGTCGATCTCGTCGGCTTCACCGGCCGCGAACAGGCCCTCGCCCGCCTCGGCGCCGCCGCCGGGAACCCCGTCGCGGTGATCACCGGTCTTCCCGGCTCCGGCAAGACGACCCTGGCCGTCCACTGGGCCCACCGCGCCGCCGACCGGTACCCCGACGGGCACCTGTGGGCCGACCTGCGCGGCTTCGACCCGGCCGGTCGCGCACTCGACCCGGGCGAAGCGCTCGGCGCTTTCCTTGAGGCCCTGGGCGTCCCGCCCTCGCAGGTCCCGGTGTGCACCGAGGCCCGGGCGGCGCTCTACCGCAGTCTCCTGGCCGACCGCCGCATGCTCGTCGTCCTCGACAACGCCCGCGACGAGGACCAGGTCCGCCCCCTCCTGCCCGGCGCGGCCGCCTGCTGCGTCCTGGTCACCGCCCGCTCCCGCCTGCCCGGCCTCACCGCCCGGCACGGCGCCCACCAGGTCGCCCTCGACGTCCTCGAACGCGACGAGGCCCGCGACCTGCTGGCCGGGCGGATCGGCGCCCACCGCACCGACGCCGAACGGAAGGCCGTGCGCCGCATCATCGACCGCTGCGCCCGCCTCCCACTGGCGATCGCGGTCGTCGCGGCCAGGGCCGTCGACGTCCCCGACTTCCCGCTGACGGCACTGGCCGACGAACTCGACGCCCAGGCCGCCCCTCTCGACGGCTTCGCCTCGCCCGACGCCGGACTGGACCTGCGCTCGGCCTTCGACTGCTCCTACCGTGCCCTGAGTCCGGCTACGGCGCAGACGTTCCGGCTCATCGGACTCCATTGGGGACCCGACTTCACCGCGGAGGCGGTCGCGGCTCTCACCGGCGAGGCGCCCGCCGCCGCCCGAGGGGCTCTGGCCGAGCTGGTCCGCATGGGCCTGGCCGTCGAGTTCCGACCCGGCCGCTTCCGCCTCCACGACCTGCTCGCCGCCTACGCCGCCGAACTGACCGAGGCCGAGGACGCTGCGGCCGCGCGCCGCGACGCCTCGGAGCGCCTGCTCGACGAGCTGCTCCGGTGCGCCGAGGCGGCCTCGGCGGTGCTGACGCCGTTCCCGGTCCCGGGCGAGGCGGGCGGGTTCTCGGTCGACGCGCAGCGCCACGACCGGGCCTGCGAATGGTTCGAGTCCGAGCGCCTGGTTCTGCTCGGCGCCGTCGAAGCGGCCTACGCGCGGCACTTCGACGCCCACGCCTGGCGGCTCGCCCGCAGCTTGGAAACCTATCTGCGCCTTCGCAACGCCGCGGCCGAACGCTTGCGCGTCCACCAGGTCGCGGTCCGGGCCGCGCAGCGCGCCGGGGGCGTCGAAGGCATGGCCTCGGCGCACCTCGGGCTCGGGATCGTCCAGTCCCACTACGGCGACAAGGCCGAGTCGCGCGCGAACCTGAAGCTGGCGCTGGACCACTTCAGCGCCGCCGGCGACGGCAACGGGGAGGCCGACACCCGCCTGGTGCTCTGCGTCCTCGACGCCGACGCCGGGGACTACGCCTCGACCCTGGCGCACGCGACCCTGGGCCTGGAGCTGTACCGCCGCACCGGGAACACCGCCGGGCAAGTGCGGGCGCTCAACAACATCGGGTTCTGCCACGCCCGACTCGGCGACCTCCCCGGCGCCCGCGAGAACTGCCTCGCCGCGCTGGACCTGGCGGTCGCGATCGGCGACAAGCTCGGCGAGGCGAACGTGCTCGACAGCCTCGGCGCCATAGAATCCCAGCTCGGCACCCACGCGCGGGCAGCAGACCACTTCCGCCGCGCGGTCGCGATCGCCACGCACCTGGGCGAGCGGAAGTTCACCGCCTCGGCGCTCACCAACCTCGGCGAGTCCCATGCGGCCGCAGGCGACCCCGAGGCGGCCCGAGCCGCATGGACACTGGCCCTGTCCATTCTCGACGAACTCGGCCACCCCGACACCGCCGCGCTCCGCGACCGGCTCGGCGACCTCGGCGGTTCGGGCTCGGCGAAGTCGACTTGATCTGCTGCCCAAGATGCTTGCGGATTGGTTGCAGGCGAACTTCGCCGGCGGTCATTCGGGCTCGGCCGGGCTGGCCGGTGCCGCCTCGCTCGCCGGGGCCGCGGGTTCGGCGGTGTGCTCGGTGGCGGCCCAGCTGGCGAGGAGTCGCAGGCGCTCGTGCGAGGGCGAGGCGGGCTCGGCCGTGTAGATCAGCAGGATCAGGCCGGGTTCGGCGGTGAGTTCGAGTTCTTCGTAGTCGACGTCGAGTTCGCCGACGACAGGGTGGTTGACGGTCTTGTGGCCGCGGCCGTGGATGCGGACGTTGCGTGCGGCCCAACGGGTGCGGAAGGCCTCGGAGCGGGTGGAGAGTTCCCCGACGAGGTCTTGGAGGCCCTTGTCGTGGGGGTCCCTTCCGGCCTCGGTGCGCAGCATGGCGACGTTGATGTCGGCCGAGCGCTCCCAGTCGGGGTGGAAGCGCTGGGAGCGGTCGAGGTCGAGGTAGCAGAACCGGGCGAGGTTCGGCTGGGCCTGGGCGTAGACGTCGGTGTAGAAGGCGCGGCCGAGCGCGTTGGCGGCGAGGAGGTCGAGGCGGCCGTTGCGGACCACGGCGGGGGCGTCGATCGCATCGAGCATCTGTCGCAGGGACGGGCGCGGGGCCCACTGCTGGGAGCCGCGGCGCCGCGGGCGAGCCTGCGGAGTGCGGTTGGCGGCGCGGGCGAGGTCGAACAGGTAGGTCCGCTCGGCCTCGTCGAGCCGGAGGGCGCGGGCGATGGCGTCGAGGATGTGCTCGGAGGCGCCGGTGAGGTTCCCGCGCTCCAGCCGCGCGTAGTACTCGGCGCTGACGCTGGCCAGGAACGCGACCTCGGAGCGACGCAGCCCGGGGACGCGGCGCCCGGACCCGGGCGGCAGGCCCGCCTGCTCGGGGGTGATCTTGGCGCGGCGCGAGGTCAGGAACTCGCGCACCTCGTCCCGGTTGTCCATCCACCCGACGCTACGCCAGGCCGGCGAAGTGAGAGGTGTACTGCCGGTACACCCCTTGACAGGGCGTTTCCGGGTCTGCCGGTCCGCGGTCTGATTGATCATGAACGGGGCGGTCGGGGCGCCGGCGGCGACAAGCCGTCCCGGTACCGACCGCACTCCCCCACCGACCGAAAGGGACACACATGGAACGGCGACAACTCGGAGGCGGCTTGACCGTCTCGGCGATCGGCTTGGGCTGCATGGGCATGAGCCAGTCCTACGGGCCCTCGACGGGCACCCGTGACGACCACATCGAACTCATCCGGTCCGCGGTCGACCAGGGCGTCACGCTCTTCGACACCGCCGAGGTCTACGGCCCGTACGTGAACGAGGAACTCGTGGGCGAGGCGCTCGCGCCGGTGCGCGACCAAGTGGTCATCGCCACCAAGTTCGGGTTCGCGTTCAACCCCGACGGCACCCAGTCAGGCCTGACCAGCCGGCCCGAACACATCCGCGCCGCCGTCGAAGGCTCGCTGCGGAGGCTCGGGACCGACCGCATCGACCTGTACTACCAGCACCGCGTCAACCCCGACATGCCGATCGAAGAGGTCGCCGGAGCGGTCAAGGACCTCATCGCCGAAGGCAAAGTCCTCCACTTCGGCATGTCCGAAGCCGCGGCCGCCACGATCCGCCGCGCGCACGCCGTCCAGCCGGTCACCGCACTCCAGTCCGAGTACTCGCTGTGGTGGCGCCGCCCCGAGGAAGAGGTCCTGCCGGTCCTGGCGGAGCTGGGGATCGGCTTCGTCCCCTTCAGCCCGCTGGGCAAGGGCTTCCTGACCGGGAAGATCGATGCCGCCACCGAGTTCACCACCGGCGACATCCGCGCCGCCATCCCCCGCTTCGCCGCCGAGGCCCGCGAAGCCAACCAGGCCGTGGTCGACCTGCTGGCGACGATCGCGGCGCAGAAGGACGCGACGCCCGCGCAGATCGCCCTCGCCTGGCTCCTGGCCCAGAAGCCCTGGATCGCCCCGATCCCCGGCACCCGCAGACCCGAACGCCTCCAAGAGAACCTCGCCGCCGCCGACATCAACCTCACCGAAGACGACCTGGCCGCCATCGAAGACGCCAGCGCCAAGATCACCGTCCTCGGCGCCCGCTACCCCGAACACCTGGAGAAAATGACCGACCTCTAACCCGGTCAGGAACCGGTCCCGCCGGTGTCGACCGTCGTGTACGTGCCGCCGGATGTTCAGTCGGGTGGGGTTCCGGTGGTGCGGAGGGCGGTGCGGTACTGGCCGGGGCTGGTTCCGACGAGTTTCGCGAACTGGGCGTAGAAGTTGCTGCCCGAACCGAAGCCGGCCGCGTAGCCGACCGCGGAGCAGTCGAGGTCGGTGGTGGCGAGGAGGCGCTGGGCCTCGGCGACCCGGCGGCAGAGCAGGAAGCGCCCCATGGTCATGTGCCAGGCCTTGCGGAACACGGTCATGGCGTACTCGGTGTTCAGGTGGGCCACGGCGGCGACGTCGGCCGCGGTGATCGGGTCGCGGAACCGTTCCATGATGAACGCCGCCATGTCGAGCGGGTGCGAGGTCGGCCCCGTGCCGGTCGGCTGCGTCGCGGCGGCGCGCAGCGTCCGGCGGATGAGGGCGTGTATCTCCAGGAGGGCGGCGTCCGCGTCGCGGCGGTCGAAGTCCGATTCCCAGCGCTGCCAGACGCCGGCCGCGTCCATGTTGAGCGGCATCGCCGCGAGGGCCGGTCGGCCTTCGAGGAGGGTGCGCAGGTCGGCCGCGGGCAGGCCCCAGGTCAAGACCGTGGAGAGGGGGACGTGCGCCCAGCAGACCTCGGCGGGCTCCCCCGCCGGCGCGAGGAGGCGGTGCGGGAGGCTCGCCCAGAACACGGCCGACCGGCCCTGCTCGACGCGGACGCGACGCTCGCCCATCAGGTACTCGATGGCCCCGCTGGTGACGACGTTGAGCTCGATGTCGTCGTGGCTGTGGGCGCGCGTCATCTCGGGGGCGGTCCCGTGGGCCACCCAGATCCCGGTTGACGCGGGATCGGCGAGTGCCCGGTGGCTCACGAGGGGCGATGCCGGCCGAGCAAAGGATCCCGGAGGAACGGCCAAGCGAGCGGGATTCATGTGCAGCCTTTCGCGGATAGGTTGATCCCCATGACGTCGACATCCGCGAGGAAACTCGCCGCGAAACGCCCGCCGATGGGTTGGAACAGCTGGGACTGCTTCGGCAGTTCGGTGACCGAGGACCAGGTCGTCGCGAACGCCGAGTTCATGGCCGCCGAGCTCAAGCGGTTCGGTTGGGACACCGTCGTGGTCGACATCCAGTGGTACGAGCCGAATCCCGGTGAGCACCACTACAACGAGGTCTCCGACCCCGTGCTCGACGCGTGGGGACGCCAGCTCCCGGCGCCGGACCGGTTCCCGTCGGCTGCGGACGGGTCGTTCAAGGCGCTGGCCGACCGCGTGCACGCGCTGGGCCTGCGGTTCGGCGTGCACATGATGCGGGGCATCCCGAAGAAGGCGGTCGAGCTGGACCTCCCGGTCCTCGGGGGCGACACGACCGCGTCGCGGATCGCCGACCGGGACAACGTGTGCACCTGGAATCCGGACAACTTCGGGATCGACCACGCGAAGCCGGGCGCGCAGGCGTACTACGACTCGCAGGTCGCGCAGCTCGCCGAGTGGGGCGTCGACTTCGTGAAGCTCGACGACGTCCTGCACCCGCCGACGCAGAGCGTCGAGCTCGCCGCGTACTCGCAGGCGATCGACAAGTGCGGGCGGCCGATCGTGCTGAGCCTCTCCCCCGGCAAGGCCCTGTCCCTCGCGCACCTCGACGCGCTCCGGGAGCACGCGGAGATGTGGCGGATCTCCGACGATCTGTGGGACGACTGGAGCGCGCTGCTGGAGATGTTCCAGCGGGCGGCGCGCTGGGCGCCGCACCAGGTGCCGGGCGCCTGGGGCGACGCCGACATGCTCCCGTTGGGGCGCATCGGCATCAGCGCGCACGTGGGCGAGGACCGCTTGTCGCGGTTGACGTTCGAGGAGCAGCGCACGATGCTCACGCTGTGGTGCATGATGCGGTCGCCGCTGATGTTCGGCGGGCACCTCCCCGACACCCCGGCGGAGACGCTCGAACTGCTGCGCAACCCCGAGGTCCTCGCTCTGTTGGAGAGCAAGGGCGGCCGCGAGATCGTCCGCGACCACTCGCTGGTCGTCTGGAGGGCCGGCCTCGACGACGCCGAGGCGTGCGCGGTGTTCTGGCTCGGCGACGAGCCGGCCGACCTCGACATCCACCTGGCGGACGTCGGCAGCGCACACCGGAGCCGCGCCCGCGACCTGTGGGAGGGCGCCGACGTCCCGGTGAAGGACGGTCTTGTCCGCCTTCAGGTTCCGGCGCACGGCGTCCGGCTCCTGCGCCTGGAGTAGCCGCCGAGGGCTGCGGCCGCGGCGGCACGGCTCAGGGCCGCCCCCGTCAACGGGGGCGGCCCTGAGCCGCACTCGGTCTGACATGCCGGCGGTCAGCGGGCGATCTCAAGCACGAGCGCTTCCCCGGGTGCCAGGAGCGGGAGCTGGATTCCCACCTCGGCGATCACCGAGCCGGGGAGGCACAGTTCGCCGTGTTCGATCCAGGGCGGAGGCACCTCGTCGAGGCCGCGCGGCACGGGCAGCTCCGGAACCGGTGCGACCCGGTACCGGCTGCCCGGGTCGAGGCCCGGTACGCGGAGCGCGGTCGCGAGCGCGCGGTTCCCGGTGGCGTGGCGGGCGACGCGCACCACCGCGTGGTCGCGGTCGTCGCCGACGACGGAGGTCGCGGTCGTCCCGTCGTCGCCGGTGTCGAGATGGCCGAGCGTCCCGGTGTGGAGGAGGCCGCGGAGGCGGCGGTAGCAGGCGATGCCGAGGCGCAGCCGGTCGAGTTCGGCCGGCGTGCAAGAGGTGATGTCCCATTCGATGCCCGCGGAGGCGAACAGGGAGGTCGCGATCCGGAAGTCCAGGCTCGCCGCCCGGTGGGTGGTGTGGGCGGTCGGCGGGCCGATGTGGGATCCGATGAGTTCGAGGGGCAGCAGCAGTTCCGTCCACCGCTGGATGGCGAGGCGCTCGATGGGGTCGTTGGTGTCGGAGGCCCAGACGCGGTCGGTGCGGTCGAGGATGCCGAGGTCGACGCGGGCGCCTCCGGAGGCGCAGGATTCGATCTCCAGCGACGGGTGCAGGTCCCGGAGCCGGTCGAGGAGCCGGTAGACGGCCTCGGTGTGCCGGTGGACGTTCGCCCGCCCGTGGTGGACGGCCTCGATGAGGTCGCGGTTCTGGTCCCATTTGATGTAGTCGAGCTCGTATTCGCGGACGAGCGCCGAAATCGAGTCGAGGAGGTACCTGAACGCGTCGGGGCGGGTCAGGTCGAGGGCGTACTGGCCGCGCCACGCTCGCGTCGACGGGGGCTGGAGGAGCCATTCGGGGTGGCGGCGGGCGAGGTCGGAGTCGGGGTTGACCATCTCGGGTTCGAACCACAGGCCGAACTGCATGCCGAGGGAGCGGACGGTGCGCACGACGGGGTGCAGGCCCTGCGGCCAGACCTCGGGGTCGACGGTCCAGTCGCCGAGGCCGGCGCGGTCGTCGCGGCGGCCGCGGAACCAGCCGTCGTCGAGGACGAACCGCTCGACGCCGATGTCGGCGGCCGTGCGCGCCAGTGTCTCCAGGCGGTGGAGGTCGTGTTTGAAGTAGACGGCCTCCCAGGTGTTCAGCACGACCGGGCGGGGTTCGCGCGGGTGCGAGGGCCGGGCGCGGAGTGAGCGGTGGAAGCGGTCGCCGAGACCGTCGAGACCCCGGTCGCTCCAGACGAACACGGCCTCGGGTGTGCGGAAGGATTCGCCCGGGGCGAGGTCGATCTCGCCGGGGCGCAGCAGCGGTCCCGCCCCGAGGACGGTCCGTGCTTCGGGGAGGGCGTCGTGGCGGTAGACGGCGTCGCCGCTCCATGCGAGGTGCACCGCCCACAGTTCGCCCGCGGCGGCGTCGAAGCCGGGAGTGCCGAGGACGAGGGCGAACGGGGAGTCGTGTCCGGTGCGGCCGCGCCGGGTCTCGCGCACGCGGCTGCCCTGGGCGAGGGGGCCGCGCTGCGGGACGCGCTCGCGGGTCCAGCGGCCGGTGAAGTCGAGGACCTCCGCGGCGCGGTCGTCGACGGGCATCACGGCTTCGAGCGCGGCGAGCGACAGGGGCTCGTCACCGGTGTTGACCAGCGTGTGCGCCATGCGCAGGACCCCGGCGTCGTCCAGGTGCAGTTCACTGCGGAGGAGCAGGCCAGGGGCTTCGGCCCGGAGGTGCAGCGTCCCGGTGTCGACGTCGGTCTCGAACTCCGAGTCGGCGACGGTCCACCGGGGATACTGGGCCCGGCCTGCGCGGTGCGCGGCGAAGCCGGGGCGGCCCTCCCAGCCGTCGTGCTCGCCCGGCACCAGGGTGAGGGGCCACGGCGCGTCGAGCGCGCTGGGCGAGACCGGGCGCGTGCGTGCCCGGCGCAGCTGCTCGAAGTCCCCGTGGCCGAGGTCGCCGAGGTCCCGGCCCCAGTGCAGCACCTCGGGGAGTCCGCGCTCGGGCAGGTGCACGACCACGGATACGCCTCCGGCCCAGAGCATCCGGGTCTTGCCGCCGTCGTCGAGGCCGTCGGACTCACGCGGCGACTGGTCGGGTCGCCGCAGATGCGGGGCTTCGGCGACGGCTCGCGTTTCGGTCATGCGGACTCCTCGAAGGACGGGTGCGGGGCCGTCCAAGTATCGACAAGCGTCATGACTTTGTCAATATTTGAAACTAACTATTGATCACGGCTCAGAACCGGAGGAAGTCCCGGATCGCGAGCACGGCCCCGGCCCGGGCCCACTCGGCGAACTCGAACGGCTGGATGTCGAGGGCGATCGGCGCACCGTCGGGGTGGCGGTTCGCCGCGATCGCGGCGTCGATCTCGTCGCCCGCGAGCTCGGTCACCGCGATGCCGTCGCCGGTGACGACGATCTTCTCGGGGTCCATGGCGTTCGCCAAGGTCGCGGCGAGGACGCCGAGCGCGTGCCCGGCGTCGCGGAACGCCTGCCTGGCGGCGGGGTCGCCGCCTCGCGCGAGGTCGAGGACGCTCGCGTAGTCCAGCCCCGGGGTGCGCAGCGCGGCGACGATCGCCGCGTTCGAGAGGTACGAGTCCACGCAGCCGCGGTGGCCGCGCTCGCACCGCGGACCGCCCCCGTCGACCAGCAGGTGGTCCAGGCTCCCGGCCTTGCCGTTGGCACCGGTGACGACGTTCCCGCCCACGACCATGCCGACCCCGATCCCGGCGCCGACGGTGATGAGCACCATGGACTCGTACCCGGCACCGATGCCGAACCAGTGCTCCGCCGCGGTCAGGGCCCGCACGTCGTTCTCGGCGCTGGCGCGCACTCCCAGTCGCTCGCTCACGAGATCGGCCAGCGGCACCTCCCGCCAGCCGAGGAACGGCGACTGGAGCACGATCTGGCGCCCGCCCACGGAGGCCACGTCACCGGCGAGACCGATCCCGACCGCGGCCATGCCGGGGTGCTCGACCGCGAGGCGGTCGTAGGCACCGCCGATCTGCTCGACGACGTCCTCGACGCTCCGCGACGCCAGCGGCTCGTCGTACTCGGCGAGCGCCTGCGCGGTGAGGTCCGTGACGACGGCGAAGAGCCGGTCGCTGGTCAACTTGACGCCGAGGAACCGCCGGCCCTCGGGGCGGATGTGGAGGACCTCGCTCGGTCGGCCGGTCGCCCCGCGCAGCTCGACGGCGCCTTCGGCGACCAGGCCCTGCTCCATGAGCGTGCGCGTGACCCGGGTGAGGCTCGCCCGCGACATGCCGAGCTCCCGCGCGATCTCCGCGCGGGACTTCGGGCCGTGGATCAGCAGGTCGCGAAGGGCGCTGCGCTCCAGGCCGCTGAGCGGCGCCCCGGACGGCGGGTCGTCGAGCTGCGGTGCCGGCGTCTTCTGCATGGCGTTCTCCTCGGTTTGTTCACGGTTCACGGTATCCGGACGCCCTGTCGCAGATCTATGACCCTGAATGTCTATTTCGCGGTTATTTCTACGGCCGCCGAACTCGAATACTTGGTTTCACTGGTTGACAAAGTCGGCGACACCTGCGTACCGTACATCGCACCAGGTCAGGGATCTACATCCCTCGATACCCCTGAACTGGGTCCCTCCATATCCCTTCGCAACAACGAGGTCAGCGAAATGGCAACTCCCTCCGACCGGGCGCCCTTCAAGCGCCGCTCCCTCTTCAAGGCCGCGGGACTCGGGGCCGCGGGGACCGCGGGCCTCCCGATCGTCGCCGCCTGCTCCGACATCGAATCCGGCAGCGGCTCCACGCAGACCACCGAGGGCTTCGACTTCCTGCCGACCTACAAGGAGTGGCCGCTGCCGGTCGAGCCCGACCTGGTCGGCGAGCCCCCGAACCACCCCTCCGCCTTCACCTCCTATCCGGAGCCGGTCCAGGCGATCACCGACCTGCCCTCGGGCAGCGGCTCCTACGAGCTGACCGTGCCCTGCTGGGGCCCGGCCCCCGCGAAGGACGACCCGTACTTCGCGGCGGTGTACGAGGCCTGGGGAGGCACGAAGCTCGAACTGCGCCAAGGCGACGGCATGACCTACGGCGACACGGCGGTGCAGTGGGTCAAGGCCGACGAGTACGGGGACGGCATCCAGCTGTTCAGCTACATGACCGGCTCCTTCAGCAACTTCCAGGAGACGGTCGTCAACAAGTTCTACGACCTCACGGACATACTGCGGGGCGACATCGCCGAGCGCTGGCCGCTCCTGGCCGCCATCCCGTCGGCCGCCTGGGGCCAGGCCGTGTGGTCCGTGGACCCCGAGGACCCCGACACCGCCGGCATCTACGCAATCCCCATGAACTACTCCGGCGGCCAGGGCAACGGCATCCTCGCCCGCGTCGACCTCATGGACGCCGCCGGCATCGCGATGCCGACCACGGTCGAGGAGCTGCTCGACGCGGCCCGCGCCTGGTCCGACGACGCGAACGGCAAGTGGGCCTTCGCCCAGCTCGACTGGTTCATCGGCCAGTGGTTCGGCCTCGGCGGCACCGACGGCTGGAACTGGGACCCCGAGCAGCAGAAGATGGTCAACAACATCGAGCGTCCCGAGTTCACCGAGATGCTGACGTTCCGCCGCACCCTGTGGGACGAGCAGCTCATCCACCCCGACGTGCCGACCGGCACCCTCGACGCCGCCGCCCTCCAGGAGGCCGGACAGGTCCTGTTCACCCAGGACAACCTGGTGCGCTGGAACGACTTCAACCTCAAGGTCAAGCGCGGCGAGATCGAGGGCGAGGTCGCCCCGCTCCCGCCCCTGGCCGCGAACGGCCGCACCCCCACCGTCGCCATGGGCGCCGGCATCGGCGGCTGGACCTTCCTCAACAAGGACCTCAGCCGCGAGCAGGTCGAGGAGATCCTCGACATCGCGAACTGGGCCGCGGCCCCCTACGGCACCACGGAATACCAGCTCCTCCAGTACGGCGTCGAAGGCGAGCACTTCGAGATCGGCGCGGACGGCACCCCCGTCTTCACCCCTCTGGGCAGCGAGATCGTCCAGGGCCCGGTGCACTACAAGGCACTGTGCTGCCAGGTGGAGACGTTCCTGACCGGCGACCCCGACATGGTCGCCAAGCGCTTCGAGTACGACGCCTCGATCCAGGACTACGCCATGGAGAACCCGTTCGAGGGCGTCCGGATCGAGGCCCCGGCCGAGGCCAAGGCCGCCGGTTCGACGCTCTGGGACCAGCAGCAGGACATCGCCTTCGGCCGCGCCGAGCTCTCCTCGATCCCCGAGATGGTCGAGACGTTCATGGCGAACGGCGGCGAGGACGCCCGCCAGTACTACACCGACGCGTACAAGGCCGTCCACGGCGAATAGCACCCCGGCCGGGCGGCCGCCGACACGAACCGCCCGGCCGCACCCCGCCTCCACACAGGACCTACACGACTGGAATCTCAAGCGATGGCAACACTCCAGAGCACGGCACCACCGGACGCGGACCGGTCCCCCGCCCGCCCGGTCGTCAGGCGCAAGCGGACCGTACTCCAGCGGCTGCGCCACGACTGGCCGCTGCTGCTGCTGGCCCTCCCGGTGGTCGCCCACCTCTCGGTGTTCCACTACTGGCCCACGGCCTGGAACATCATCGCATTTCTCGACTACAGCCCGTACCGGCCCTTCTGGGAGAACCCGTTCGTCGGCTTCGCCTGGTTCGAACGACTCTTCAACGACCCGTACTTCACCCCGGCCCTGCTGAACACGCTGAAGTTCGCCGCGCTCAACCTGCTGTGCATGTTCCCCCTGTCGATCGCACTCGCACTCGCCATGAACAGCATCATCTCCGTCAGGGTCCGGTCCGCGTTCCAGTCCATCGTGTACCTGCCGCACTTCTTCTCGTGGGTGCTCGTAGTGACCGTGTTCGTGCAGGTCCTCGGCGCGGACGGCCTCGTCTCCAACTGGATCATGGACGGCGGCGGCGAGCGGCTCGACATCACTTCCAACCCCGAGACCTTCACGTTCCTGGTGTGGATGCAGTGGGCGTGGAAGGACGCCGGCTGGGGCATGATCATCTTCCTCGCGGCACTGTCCTCGATCAACCCCAGCCTCTATGAAGCAGCGGCCTCCGACGGCGCGAACCGCTGGAGGCGCATGTGGCACATCACCCTCCCCGGCATCCGGCCGGTCATCATCCTGCTGCTGATCCTCCAGATCGGCGGCATCCTCTCCGTCGGCTTCGAGCAGTACCAGCTGCAGCGCCAGGCCGTCGGATACCAGGCCACGGAAGTGCTCGACACGTACGTGTACTACCAGTCGATCGTCGGCAGCCAGGGCGAGTCGTTCGGCACCGCGGCGGGCCTGTTCAAGGGCGTCATCGGCCTGATCCTGATCCTCATCGCCAACAACATCGCCCACCGCCTCGGAGAGCAAGGGATCTACCAGAAATCATGACCGCCACCGAGATCACGCCCCGAAGCGGCAGTGCCTTCCGCAAGAGCGCCCGGCCCATGTGGGACGAGGAGCCGTCCCTCGCCGGCAAGCTGTTCAAAGCCCTGTTCCTGGTCTGCTACGGCGCGGCCATCGTCCTGCCGCTGTGGGCCGTCCTCGCCACCAGCCTCGCGAGCGAGGAGGCGCTGACGCGCGCCGGGGGCAACCTGCTGCTCGTGCCCACCGAGGTGAGCCTCCAGGCCTACCGGGAGATCTTCTCCGGCGGCGCGCTCACCGACTCGCTGCTGCTGACCACCGCCCTCACACTCGGCGGCACCGCGATCAGCATGGCGTTCACCATCTGCGGCGCGTACGCGCTCTCGCGCACCGGCTCGCTCCTGCACCGCCCGATCCTGTGGTTCATCCTGCTGACGTTCCTGTTCGGACCCGGCATGTACCCCAGCTTCCTGGTGGTGCAGCAGCTCGGGCTCTTCAACTCGTACTGGTCGCTCATCCTGCCCGGGGCGGTGGGCACCTTCAACATCATCATCCTGCGCGCGTTCTTCATGAACTCGATCCCCGGCGAACTCATCGACGCCGCCAAGATGGACGGCGCCGGCGAGTTCCGCACCCTCTTCCGGATCGTGCTGCCGATGTCGAAGGCCATCCTCGCCGTCATCGCCCTGTTCTACGCCGTCGGCTACTGGAACATGTACTTCGGGGCGGTGCTCTACACCCCGGGGCTGGAGACCCAGCCGATCCAGGTCGTGCTCCAGCGCATGCTCATGTCCACACAAGGACTCCCCGAGGGCGCGCAGGCCGCCGCCCAGTACCAGGCCCAAGGCGAAGCCGCCCCGACCGCCGCGCTCAAGATGGCCGTCGTCGTCTGCACCATCATCCCGATCGTGATCATGTACCCCTTCATCCAGAAGCACTTCACCAAAGCCGTCATCACCGGCGCCGTGAAGGGCTGAACCCGCGGTCCTCCACCCGGACCCACGACCTCTCGCAACCAGTACGAAAAGGAGAACACCATGCGACGACGCACGTTCACCGCATCGGTCGGCGCGGCCGCGGCGGGGGCCGCGATCACCGTCGGCACCCTGCCGGCCTGGGCCGCCAACGACACCGACTCGAAGCAGAACGACGTCTACACCTGGAAGAACGCCGCGATCAACGGCGGCGGCTTCGTCCCCGGCATCGTCTTCAACGAGACCGAGGTCGATCTCATCTACGCCCGCACCGACATCGGCGGCTGCTACCGCTGGCAGGAGGACTCCCGCACCTGGAAGCCGCTCCTGGACTGGGTCGGGCGCGACAAGTGGGGCTACTCCGGTGTCGTCTCGATTGCCACCGACCCCGTCGACACCGACCGCGTCTACGCCGCCGTCGGCACTTACACGATCGACTGGGACCCCAACAACGGCGCGATCCTGTACTCCGACGACAAGGGCGAGACCTGGGGCATCGCCGAGCTCCCGTTCAAGCAGGGCGGCAACATGCCCGGCCGCGGCATGGGCGAACGCCTCGTCGTGAACCCGGCCGACAACGCCGAGCTCTACCTCGGCACGCCCAGCGGCAACGGCCTTTGGCGCTCAAGGGATCACGGCCGCACCTGGGCGAAGGTCGAGAACTTCCCCAACCCCGGGAACTTCGTCATCGACCCGAACAACCCCACCCAGGCCGACAACCAGGGCGTGATCTGGATCGACTTCGACCAGATCGGCGGCAAGGTCTATGTGGGCGTCGCCGACCCGGCCGACCCGCTGTACGTCTCCGCAGACGGCGGGGCCTCCTGGCAGGCCGTCCCCGGGGCCGTCGAAGCCCTCGGCTCCGCCGACGGGAACCGCACCTTCCCCCAGCAGTCCGCTGTGGACAACACGAACGGGTACCTGTACGTCGTCACCGGTTACGACCCCGGCCCCTACAACGGCGCGCCCGCCTCGGGCGACGGCGGCCGCATCCAGCGCCTGGAGACCCAGACCGGCGAATGGACCGACGTCACGCCGACCTACAACCCGCGCGGTGTGATCCCCGGTTTCGGCGGGATCACCGTCGACCGCCAGAACCCCGGCACTCTGATGACGGCCACGCGCAACAACTGGTGGCCCGACGAGATCCTCTACCGCTCCACCGACTCCGGCGCGACCTGGTCGCTCAGCTGGGACTACGCCGAGGGCCAGGACCGCCACGACCGGTTCGACATGGACAGCTCCGGAAGCCCGTGGCTGTCATGGAACGGCGAGGACCAGGGCCCGGCGTACGCCGTGAAGCACGGGTGGATGATCGACGCCCTCGCCATCGACCCGCACGACTCGGGCCGCGTCATGTGGGGCACCGGCGCGACCGTCTGGGGCACCGAGGAACTGACGCAGTGGGACTCGCAGGGAGAGCTCATCGGCGAGAACGAGGCCGGCCAGCGCGTCGCGCTGCCGGTCGAGAAGTTCACCGTCGGCGTCCGCGCCGAGGGCGTGGAGGAGTGCGCGACCCTCGACCTCGCCGCGCTCGGCGGGACGCTCGTCTCCGCCGTCGGCGACGTCGGCGGGTTCGTCCACACCGACCTCGACCGGGCCGAGCCGATGATCGACACCGGCTGGTCCACCGGCACCAGTGTGGACTTCGCGCAGTCGAACCCGGACATCGTCGTCGGCACCGGCAACGTGCACGGCAACGAGAAGGGCCACGTCGGCGTCTCCACCGACCGCGGGCAGACCTGGAAGAACGCCGCGCCCGTCGAAGGCGTCCCCGGCGACGGCCACGGCGGCACCGTCGCGGTGAGCGCCGACGGGTCCAGGATCTTCTGGACTCCGGGCGAATCCGAGGTCACGCCGGTGTACAGCACCGATCTGGGCGAGACGTGGACCCCGGTCCAGGGCCTCCCCGCGGGGGCGAAGATCCGGGCCGACCGCGTCAAGGCCTCGGTCCTGTACGCGTTCTCGGGCGGCGTGTTCTACCGCAGCACCGACGGGGGCGCGACGTTCGCCGACACGGGGGCCGCAGGCCTGCCCGCCGGAGGGGTCGACGTCTTCCGCGCCGTCCCCGGCAAGAAGAACCACGTCTGGCTCGCCGGGCGCGGCGACGACGAGGAAGGCATCCCGGGCGGCATGTGGCAGTCCAAGGACGGCGGCACCACCTGGAAGCGCATCACCAAGTTCGAGACGGCGGAGTCGGTCGGCTTCGGCAAGGCCGCCAAGCGAAACGGCTACCCGGCGATCTACACGTCCGCGCTGATCGGCGGCAAGGCCGCCATCTACCGCTCGACCGACGGCGGCTCCAAGTGGGTCCGCATCAACGACGACGAGCACCAGTGGGCGTACTCGGGGTCGGCGATCACCGGCGACCCGCAGATCTACGGCCGCGTCTACCTCACGACCAACGGCCGCGGCATCATCTACGGCGACATCGCCGGCTGACGGGCGGAAGCCGCCCTCGCGGAGGCGGGGGCGGCTTCGGGACCCCCGGCCCGGTTACCGGTGCTGGCGGCGGTAGGCGGCGGGCGGGACGCCGCATCCGGTCTTGAACGCGGAGTAGAAGCGGCTGACCGAGCTGAAGCCCGACTCGGCGGCGACGTCCGCGATGGGCAGGTCGGTGGTGATGAGCAGCCGGCGGCCCTCGGCGAGGCGGCACCCGGCGAGGTAGTCCCCGATCGTCGCGTGCGCGACCTTGCGGAAGTGCGCCATCGCGTAATTGGGGTGGAGGTTCGCCGCGGCGGCGACGTCGGCCACCGTCAGCGGTTCCCGGAAGTGCTCGGCGATGTGCCGCACCATCGCGACGACGTGGCGCAGCGCCGGGTCGCCCCCGCTGTAGGGGCGGACCGGCCCGCCCGGCGCGTCGAGCGCGAGGCGGCGCACGCGCGCCTCGACTTCGAGGAGCATGATCCGGCGGCGCTCCGGTCGGGCACTGGACAGGTCGGCGGCCCACTGGGTGAAGTTCGCGGAGTCCGCGTCCATCACGGCCGCGGGCGGGGCGATGAGCGGCGTCCCCGACAGCAGGCGGCCGACCAGCGCGCTCGGCAGGTTCCAGCCGAGGAACGTCGCGAACGGCACGTGGACCCAGTGCGCCCGCGTCGCGGAGTTCGCGACGAGCTGGTGGGGCACGGCCGCCCAGAAGGCGGCCACGGAGCCCGGCCCGATCTCGACGGGCTCGCCGCCGAAGAGGTAGAGCATCGTGCCGCCCTCGGCGACGAAGTTGATCTCCAGGTCGTCGTGCTGATGGGCTTTGTCCATGAGGACGGGCCGCCCGGCCCAGCCGATCAGCGCCGAGGGCTGGACCGCGATCTGAGTATCCAAGAAACACTCGCTCGTATCGATGAAGACTTCTCGGATCAAAACTAATACGTTCATGGCGGCGTTCGGCACCGGCCGTTCGGCCACCGTCCTACGACCAAGGAGTCCTCCCGTGTTCGCTATCGGCATCGTCGGGTCCGGCCAGTTCGCCGGCGCTTTCGCGAAACTGTTCAACGCCCACCCCGGCGTCTCCCGCGTCACGGCCACCGACCTGATCGCCGACCGGGCCGCGACGCTCGTCAGGGAACTCGACCTGGCGGGGGTGGAGGACGACTTCGACGCGATGCTCGCCTCCGACGTGGACGCCGTCGCGATCTTCACGCAGCGGTGGACGCACGCCCCGCTCGTCGTCAAGGCGCTGCACGCGGGCAAGCACGTCTACTGCGCGGTGCCGATGGCGTTCACCGTGGACGAGATCGGCGAGATCATCGACGCGGTCAAGGAGACCGGCCTGACCTACATGATGGGCGAGACCAGCCAGTACCACCCGGCCACAGTGTACGCCCGCCAGAAGGCCGCCGAAGGCGGGTTCGGTCGCCTCTTCTACGCCGAAGGCGACTACCTGCACGACATGGACCACGGCTTCTACGCCGCGTACCAGTACAGCGGTGGCGCCGACTGGAAGCGGACCGCGAGCTTCCCGCCCATGAAGTACCCCACGCACGCCGTCGGCGGCGTCCTCGGCGCCTGGAACACCCACGCGGTGAGCGTGAGCGCGATCGGCGTGCCCGACCAGCTCGGCGACGGCGTGTTCGACAAGGCCGTGAGCATGTTCGACAACGACTTCTCCAACGCCACCGCGCTCTTCGAGACCGCCGACGGGGGCAGCTTCCGCACCAACGAGTTCCGCCGCATCGGCCTGGCCCACTGGATCCCCGAGTCCCGGTTCGTCTTCTACGGCACCGAGGGCATCCTCGAGCAGGGCTCCCGCGCCTCCTTCTGGCACGAGAAGTCCGAGGACCTGCAGGACGTCACCGAACTGCTCAAGCCCGGCTGGGCGACCGGCGCCGACGACCCGGTGCTCGCCAACGTCGACCCCGCGCTGCACGAATCGTTCATCTCCGGGCATGCGCCCGTCCACGACACCTCCGCGCTCCCGACCGAGTTCAAGGGGCTCGGCAACGGCCACATGGGAAGCCACCAGCTCCTCGTGAACGACTTCGTGACCGCCGTGAACGAGCAGACCCTGCCGACCGTCAACGCCTGGGTGGCGGCGCGGTACACCCTCCCGGGCCTCATGGCCCACGAGTCCGCGCTGCGCGGCGGCGAACGACTCCGGATCGACGATTTCGGAGACGCGCCGCAGCGTGGGTAGATCCGGTTCCTGATCTGCTTGAGAGCCCTCGGGAGACGACGGCCGGGCCGGAGCGACTGCTCCGGCCCGGCCGTGTTCAGACGCTCCTAAGAGGCCGTTCCGGTCACCGTGGTGCCGTTCTTGGTGACCGTGTAGTCGACCGAGTCGCCGCCCCAGAAGTGGTACGTGATCGTGACGGGCTCGCCGTCCCTGATCGCGTTCACGAACGAGCTCGGCACGGTGATGGTGCCGCCGCTGTAGTTCGGCAGCCAGCTCACGTTCGACTCCTGGAACGGCGTCCAGGAAGCCGGGCCCGCGTTGGAGCCGTCGGCGTAGTGGGCCTCCATCTGCTCGATGTGGTCGCCCTTGAACTGGGTCGGGATGACCAGCGAACCCGTCCCGGTCGCGTCCGAGAGCACGGCCTGATCGAAGGAGATGACGTTGATGCGCCACGGGATGCCCGCGGAGAAGCGGGCCTCGATGGTCGCGTTCGTTCCGTAGGCGCGGTCCCCGGCGAGCCGGGTGAGCGCCGCGGCCTTGACGGTGAGCGTGTCGCCCGAGACCGTGTAATCGGTCCCCTCGGCCAGCTGCGTGCCCCCGTGCCACAGGCCCTCGAAATCGAGGCCGTTGCGGTGCAGCGTCTGCGACACGTCGCCGATGGTCCCGGCCTTCTCCAGGTAGATCCGGTCGAACGAGGTGGAGCCCGAGCGGGTGGTCCAGCTGGAGGCGATGCGGTCGGCGAGGTACGCGTCGCGCCATTGGAGGGTGCCCCGGTTGAGGAACTGGCCGGCGTCCCAGATCATCGTCGTCAGCTGCTGCTCGCGGGCCTGGAACTGCATGTCCTCGAAGAACTTCAGCATCTCGCCGTACTCGACCACCTCGGGACCGGTGTGGCCGTAGTTCAGGATCGCCCACTCCCCCACGATGACCGGGATGCCGTTCGCCGTGAAGGCGTCGTGCGTCCGCTGGAAGGCGCCCGCCAGGTCCGCCTGGGACACTTCCTCGTAGGTCGGGTAGCCCGCGACGTTCACCGAGAACGGCCAGAACCCGTAGTAGTGGATCGTCGCGCCGACCATGTCGTCGTCCAGGCGCTCGATCATGGCCCTGACCGGGTCCAGGCGCTCCTGCGCGGCGTTGGTGTTCAGCGTCGGCAGGATCAGCAGCCGGTCGGCGTTGCCCCCGCCGGTGCCGCGGACCACGTCGTAGAAGGCCTGGTTGAGCTCTTCGTTGTACGGGTCGCCCGCGTCGTTCTCGGCGCCTGCGAACTGCGGCTCGTTGTTGCTCTCGAAGGACAGCCCCGCCGGGTAGTCCTCGAACCGCTCGGCGATCTGCGTCCACATCGCCTCGAACTTGGCCATCACGTTGTCGTGGTCGTTCGGCAGCTCGTCGAGCCACATCCACGAGTCGTGGTGGAGGTTCAGCATGACCTGGAGGTCGTTCTCCAGCGCCCAGTCGACGACCTGCGCGACACGCTCCATCCGCTCGGGGGCGATCGTGTAGTCCGGGCCCGGGCCGGTGAACTCGTCCCACGTGACGGGCAGGCGGATCGAGTTGTACCCCTCGGCCTTGTACGTCTGGAGCAGTTCCTCGGTGATCATCGGGTTGCCCCAGGCGGTCTCGCCGCCCAGCGCGTCGAGCGTGTTCCCGATGTTCACACCCGGCTCCATGGCGGCGACCTGCTCAGTGGCGTTGTCCCACTCCGAGGGTCCGCCAGTGGGCGTCTCGGTCGGCTCCCCGACGGTGCCGTCGCAGAGGCGGCCGTTGAGGCGGAACCCGGTCGGATCGGTGTTCTCGCCGGACCACGATCCGGTGAAGCCGAACGAGGTCGAAGCGCCGGTGGCGATCTTCTTGTTGTAGCCCAGGCTCTCGGCCGTGGCGGTCTCGCCCGAGCCGGTGTGCCTCGCGTTCCACATGCCGGTGACGCGCTGGCCGTCGGGCCAGGGCCATTCGAGGCTCCAGCCGTCGACCGGCTCGCCGAGGTTGGTGACCTCCACGTCGGCGATGAAGCCGCCCGGCCACTGGCCGGTGACCTCGTAGTCGACCTCGCAGCCTTGGGCCGCTTGGGCACTGACCGCCCCGAGGAGACTGGTGGTCAGCAAGGCGACGGCAGAGGCGACGATCACGCCGAGGCGCAACCGTCTCCCATGCGCGGTAGTGGGACTCATCTCGAAACTCCTTTGTCGGAGGGGTGGGAATCCGTCAGGGCGTGGGGATCGGAGTCGGTGCCAGGCGGCGATGACGACCAATACATCGAGAGATGTGGATTCTCAACACTGCTGCCAGCACGGTACGCAGCCATCACCACGTTTGTCAACCTACGGAACTAAGCACCTCCCGACAGTCGGTCGCCGCACACCGCCTCCGAGGCTGGGCAAACACCAGGGCGCCAAGGCAATGCGACCATTGCACACCCGTCAGCACAGCCTCGCGCCACGACACCGCGCTCGGCGATTTTTCCCGGTCTCGGGCGGTATAGACATCGACTTTGTTCCATGATTTAATCAAGATACATATCGACATTCGTACATTTACGAATGCCGTCGACCGGTGTCGAATCCCCTGGGAAAGGCGTGTGCCTCATGCAACGCAGGCCGCTCCTCACCGCAGCACTGGCCGCACCGCTGGCCACCGCCGGCGCCGTCGGCGCCCCGCCGGAGCCCAGTCCATCTGGGCGAATTCGTACTCCAACTGGGGCGTCTGGGCCGACCACCCCAACACCGGAGGGGTCAAGTCCTACCCGCACGTCAACTACCGGCTCGGGCGCGACGTGTTCGAGATCACCTCCTCCACCGGAGGCCGCAACTTCAACTGCAACAGCTACTCGCTGTGGACATAGCAGACCCGCCGGGCCCGTGACCGGCCCCGCACAGGAAGGAAAGTTCAGATGAAATCTGTGACCAGCAGGGCCCTCGGCCAACTGGCCCTGATCGTCCTCGCAATCGCCGGGCTCCTGGGCATCGCGACGCCGGCGCAGGCCGAGGTCTACTCCTCCTGCGATCGGTGGAGCAGCTACACCCAGAGCCCCGCAACGATCTACAACAACATCTGGGGCGAGAACGCCGGGCCGCAGTGCCTGCACGTCAACAGCATCAAGTCCTGGTACGTCGACTCGACCCAGTCGGGCGGCGGGATCAAGTCCTACCCGAACACCTCGGTCAGGCCCCAGATCCCGCTGTCGCAGCTGAACGCGGCGGGCTTCTGGTACGACACCTCCTCAGCCCCGGTCGCCGGCGGGGACTGGTGGAACTGGACGAGCGACCTCTGGTCGACCGGCAACCAGGACGAGATCATGGTCTTCACCGACTGGTCCGGGCAGACGGCAGGCGGCTGGGGCACCCAGATCGCCTCCAACGTGACGATCGGCGGCGTCCTCTACGCGTCGGTCTGGCAGGCCGACCCCGGCTGGAACGTCCTGCAGTTCATCCCGGCCACGAAGCGGAACACCGGCACCGTCGACGCCTCGGCGGTCTGGAGGTGGGCCGCGGACAACGGCCGCCTGCGCAACACCACCTTCGACACCATGCAGTTCGGCCTCGAGATCACCTCGACCAACGGCGTGTCGAAACGGTACTCCCTGAACGCCTACAGCGCCTGGTGGAGCAACACCTCCGGCGGCGGCGGGAGCATCTGACCGCGGCGGGCCCGGAGTGCACTCAGATGAGGGACCGACGAGCCCGGCCTGAGAGCGCGTCTCAGCCGGCGGTTCGATCCGGCGGCAAGTGATGGCTACCGGCCGCACGGCCGGTAGCCGTCCTTGCGTGCTCACCGCTCGCGCGGACCGGTCTTCTCATCCCTCGGGTGGAACTGGCGAGAGGAGGACGGCGGGAGTCCGATCCGGGCGGGCTCGGTCTCGCACCGAGCCCGCCCGCTTGCTCGGGAACACCCGAGCCGGACCTGCGTCGTGCCGCTAGCGCTGCAGGGTCAGCAGACCCGGCCGGTAGGGCAGGAGGCCGTAGTCCATGCCGTCAGAGCTGGGGTCGCGTCCCTGGTAGAGGAACTGCAGGTTGCAGGGGTCGATGGTCTTGGTCTGGTCGGGGTTGGTGCGCACCAGGTCGCCGTGGCTGATGTCGTTGGTCCACGTGGCGCCGCTATTGGCCTTGCCGGCGAACGGGTTGCCCTCGGTGGCGGCCTGCGGTGTCCACGTGCCGTTCAGGCTGGTGGCCGTGAACGAGCGGAAGAACCGGCCCTGGTTGCCCATGGCCTCGACGATCATGAGGTACTGGTTCTGGCCCTGGACCTTGTAGACCTCGACCGCCTCGAACAGGTTCGCCTTCGTGTCGCTCATGACGAGCTCGTAGTCCGTGCCGAAGCTGCTCGGGAAGTCCCCGAGGGGCATGCTGGACCGGTAGATCTGGCCTTCGTCGTTGGCGAAGAACAAGTACATGTTCTGGTCATCGGCGATGAGGGTCTGGTCGATGGGGTTGTTCACGGGAAGCTCCCCGTTGAAGAGCTCCTGGTGCGGGCCCCAGCTGTTGGGGTCGGCGGGGTTGGTCGACGTGCGGTAGGAGAACTTGTACGGCCAGCCCCACTGGTAGGCGATCACCCAGACGTTCTTCGGGGCGAAGTGGATCAGCGTCGGGGCCACCGGGTTGAAGCTCGTCACCATGTTCTGGCCGGCCGAGGCCATGTCGGACCAGTTGGTGAACGGACTGAAGACCACCGAGTTCCAGGCGTCTCCCGCGTCGTGCGTCGTCCCGTAGACGAGGTACTGGCCGTTGTAACGGACGGCGGTGAAGTCCTTGAGCGCGACCTGCCCGTTCCTCGGCTGCGCCAGAGGGCCCGTCGATGTCCAGCGGTACGTCGACGGAAGAGCGCAGGCGCCGCTGCCGCCGTCGACGCGAGCGAGCTGCCATTGCTGGTTGCTGCCGCCCCAGTCGCTGTACTGCACGACGGCGGCACCGTCGCCGGTCGCCGCGCCCTGGACCTCGACCGCCTTACCGCTGTTGCGATTGATCAGACGCACATAGCCGCTATCGGAGTCGGCCAACCGGAACTGCTGATTGGCGCCATTGTGGTCGGCCCACTGGTGGACCGCGGCACCGTCGGCGGTCGACCAGCCCGACACGTCCAGCACCTTCCCCGAGTGCCGCGCCCTGATCCGGAAGTACCCGCCCCCGGCATCCACGAACTGGAACTGCTGGTTGTAGGCGTTCGTGCGGGTCCACTGGTGGAGCTGGGCCCCGTCGGCAGTGGACACACCGCTCACGTCCAGAACCTTCCCACTGCCGCGATTCACCAGCACATACCAGGCGGATGTGTCGACCGTGGCGGCTGCAGCCGAGCCGGTGAACGGGTTGAGGACGGTCGCGGCGGCGGCCCCGGCGAGCACGCCGGCTCCGCCGATGAGCATCCGCCTGCGGCTCTTGGGGGTTTCCATCCAGGCCATGGTGGCCTCCTTAGTCGAGTTCGTCGGGTCGTGGAGATGCGGAGCGGGACAGGATCGAGCAGTCGGGTGCGGCGGATGTCATCGGATGATTCTCAGCGGACGCGGGTACAGGGAATACCTGTTATCGCTCACATATCGCAACCTAGGCCGGAAACATCTGATGGATTCTCCGGCGATTCGAACTATAGAGAGATCTCGATGTGTAGTCAACGGCTCGATGGAAGTTTGTTGGTGCACCTAGCGTTAAACTGCCGCGTCGGGTCTCGGCTTCACGGTCGTTTCCCGAAGGCCTGCAACCGATCTCCGACCGCGGCAGGAGACGGACAAGGCGGTGGCGAAGCCGAACATTGGTCGGTCCCCTGAGCACCCGGCTCAGGGGACATCCGCAACGTCGCCGTGGCTACCGTCTGGCCCATTGCTGGTTGGCCTGTCCGCCGCCGCAGGCCCAGAGCTTGATCTTCGTGCCGTTGCCGGTGCCCCAGCCCGAGGCGTCCAGGCACAGGCCGGACTGCACCCCGGTGATGGTGCCGTCGGCGTTGACGTTCCACTGCTGGTTGGCTTGTCCGTTGCAGTCCCAGATCACCACCGCGGTGCCGTTGGCGGTGCCCCGACCGTAGGCGTCCAGGCACTTGTCGCCGTACACCATGAGCTGCTTGCCGGCGGTGTAGGTCCACTGCTGGTGGGAGCCGCCCCAGCAGTCCCACAGCTGCACGTCGGTGCCGTTGGCGGTGCCGAGCCCGGTGGCCTCAAGGCAGCGACCGGACTGGGCGCCCACGATCTCGGTGCCGTCCGCCGCGCCGATGCTGCCGGGTACCGATTGCAGCGCGGAGTACCAGACCGCGGCCATCTTGTCGTATCCGGCGGAGGTCGGGTGGACGCCGTCGTCCAGGTCGGCGGTGGTCAGGGCGCTGTGCATGTCGACCATGTGCACGTTCTTGCCGGCGTTCACCTTGCTCTGCACGATGCCGGGGATCGTCGCGTTGAAGCTGTTCACCGCCGCGTCCCCCTCGCTCCACCCGAGCGGAGTGATCTGCGCGACGAACACCTCGGCGTTCGGTGCGGTCGTGGTGATGCGGTCGATCAGCGCGGACAGCCGGTTCGGGGCGCCGGAGACGTCGTAGTTCTGCAGGATGTCGTTGGTGCCGATGTGCAGCAGCACGGTCTGCGGCTGGTAGGTGTTCAGCCAGCCGACGACGTTCGCGTCGATCTGGTCGATACGCCAGCCGGGGTGGCCCTCGTGATCGTGGTCGCCGAGACCTGCCGGCCCGTTGAACTGCGACCCGACGAAGTCCGTGGTGTACCCGCCGTTGACGAGGCGCTGCCACAGGCCGATCCGGTATCCGCCCGGCGTGGCCGTGCCCTCGGTGATGGAGTCACCCAGCGGCATGACCCGAACCCCGCCGTTCGACTCCGCGGAGGCGGTATCGATCGGCGTCGCCACCATGCCCACCATGAGACCGAGCGCCACGATCGGCCCGAGCCACCTTGCTCTTGTTCGCATCTCTTGTTCCTTGAATTCGTAGGATCATTTCCGCTTCTGGTGGCCGTAAGGATCCAGCCTCGGTCTCGCACCAAGCCCGCCCACCGCCTCAAGAAAACCCAAGCCGGAACTGCGTCATGCCGCCGGCACCGCAGAATCAGCGGACCCGGCCGATAAGACAGTTATCGCTCACATGCCGCGACCCGACCCCGAAACATCTGATGATTTTCCGGACAACTCGAACTATAGAGAGATTTCTATGTATAGTCAATGACTCGACCGAGGTTTGTTGGTACACCTACCGTTAACCGACGGGCGGCGCTTTGACCGCCTTGGGCTTCGATAAGAACATCACGATCATGTACCCGCCGTACAGCATCCACATCAGGACTGGAAGCGCGGTCAGCACGCCGAGCGGGTCGGAGGCCATGTCGGCGGCATCGGCCTCCGCCGCCGGGCCGGGGCTCAAGGAATCTGCGCCCCGTCCTCGGGGCTAATCACCCGCAACCGCGACCGCCGGTCGGGCATGGCCGCCGGCACCCCTCCCCTCCTCGGTCCGAGTCCGGCCGTGGGTCAGCTCGCTTTGCAGCACGAGGGCCGCTGCGCCGATCGCTGCTGCGTCGGGGCCGTTGACCGAAGGCGTCACCCGCACCGGGTGCGTCCGCCAGCTGACGGTGCGGCGGTCCACTTCCTCCTGGATCACGGTCGGGTAGATAGAGCCCGCCGCCGCGAAGCTCGGACCGGCCAGGACGATCGCGTCCACATCGAAGAGGATGGTCATGGTGACGGCGGCGGCACCGAGGTAGCGGGCCGACCGCTCGATGAGGCCACGGGCGGCCTGGTCACCGGCGTCGGCGGCGGCCGCGATCCGCGCGAACCCGGTGAGGAAGTCGGCGGAGTCGGGGTCGGGCACCAGGCGCTCGGCCAGCGCGGGCGTGGCCGCGGCCTGCCGGACCAGGGCTGAGGGGCCGGCGTAGTTCTCCAGGCAGCCGACGTTGCCGCACGGGCACTGGTCGCCGTTGACGTCGATCGACATATGGCCGAGCTCTACGCTGTTGGAGGAGCTGCCTCGGTACACCTCGCCGGCGACCACGATTCCGCCGCCGATCCCGCTGGCCATGTAGATGCAGCCGTAGGTGCTTCGTGGGTCGACCGCGCCCATCCAGTATTCGCCGATCGCGGCGGCCGCGGCGTCGTTGTCGAGCAGCACGGGCAGGCCGAGGTGCTGCGCGAGTCGCTCCGCGACCGGGTATTCGAGCCATGGCGCGGAGGGCTGCGGGCTCAACAGCACCCCCGCGCGGCGGTCCTGCGGGCCGTAGCTGACCAGCCCGACTCCCAGCACTCGGTCGCGGTCGACGGCAGCCGTGGCCAGCAGGGCGTCGACCTGCGAGGCGATCATCGGCAGTGCCTGCTCCGGCGGCATCGACGCCACACCCTGGAACGAAGTTCGGGCCACCGGCCGGCCGGCCAAGTCGACGACGACGATGACGCAGGCGTTGCGCTCCATCTGGACTCCGACGCTGTAGCGGGCCCGGGGGTCGAGCTGCACCAGCGTGCGCGGCTTGCCGCCGGTCGGCGCACCTCGGCCGGCCTCGACCACCAATCCGTCGTCGATGAGCTCCCGCACGAGCTCGGAGATCGTGGCGCCGGCAAGACCCGTCGCTGCAGCGAGCTCCACCCGGCTGATCGTGCGGGCCGCACGGATGGCGTCCAGGATCAGACCCCTGGTCGTCGATTTGTTCGTCCACGTCGGGCTGAGCGCCACGTGTGCCTCCTGCGCTGTACGTTGTCGGGCCGCCTTGCTTACCCGCCTGCTTGCCCTGTCGCTCATTTCGCCCGATCGGCTGCTCGTTGAGCACTAAGCATAGATCTATATGAATGCTTGACTTTCTTCGGGTGCCTAACTAAGGTGAGAACGGAAGCGCTCCCATCCATTCCTCACGAGAATCAAGGAGCTGAAATGCGACATCGTCAGACACTGTTGGTCGCCGGCGCCGTCGGCGCACTGGTACTGGGCGGCTTGGCAACGGCGACCCTTCCCGCATCGGCGGCCACCTCGGGCTGCGCGGTCACCTACACCGTGCAGAGCGAGTGGCCGGGCGGGTTCCACGCCAACGTGAACGTCACCAACCTCGGCGATGCGATGTCCGGCTGGACATTGACCTTCGACTTCCCGAACGCCGGCCAGAAGGTCACCCAGGGATGGAGCGCCGGCTGGACCCAGTCGGGCGCCGGCGTCTCCGCCACCAGCATGAGCTGGAACGGGTCGCTGGCCACCGGCGCCTCCACCTCGATCGGGTTCGTCGGCGCATGGCGCGACGCCAACCCCGAGCCCGCGTCCTTCGCGCTCAACGGCACGCCCTGCACCGGCTCGACGACCCCCACCGGAGGCCCGACCACCACCCCCAGCGAGGACCCGACCACCACCCCGCCGGACGGTCCGGCGCCGCAGCTCAGCGTCTCCGGCAACCAGATCGTCACCGAGGACGGCGAGCCGTACCGGCTGCTGGGCGTGGACCGGTCCTCCGCCGAGTTCGCGTGCGTGCAGGGCAAGGGCCTGTTCGACTCCGGCCCGGTCGACCAGGCGTCCGTCGACGCCATGAAGTCCTGGAACATCCACGCCGTGCGGCTCCCGCTCAACGAGGAGTGCTGGCTCGGCCTCAACGGCTCACCCAGCGGCGCCGCCTACCAGGAAGGCGTCAAGGACTACGTCGATCTCCTGGTCGCCAACGGCCTCAACGTCATCCTCGACCTGCACTGGACCTGGGGCGCCTACACCACAGGACCGGACTGGCATTGCACCGATGTGCACGCCACCTGCCAGAAGCCGATGCCCGACGCGCAGTACGCCCCGCAGTTCTGGGCCGGCGTCGCCGACACCTTCAAGGGCAACGACGCCGTCGTCTTCGACCTGTTCAACGAACCGTACCCGGATATGGCCAGCAACTGGGACAAGACGTTGGGCTGGCAGTGCCTGCGCGACGGCGGCACCTGCGCCGGCATCGGGTACGAGGTCGCCGGCATGCAGGACCTCGTCGACGCGGTCCGCGACACCGGTGCCACGAACATCCTCATGGTCAGCGGGCTTGAGTGGACCAACGACATGCGGGAATGGCTGGCCTACATGCCGGAGGACCCGCTGGACAACATCGCCGCGTCCTGGCATTCCTACAGCTTCAACCGGTGCGTGACCGAGTCCTGTTGGGACGGTGAAATCGCCCCGCTGATGCAGGAGGTACCGGTCGTGCTCGGCGAGTTCGGCCAGGACGACTGCGGGTTCGACTACATGCAGGAGCTGGTCGACTGGGCCGACGCGAATGGTCTGGGCTACCTGGCCTGGACCTGGAACCCGTGGGGCTGCACCAGCGGCGCGGTCCTCATCAAGGACTGGTCCGGCACACCGGAGCCAGGCGTCGGCGAAGGCTACCGCAGCCACCTGCTCACGCAGAGCCCCTACCTGTAAACGCTCAGGCCGTGCTTACAGACTGAGACAGTCTCCTGTTGAGTTCCGTTGTGCCACAACGGAACTCAACAGGAGACTTCCATATCGAACCAATCGCGGCGCGGGGATCCGACCGAGCATCCACCTTGCCCACCCGGTCCGAACTCGCCTGCAACTACGGTGTCGACATCAGCACCATCAAGCGCATCCTCCGCCAAGCCCGGAGCGGCGAGCCGGGCGACACGTTGATCCGAAAGCCACGAGTTCGAATCCCCCTACCTCCACAAACGGACATACAGGATATGAGGGATCATCGCATAGATGGTCCCTTGTTTCTTGTCCCACGGGGCACGTCAAGGTATATGCGGCTCGATTCTTACCCGCTGGGCCTACTGCGATCGTGCAAGCCCGCCGACGGGCTCGCCGGGCCCTCGTGCCCGACGAGTCTGGTGGCGATGTGGGACGGGGACTCGTCGCCCCCGCCCCATGGCGTTGTCCTCGCTCAGTAGGCGATGGTGGGCAGGGCCTTGTGCCAGTCCTCGCCGTCCACTTGATCGAGGAGGAACGCGGCGAGGTCGGCGCGGGCGATGCGCCATCCGCCCTTGGGGTTGCGGCCGTCCTCGACCCGGTACTCTCCGCGGGCGGGGGCGTCGGTGAGGTAGGCGGGGCGCACGATCGTCCAGTCCAGGCCGCTGGCGCGCACCGTCGACTCCATGACCCGCATGTCCTTGTAGAGGTCGTCCAGGAACAGCGGGATCGCGAGCCGGTACCACAGGGGCAGGCCGCGGTCGGCCGGGTTCACCCCGCCCGAGGAGGTGCACACGAACCGGTGCACCCCTGCGGCTTCGAGTGCCTCGACGATGGCGGCGGTGCCTTCGGAGTAGATGCGGCCGTGCTGCTTCGGGGTGCCGCCGATGACGGAGAGAGCCGCGTCGTGGCCGGTGAGGGCCGAGCGGAGGGCCTGCCGGTCGCGCACGTCGACCCGCTTGACCGTGAGGCCGTCGCGGCCGGGACCGAAGGGGTCGGAACGCGAGACGGCGGTGACCGCGTAGCCGCGTTCGAGGGCCTGGTCGACCAGGAGGCGGCCGGTGCTGCCGCTGGCGCCGAGAATGACGAGCCGGGTCGGACCGCCGGAGGGAGTGTTCCTCATATTATTTCATTTCTGTAGTAGTTTCGAAGCTGGCGAGGATCTTGTCGGTCAGGCGGCGCAGCTGGGCCTGCTCGGCCTCGGTGAGGGCGCCGTACAGATGGTCGTGGAGGATGCCGGTGTAGACGGGTTGGATTGCGGCGGCGACCGCTTTTCCGGCCTCGGTGAGGGTGACGGTCCACGAGCGCTGGTCGGTCGGGTCGGCGGTGCGCAGCGCCCAGCCGGATTCCTCGAAGTGGGCGACCATGCCGCTCACGCGACTGGATTTGAGGCCGGTCGCGGCCGCGAGGTCGCCCACCCGCATCCGGCATTCGGGGGCGAGCCGCAGTCGCGCGAGCGCTTCGGCGTAGACCCCGGGGACGGCGGCGACCGTCTTGGCCTGCCGGTCGAGGGCGTCCTGAAGGCGGCGGGCGGCCAGGTCCAGCGACTCCCACACCGCACGGTCGGCCGGGTGCTTGCCGGCACCGGCCTGTTCGACGAAGTCCTCGCGAGTCGGGGGCGGTTCGGGGGAACCGGCCCAGATCCGCAGTTCGGCCATGGCCGGGCCGAGTCCGCGCCCGTGCTCGGTGAGGCGGTAGACGACCTCGCGCGGTCCTCGCTCGTCGCGTTCGACCAGCCCGGCCTCGGTCAGCTCGGCGAGGCGTTGGGAGAGCACCCGCTTGGACAGCTGCGGGAGGGCCTCGATGATCGCCGAGAATCGGGCGGGAGACGCGAGCAGCAGGTCGATGATCAGGCCGTTCCAGCGCTTGCCCAGCAGTGCGAACACCGCCTCGGCGTAGGTGCAGTCACCCGACGGGCACCCAGTGGCCTCCGCCACGGAAATAAGTTCTCGGTCCGACATGTTGACCCCCTTGTTAGGTTATAAATAGTAACCCATTGGAGGAAGGTCGATCATGAACACGCCACAGCTTGCGGGAGCCACCGCGCTCGTCGCCGGAGGCACCGGGAACGTCGGGTACTTCGCCGTGGACGCGCTGCTGCGCGCCGGCGCCGAGGTCCTCGTGCCCTCCCGCGACCCGGCCAAGATCGAGCGGCTGCGCTCACGACTGGCCCCGGACCTGGAGTCGCGGCTGCTGGGACTGCGAGGGGACATCGGCACCGCCGCCGGGGCCCGCGAGATCGCCGCCCAGGTGCGCGACGCCGGCGGGCTCGACGCCGTCGTCTCGACCGTGACGTCCTGGCACCAGGGCCCGCCGGTCCTGGCCGCCGGGTTCGACGCGTTCCGCTCGGTGATCGAAGCGGCCCTGTACCCGCACTTCACCGCCGCCGAAGCCCTCGTGCCGCTGCTGCGCCCGGGCGGGGCCTACACCACGGTGAACGGTCCGGCCGGGTTCGTGGACCAGGTCGGTGCCCAGGTCGGTCCCATCGCCGCCGCCACGGCGGCGCAGAACCGGCTCGTCCTGGCCATCGCAGACGAGACGGGCGGGGACCCGCGCGTCAACGAACTCGTCATGTGGGCGTACATGGGGCCGAACGGCACCCGGCCCGGGTCGCCGCTGCGCGGTGAAGCGGTCGGCGACGTCCTGGCCTGGCTCTCCTCGCCCGCCGCCAAGGACGTCCACGGCGCCACGGTCCATCTGCGCCAGCCCGACCAGGCCCAGCGCATCCTCGACGGCCAAGCGCGCCAAGGGGACCTGGGGTAGGGCCGTGACCGTGCTCTACGAGCTCGCGGGCGGGGCCGAGGCGTTCATCGACGTCTTCACCCAGTACCTCGGCCCGACCAGCCGCAACACCGCACAGGTCTCGCATCTGGACGCGGCACGGGCCGACGCCCTGCTCGGACCGCGCTGAAACCGCACGACCGATCACACGCAACGAACACGAACAACGAGGGAGCACCATCATGGACAACGCACGCACCGGCTCGATGGCAGGACGCGTCGCCGTCGTGCCCGGCGGGACCGGCTCGGTCGGCGAAGGCATCGTCCGGGCCTTCCTGAGCGCGGGAGCCGACGTCGTCGTGCCCAGCCGCAGCCAGGCCAAGCTCGACGAGCTCTCCGAGCTCATCGGGCCCGAACTCGCCGAGCGCCTCCACGGCGTCACCGGCGCCTACGGGACCTTCGCCGAGGCCGAGCAGCTCGCCGAGACCGTCAAGGAGCGCTTCGGCCGCATCGACCACGTCGTGCCCGCCGTCGGCGGCTGGTGGATGGGCCAGACCCTGTGGCAGACGAGCGAAGACGCCTGGCAGCGCTTCTTCCTGGACGTCACGACCGCCCACACGGCCGTCGCACGCGCCTTCGTCCCCAGGCTTGAGGCCGAGGGCTCCTACAGCATGATCTCCGGGTTCTCGGCGCAGAAGCCGTATGCGGGGGCGGGCATCGTCAGCATGAGCGGCGCGGCCCTGCTCATGATGCGTGAAGTCCTCAGCGCCGAACTGCAAGGCCAGCGCCGCGTCAACGACCTCATCCTGGGTCCGGTCATCACCCGCACCCGACCGGGCGGCCAGCCCGACTGGCTGACGGCCGACCAGGTCGGCGAAGCGGCCGTCCTCGTCGCGGCCAACCCGGCGGTCGCCGACGAGCACCTCGTCCTCGACACCGTCGCCAACCTCGACCGACTCCGCAAACGCAACCAGTAAGGGACCCGCACCATGACCATGGCCTATCTGGCCCAACCCGACCAGCAGCAGACGCTCGAATGGCTGGACGGCTCCACGTTCTCCGTCCTGCTCGACAGCGCGGCCACGAACGGGCAGCTCACCGTGGGAAGGTTCGCGGTCGGCAAGGGCGAGGCCCCGCCCTTCCACATGCACACCCGCGAGGACGAGATCTTCATGCTCATCAAGGGCACGGCGCTGCTGTGGCTGGGCGAGGAGGAGATGGAGCTGTCCGAAGGCGGCATCGTCTTCCTGCCCAAGAATGTGCCGCACGGCTACCGCATCACCTCGGACACCGCCGACCTGCTCATGATCGCCACTCCGGCGGGGATCGAGGGCATGTTCCGCCATGCCGGACGCGATGTGTCCACTCCGCGTCCCGAGGGCTTCGCCATCTCGCGCGAGAAGCTCGCCGAAGCCGCCGACCTCCACGGACAGGTCATCCTCGGCCCGCCGCGCTGAACCGGATGCCCGGCGCCGCTCGGCCGCGCATCGGGTACTGCGCCGCCCCAGGACGGGACGTCCTGGGGCGGCGCGGCCGTGTCAGCGGGTGGCGGGCTTGTCCCAGGGCCGGGTGGCGGCCAGCCAGGCGAGGCCGCCGACGATGTGCATGGACGCGAGCGTGAATGCGGTGGTCAGGTCGTCCGCGGCGAAGAACGGCGAGGCGACCGTGGCGAAGGCGAGGACGGCCCCGGCCCATCCGGCCCAGACGCGGATCCTCGGCGACCGCTTGGCGATGAGCCAGAGGACCAGTCCGGCGACCAGCAGCGGCCCCAAGGTGGCGCCGAGGGTCGCTGCGACGCCGACCTCGGTCGGCGTGGGGTCGTTGACGATCATCGAGGCGTCGGCGGCGCTGCCGATCCCGAGCGCGACGAGGTTGAGGGCCGCGGCGGCCCCCGCGGCGGCGAGCAGGCGCGGAAGACGGAGTGCGGTCGGTGCCGCGGTCGAGTCGAGACTGGTCGTGCTGGTGCTCATGGAAGTGCTCCTTGTGGTGGTGTCAGTGGGTCTTCGGGGTCCAGCCGGTGGCGGTGAGCCAGCCCGGCAAGTCGAGCAGGCCGGGCGCGAGCGACCGGGTGGCGGGGATGTCGGCCTGGTAGGCGGGGTCTTCGGCGAACCACTCGAACATCCGGTGCGAATCGGCGTCGCCCAGGACCGAGAGCGGCAATGCCTCGTACCGGGCCGGCAGGCCGGTGTGTTCGCCGATGGCATCGGCGATCTGGGGACCGGTGCGCTCGTCACCGGCGATCTCGATCGACCCGTCGACCGCATCCGGTTCCAAGAGCGCGGCGGCGGCCGCGGTGCCGATGTCGCGAACGGCGACCATCTGCAGCGGGACGTCCGCCGGAAGCGGGAGCCGGACGACGACCTCGCCGTTCTCGATCGCGGCGCCCATGAACGTCAGGTTCTCCATGAAGAAGACCGGCCGCACGAACACCGCGGGTACGCCGCGTTCGAGCAGGTACTCCTCGACGGCCCGCTTGCTCTCGAAGTGCGGGATGCGCGTGTGCCGCTCGGCTCCGCCCACGGAGCTGAAGACCACATGCGGCACACCCGCGGCTCCGTCCGCAAGGACCGTTCCCTGGCGGATCTCGTTCGCCGCCTGCCGGTCCCGCCCGGGCGTGGTCATGAAGAAGAAGGCGTCGACGCCCTCAAGCGCTGACCGGACGGTCGCGGGCGCGTCGAGATCGATCCGTGCGAGTTCGATCCCGCGCTCGGCAAGGGCACGGGCCGCCTCGGACCCGGGGTCGCGAACGAGCGCGCGGATCTGCGCGCCCCTGGCTTCGAGCGCGTCGACGACCGCGCCTCCCTGCTGTCCGGTCGCGCCGAAAACGGCGATGCGCTTCGCCGCAGTGGTGTCCATGGCTGACTTCCTTCGCTCTGGTCGATGGGTACGACAAGAACAATGTTAGTCGGCTAATTATTTATTCCCCGGGCTCCCTCGCATGGCCGAGCCCCTGGCCCCATGCGCAGCCGGCAGGGCCGGAGGTCTCACGAGTCGCGCACCGCCTAGGGGTGGTCCCCCGGGGCTTCGCAAGCGAACGGCGGGGCCTGGCCGTTTCCGCGCAGGTTCGCGACCGCCTCTTCCAGCAGCCGTTGGAACGTCTGGCGGTCGGCCTCGGGCATGTCGCCGACCGTGCGCCGCTCCAGCTCGGCCCAGATCCGCGCCACCGGCTCACGCAATGCCCGACCCTCCTCGGTGAGGGAGACCAGCCACACCCGCCGGTCGGCATCGGAGCGGCGGCGCTCCACGAAACCGGCCTTCTCCATGCGCGCGAGCATCTTGGTGACCGTCGGCGCCTCGATGCCCATCTCGCGAACTAGCACCGCCTGCGGCAGCGGCTCGGACGCCCACAGCTTCGAAAGCAGCCGCTCCTGCCCCGGCGAGATGCCGATCCGGCGCATGAGGGTGAACGCGAGCCCCCGATGCCCCATCACCAGCTCGGGAACCAGGGCGCTGATCGGCCCGATCTCGGCCAGACTCGGCCCTTCGGCGACGTGGTCGGAACTCATGATCGCACGATCCCCAATTGGTTCAGGCGGCTCAATGTCAGTGCGCAGACGAGCCTATCCCGCTCCCCGGGAACCCGGTCCCCTCATACCCTCGGAGGTCGTGCGCACTTGCGCGGTGTCTCGCAAGCCGCCCGGTCGCGTGCTGTTTCGCGTTCAGTCAAGGACGACCACGTGTTTGCCCGGTGTCGTACCGGATTCCAGGTCGGCCTGAGCGTCACGGACCTGCTCCAGGCCGTGGTAGACCCCGGCGATGGCGACGTGGAGTCGTCCGTTGGCGATGGCCCGCAGCTGGTGAGCGAGGACGTCGGCGGGCAGGTCGGCGGCTTCTCCCGCATAAACGGTGAGCCGGACCCCGCTGGGGATGTACGCGAAGGGGCTGAACTCGGGGATGACCCATTCGCCCGAGAGCGAGCCGGTGAAGCAGCCGGTGCCCCCTGTGCGCAGGGCCCGGAGCGTGTCTGGCAGGGCCGGGCCGCCCACCAGTTCCAGGGCCGCGTCGACTCCGTCCGGATAGAGTTCCCGCACCTGGCCGGCGACACTGCCGTCGTCGACGAGCGGGTGGTCGACGCCGATCGCGCGCAGTTCTTCGGCGCGTTCTGGTTTGCGGGTGGTGGACAGGACGGTCGCGCCCATGTCCTTGGCGATCGTCGCGGCGCTGAGGCCGACGGTCGAGGTCCCGCCCCGGATCAGGACCGTCTGTCCTGATCGCAGGTCGAGGCCCGTGGTGAGGGAGCCGTAGGCGGTCTGGAACATCTCCGGCAGCGCCCCGAGCGTCCCCCACGGCAGGTCCGACTCGAACGGGATGACCTGGTCGACCGGAACGAGCGTGTACTCCGCGTACGACCCGTCGAAGGACCGACCCATGCCGCCCATCATGGTCGCGACCTGCTGTCCTGACTGCAGGCCGCTGCTCTCGTCGGCCTGGTCCACTGCGCCGACGCCTTCGATGCCGGGAACCCGCGGGTAGGTGACATCGGGGTCCGACTCGCCCTTGCGGGTGGTCACCTCGGATTCGTTGACGCCGAACGCCTTCACCTTGATGCGCACCCAGCCCGGTCTCGGCTCGGGCACCGGCGCCTCGGTGATGACGAGTTTGTCGAGTCCGCCGGTTTCGGTGACCACGATCGCCCTCATCGTCACCGGTGTGCCGTCGCCTACTGCTGTGGATTCGCTCATGTCGGTTCCTTGCCGTGTTCGTTCCCGTGGAGGTGCAGATGGTGCAGGTGCCCGGGCGGTGCTGTGCCGCCCCGCCTTGGGTGTCAGGGTCGGTCGATGCCCTCCCACAGGTCAAGGGCCGCCCGGTAGTGGGCGCCGGCCTCGAACGGGGGGTTGCCGACGCTGTTCGAGACGGGTTGGTCGGTGACGGCGGGCCGCAGGCGGGTCTGCTCGCCGGTGGCGAAGTCGAGCACGATGTCGCGGATGCTCGTGTCGCGCTCGGCCTGTTCGGCACTGCGGCCTGGTTTCTCCTGGCCGACCAGGGCGTACATTTCGGTGCCGTGCACGGCGGGCGTGCCTTCGGCGGGCCCGATCAGGAGGAGATGGGCGTTGCCGCCGGCGGCGGCGTGGGCGAGAGCGCCGCGGGCCGCGGGGAGCGCGAAGAGGTAGTCCGCCATGACCGCGGCGCGGATCTCGGCGGGGGTGCGGCCGTCTTGGTCGTAGGCGTCGACGATCTGCTTCGCGCGGGAGCGGGAGATGCGCCATCCTGCGACTTCATCGGTGACGCGGTCGCGGGTGCGCGGGTCGAACCGGTCGAGGTCGTTCGCGACCCACCAGCCCATGTCGTCGCTGGCCATGCTGAGCAGGACGTCAATATCGCGGTGCGTGCCTGAGGCGAGGACTTCCATCGGGTGGGATTGCATCACCGCGCCGGGTTGCCCTATGCCCAGGACGACGCCGGTGGCCTGGTTGTCCACCCCGCCGCGGACGCCGAGGTCGGTCGGGAGGACCTTGCGCAGTGCGGCCATCAGGGTGGCCGGGTCGAGGTCGACCAGCTTGTCGGGGTTGAAGGTGGCATAGGCGCCACCGCTGTGGCCGTAGACGGTGACGTTGCCGGGGTCGCCGCCGTGGATGTACACGGCCACCGGGAGCGCCTTCGCCTCCGGCTGCTCGGGGCCCATACGTTCAGATTCAGGCAGTCCTCACCCATCCCGCTGTCCGCCTCGAGCCAATCGCCGCTGTCGGGCTGGATCGAGACGACCCCCTTGCGGTCGTACGGGAGGCCGGGATCGAAGTCCGCGACCGCAGGGCGGCGGAACCGTTCGGCGGTGGCGTACGGGATGCCCCACCAGGAACGCACCCCTGGTGCACTCGGTGCCTTGGGCGTATTGACGGTCATGGCATGCCCTTCCGGTCGGCGTCGCGAATCGCGTGCGCTGTCATTGGCCATTGGTCGTGGGGAAGGAGATCGAGGACGAGGTCGTAGGAGAGCACGACGAGGTCCTTCACCAGTTTCGCGGTGATATGCGGCCCGGGGCCGATGCTGATCCAGTGCCGCTTGTCGAGGTACCGCCCCTCGGTGATGCCGGGGTGCTCGTGCTGAAGCGCGCGCCCGTGGCCGGGTTCGCACTTGACGGTGACGATCGGCTCGTCCGGGTCGTCGGTGACGATGAGGAAGACTCTGCCGGCGACCTTGTAGACGTCGAGCTTGTCGACGAAGGGACGACCGTGGCTGGTGGCATCGAGTCCCTCGGCGGCGGAACGGGCGGCCCGCTGGAGCTGCGCTCCGGTGATGGTCACGACTCCCTCCCCTCCAACAGCGGCTTCAGATACCTGCCGGTGAGGGTGTCGGCGCGGGCGATCTCCTCGGGAGCGCCAGTGGCCACGATGCGGCCGCCGTCGATGCCGCCGCCCGGTCCCAGGTCGATGACGTGGTCGGCGCCGGCGATCACATCGAGGTCGTGCTCGATGACCACGACGGTGGCCCCGTTGTCGACCAGCCGCTGCAGGACCCCAAGCAGCACTTGGACGTCGAGCGGGTGCAGGCCGACGGTCGGCTCGTCGAGGACGAACACGGCATCGCGCTGATCGCGGTCGAGATCGGCGGCGAGCTTGAGTCGCTGCGCCTCGCCACCGGAGAGCGCCGGAGTCGCCTCGCCGAGCGTGAGGTAGCCCAGGCCGAGGTCGGCGAGCGTCCCGAGCCGGGCGCGGACCTTCCGGAGTCCACCGGTGTGCTCCAGCGCCTGGTCGACGGTGAACGCGAGGAGCTCGGGCAGCGTCGGGCCGTGGGGCCCGCGCCGGATCAGGTCGGCTTCGGATGCGTACCGGTGGCCCCCGCAGTCGGTGCAGACGATGTCGACGTCGGGCAGGAACTGGACGTCCAGCACGATCTGCCCCGTGCCGTCGCACGTCGGGCAGCGGAGCGACCCGGTGTTGTACGAGAAGTCGCCCGCCTTGAGCCCCGACCGTTTCGCATCGTCGGTCGCGGCGTAGGCGCGGCGCAGGTCGTCGAGGATGCCGCTGTAGGTGGCGACGGTGGAGCGCACGTTGACCCCGATGGGCACGGTATCGATGAGGTCGACCCTGGAGACGCCCGCAGGATCGATCGAGCGCACATGCTCCGGCAGCGCCTGCCCGGCCGCCTGGGCGCGCAGTGCGGGGACCAGGCTCTCCAGGACGAGCGTGGTCTTGCCCGAACCGGAGACGCCGGTGACCGCGGTGAGGCGCCCGCGGGGGATGTCGAGTTCGAGCGCGCTGACCGTGTGCAGGGGTCCGGTCGCCAGACGGATCCGGCCCAGGTCGAACATGCTGCGGGCGTCCGCCCGTCCGCGCCGGTGCACCCGTTCGCGCCCGGTGATGAATCCGCCGATGAGCGAGGCGGGGTTCCGGTCGAGGTCGCGTGCGGTGCCGGTGGCGATCACCGTGCCGCCTTCGCGGCCCGATCCCGGGCCGATCTCGATGAGATGATCGGCCTCCCTGAGGACCTGGACGTCGTGGTCGACGACGATGACCGAGTTGCCGTCCGCCAAGAGGCTGCGAACGACATCCAGCAGCCCGTCCACATTCGATGGATGGAGGCCGATCGAGGGCTCGTCGAGGAGGTACAGCACCCCGGTGGTGCGGTTGCGGACCGCCCTGGAGAGGGCGACGCGCTGGCGCTCCCCCGTCGACAGGGTGGCGCCGGCACGGTCGAGCGCAACGTATCCGAGCCCCAGTTCGGTCAGGCGCTCCGCGGTCTCCAGCAGGTCGCGCACGATGCTGTCGGCCATCGCGGTCATGGACGCGGGCAGGTTCTCGGCGACGGCGGGGAGCCAGTCGGTGAGGTCGTCGAGGGTCATGGCGGCGGCCTCGGCAAGGTCGATCCCCTCGACCAGCGTCGACCGGGCCCGGTCGTTCAGGCGGGTGCCCTCGCAGTCGGGGCAGACCTGGACGCTGAGGAACCGGTCGATCCGGTCGAGTCCTTTCGCGGTGGACGCGTTCTGCAGCGCCTCGCGGACGGCTTGCCGCGCGTTGCGGTAGGAGGCGTTGAGCTCGAACAGCTTCCCGTTCTTCGCGGGGTAGAGGATCAGCCGCTTCGTCTCCGGCCCGTTGAAGACGATCTCGCGTTCGGGCCCCGACAGCTCCTTGAACGGCACATCGGTGCGCACGCCGAGCTCGGCGGCGACCTTCGGCACGACCGTGAGGCCGAACATCTTCCAGGGCGCGACCGCCCCTTCGTCGATGCTCAATGACGGGTCGGGCACGAGCGCGGTGTCGTCGACCTCGCGGACGATCCCGGTCCCCTCGCAGCGCGGGCAGGCCCCCTCGCTGTTGAACGCGTACGACTCCGCGCTCGGCGGACCGAACACGACACCGCACTGGGGGCAGGTGAGCGGCAGGTCGAGCGCGACATCGATCGTCGGTTCCAGCCGGTGGCCGTTGGGGCACCGGTGGCGGCCCAGCCGCGAGTAGACCAGGCGCAGCCCGTTGAGCAGCTCGGTCGAAGTGCCGAAGGTGCTGCGCACGCCGGGCACGGGCGGGCGCTGACGGAGCGCGACCGCGGCGGGCACGTGCTCGACACTGGCGACGGCCGGGCGGGCGGCCTGGGTCAGGCGCCGGCGGGTGTAGGTCGACAGTGCTTCGAGGTAGCGGCGGGAGCCTTCGGCGTAGAGGACGCCCAGCGCCAGCGACGACTTGCCCGAGCCCGAGACGCCGGCGATCGCGACCAGCTCGCCGAGCGGCACCGACACGTCGATGTTCTGGAGGTTGTGGACGCGAGCGCCGCGCACCTCGATCGCCTCGGGAGCGGCGGGCCGCTTCGTTTCGCTGTGGCTCACCGTTCGGTCCTACCATTCCCGGCGCTGTCGCGCCGCCGTATCGCGCGCAGCTCAGCCCACCGCTCGAGCCGCTCGCCTACGCGCGCCTCATGGCCGTTGCGGGTCGGCCGGTAGAACCGCTGCCGGTCCATCCCCTCGGGGAAGTAGTCCGCGCCCGAGAAGCCGTCCTCGCTGTCGGGATCGTACTGGTAGCCCTTGCCGTACCCGATGTCCTTCATCAGCCGGGTCGGCGCGTTCAGAATGTGCTTCGGCGGGCCCAGGGAACCGGTGCGCCCAGCGCTGGCCGAGGCCTCGTTGAAACCGCGGTACACCGCGATCGACTTCGGCGCCGTCGCCAGGTAGACGACGGCCTGCGCGATCGCCAGCTCCCCCTCCGGCGAACCCAGCCGCTCGTACACATCCCACGCCGCCAGCGCCTGCTGCACCGCCTGCGGATCGGCGATCCCGATGTCCTCGTTCGCGAACCGTGTGATGCGGCGCGCGATGAACAGCGGGTCCTCGCCGCCGTCGAGCATCCGCGCGAGCCAGTACAGGGCGGCGTCCGGGTCGGAGCCGCGCATCGACTTGTGCAGCGCCGAGATGAGGTTGTAGTGACCCTCCTGGGCTTTGTCGTACAGCGGCGCGCGCTTCTGCACGGTCTCGGCGAGCGCGGCGGTGTCGAGCGGAGGCGTGCCCTCGGGCAGCTCCTGCAACTGCTCGACCATGTTGAGCAGGTACCGCCCGTCCCCGTCTGCCATCGCGATGAGCGCACCGCGCGCCTGCTCGTCGAGCGGCACGGGCCGCACTGCCCGCTCGGCGCGTGCGAGGAGCGTCTCCAGCGCGGCGGCGTCGAGCCGTTGGAGCACGAGCACCTGGCAGCGCGAGAGCAGCGCGCCGTTGAGTTCGAAGCTGGGGTTCTCGGTGGTGGCGCCGACGAGGATGATCGTGCCGTCCTCCACGTACGGCAGGAAGCCGTCCTGCTGTGCCCGGTTGAAGCGGTGGATCTCGTCGACGAAGAGCATCGTGCCCTGGCCGATCTCGCGACGGTGCCGGGCGGCGGCGAAGACCTTGCGCAGGTCGGCAACGCCCGCGAATGTGGCCGAGAGGGGTTCGAACGCGAGGTCGGTCTCCTCGGCGAGGAGCCGGGCGATCGTGGTCTTGCCGCAGCCCGGCGGGCCCCACAGGATCGTGGACACCGGTTTGCCGCGCGCGACCGTCCGCCCGAGCGGCGCGGCCGGTGCCAGCAGATGGTCCTGGCCGACGACCTCGGCGAGTGTGCGCGGCCGCAGCCGGTCGGCCAGCGGACGCGGCGGGTCCTGCCCGAACAGCGGCAGCACCGGAGGATCGAGGTTCACCGGCGGCTCCGCTCTTCGATGGTCTCCTCCGGCTCGCGAACGGTGCAGCCGATCGTTTCCATGTCGGCTCTCACGTCTTTCCTCCCTGGACTTCGAGGCCGGGTCGCCCGCCACCCCGCCAACCTGCGGTGCGGAGCGGGTTGAGGTGTCGCCCCACGGGATATTGTTTCCGGATTCGGATGGTTTCGAGTCGCAGAAGACGGACAACTCATGGTCACCAGCGGACACTTGGGCGGATCGGCGCCTGACGCCTCCTCGAGCGCTCCGGCGCCGCTGTACGGGTTCCAGCCGCCGGTCGGCACTCCGTACGGGTTGGAGGTCACCACGATCGAGGACTTCTTCGACCGGCACGACGACTGGCCGTGGAATCCTCCTCGCCCCGGACGCGCCGCCTTCCACTACCTGATCCTGGTGACCTCCGGCGAGTTGCTCCACGACGTCGACCACGTCACGCGCACCGTCGTCCCCGGCCAGTGGCTGTGGGTCCGTCCCGGCCACACCCAGTGCTGGCATGCGCCCGGTACCGCACGCGGGCCGTTCATCCTGTTCGAACAAGAGGTCCTGCGCCCCGAGACCGCCCCGCTGCTCGCCGCCGCCACCGCCCACGACGCCCCCGCCGTCCTGGCCCCGGGCGCCGACGCCCACTGGGCCGAGCAGACCGCGTTCCAGCTCTTGGACGAGCACCGCGCGTTTGGAAGACGCCCGCTCGAACTGCATCATGCGCTGCGGCGCAGCCTGCTCGAGGCGTTGCTGCTGCGCCTCGCCCACGCCCCTGGCATCGCCGCGCCGCCACCGCCCGCTGCCGTCGGCGACCAGCGCGCCTCGACCTACCGACAGTTCCTCGACGCCCTCGAACTGCACTTTCGCGAACTGCACCGTGCGGACGACTATTCACGGCTTCTTGGCTGCTCGACTCGCACCCTCACCCGAGCCGCGCATGCCGCGGCTGGCACCGGGGCACGGGAGGTCATCGACGAGCGCCGCCTCCTTGAGGCCCGCCGCCTCCTGGCCACCGGCCGGACGGCCGCCGCCGTAGCCGCCCACCTCGGCTTCCCCGATGCCGCCAACTTCGGACGCTTCTTCCGGAGTCGCACCGGACTTTCCCCCGCGGCATACGCGGCAAGGCAGGCACACCAAGACGCCGAACCTGACCGCCAGTGTCCGGACAGCGGCTCATGATGCCGTGCAGTTCGTTGACATCCGCGGCGTGAGAGGCGCATCGATCTGCCGCCAGAACCGGCTGCGGGACACCTCTCGCGGTGCCGCTTGCCGTCAAGATCGGCGTACGGCGGGGAAGAGCCGGCCCGCCGCCGCGACGACGGCGCCGCGGCGCCGCTGGAGACAACGCTCGCGCTCGGCCGGGTCGGAGGGAGGGAAGTCTGCGTATCCAGTCCAGGCTGCGGCGATCTGATCGAGCGGCTGGATCCGGGCCGAGTACTTCTCGGCCCCGGCTTCTCGCAGGACGGTCTTCACGCTCGACAGACCGATCGAGTACCAGGTGGCGAGGTCCTTCTGGAGGGCCCCGGCGAGGTAGTCCGCGATGAGTCGTCGGCGGTCCTTCGGGGCCGGCCGTTTCCAGCCCTGCGGGTCCTCGATTTCCGCGGCGATCCCGTACACGCCGCCTCCGATTCGCACGTTGCCGTCGCGGGTGAGGAAGGGCGCATGCTCAGGTTTGATGCGAAGCTTCTCCATGAGCCGTCTCCTTAAGGGACTTGATCGGTTCGCGGCGAGCGGCGCAGCTCACGGAAAAGGCTGTTCCGAGGACTTACCGGCTCAGATTGGAGCACGCGCCGGTGGTCTCGATCTTGTCGAGCTTGCGGATGGTGAGCTTCCGGGCGACATTCGCAGCAGGCTTTTCGATGTCAGCGTTCCGGTGGGTTTCCGTGGACATGGCGATCCGTTCATTCGAAGTGGATCCTGATGACCAGGACTTGACAACCAGTCTCGTGTCGGGAGTTATTCAGCGATCACTCACGGCTTAAATCTCCGCAGAACAGGGCTGCACTGCCAAGGGGGCAAAGTCGAGTTGGCGAAGCAGGAGTGCGGCGAGCACTGGCTCGGTGGCCATGATCCGACCGGGGACCAGCATGTTGTTGAGGAACAGCGACCGCAGTCCAGGACCTCCCATGAGGTGCCGCCACCCGTTGAACACTGCGCCGGCGGGCGCCTGCGACCCGAAGCTAGAAGTCGTCCCCTTCTGGTTCGTTCCAGAACCAAGATAAAACCTCTCCGGAAAAACGGAGGGAGCACACCGAGGCCGAACACGTCCGTCCACTGGTCGACGGACTCCTGCAGCAGCTGGTGGGGCACGAGCCAGTCCTGCGCTCGTTCAACAGCATTGAGTCCCCTAGTGGTCCTGAATACCCCGCTGGGGTATAATCCTCGGGAGTGTCGATGTGATGTCTGCCGAGGAGATGCAGGACGTTCTTCCCACCCCCGCTTTGATTTCAGGGTGATGCCATGGCTCGCAGGATCGCGCGTGTCGCGCTGGTCGCGGTGCTCGTGGTGGGTGTGGTCGCGATGCACTCGTGGGGCCATCGCGGGCACACCGGGGACACTGAACCAGAAGCGCAGACCACTCACTCCATGGTTCAGCATCATGGGCAGATGGCCCATCACGGATCGGGCGAGACCGGCCGGGAAGCCGATCCGGATTCCGATGAGGATCCGGGCGGGCTGCTGTCGCTGCTCGGGGTGATGGCCTGCGGGGTGCTGCTGCTGCGAGCCGTCGCCGAGACCCTGCGCCCACTCGTGTCCCGGCTCCTCGCCGCGCTGTCCGCACCGGCGCGCGCGCTCGAATCCCTGCGGGCCCGGCGCGGGCGCCATCGACCACCGCTGTGGCGGGCGCCGACATCGGTGCTGCTCAACCGGGTCGCGGTGCTGCGGATCTAGATGCGGCCCCCGAAAGGGGGTAAGCCGCCGCTTCCAGATCCACAGCAACCGAAAGGCCTCCTTCATCATGCGTACACTGACACGTCGTTCCGTGCTGCGCGGCACTGCCGCCGCGCTCCCTCTCGCCTCACTCGCCGCCTGCTCCGAGGACGGGCCGGCCGCCCCCTCGTTCGTCGCCCCCGACTCCGAGCGGGTCGCCGCGGCCGAGGCCGCCCGCAACCCCGGCACCGTCCGGGAGTTCCACCTCGACCCCGTCGTCGCCGAGGTCGACCTCGGCGGCGGCCTGGTCGTCCCCACCTGGTCCTACGGCGGCACCGTCCCGGGCGCTCCGATCCGCGTCAGCCGCGGGGAGCAGGTCAAGGCGGTGGTGTCCAACGGCCTGCCCGCGGGGACCACCGTGCACTGGCACGGGCTCCAGATGCGCTGCGACGCCGACGGCGTCCCCGACCTCACCCAGGACCCGATCGAGCCGGGCGCGACCTACACCTACCAGTTCACCGCGCCGGACGCGGGCACGTACTGGTTCCACCCGCACATGGGCACGCAGCTCGACCGCGGGCTCTACGCCCCGCTCGTCGTCGACGACCCCGACGAGGCCGTCACCTGGGACCTGGAGTGGACCGTGGTCCTCGACGACTGGATGGACGGCGTCACCGGCACCCCCGACGACGTCCTCGCCGAACTCGCACAGGGGATGGGCATGGGCGGGACGGGCTCGGGCGGCGGCCACGACGGCCACGACGGCCACGACGGCCACGGCCAAGCCGCCACCGAGGACTCGTTCCTGCTGCACGGATCCGAGTCCGACCTCCTCGGCGCCGACGCCGGGGACGTCCGCTACCCCCACCACCTCGTCAACGGCCGCATTTCGGCCGACCCCGAGGTGTTCGCCGCCGAACCCGGTGCGCGCGTGCGCGTCCGGATCATCAACGCCGGTTCCGACACCGCCTACCGTCTCGCCCTCACCGGGCACCGGCTGACCGTCACCCATGCCGACGGATTCCCCTGTGCCCCGGTCGAGACCGACGCGATCCTGATCGGCATGGGCGAGCGCTACGACGTTCAGGTCACCCTCGCGGACGGCGTATTCCCCCTCGTGGCCGAAGCCGAAGGCAAGGGCGCCCGCGGACGGGCGCTGGTGCGCACCGGAAGCGGAGAAGCACCGGCGGCCGACTTCGCGCCCGCCGAGCTGGGCGGCCGCGTCCTCACCTACGCCGACCTCGCGCCGACCGACCCGGTCACGCTGCCCGCCAAGGAGCCCGATCGGACCATCGACCTGGAACTGACCGGTTCGATGATGATGTTCGACTGGGCGATCAACGGCCGCCCCCACGACCTCGGCAACCCCTATCCGGTCGAAGAGGGCGAGCGGGTCCGGCTCCGGTTCATCAACGGCGACGCCATGTGGCACCCGATGCACCTGCACGGCCACACCTTCGCCCTCGCCGATTCCGGTCTGCGCAAGGACACCGCGATCGTCCTGCCCGGACAGACCCTCGAAGTCGACTTCGACGCGGTCAACCCCGGGCTGTGGATGGTCCACTGCCACAACCTCTACCACGGTGAAGCCGGCATGATGGCCGCCCTCGGCTACCTCGCCTGACGATCGAACGAGCCCGGCGGGAAACCGCCCGCCGGGCTTGGCAGGCGTCCAACAGGAGTCACCGTCGGTTCTGGATCATTCAGTGACTGTCTCCCAACGGGTTCGGCCGAGTCGGCATCGAGCCGCGGTGCGGCGCAGACCGAAATCGCATCAGCAGTACATGATCTCGTGAATACACGATTTCATGTACTACCGAGTGCACGGAGGCGCTCACCCGCGGGCTGCCAGGTCAGGTCAGACTCTGGGCTGCATAGAGCGCGGCGGGCGCGACGACGGCGACCGAGAGCCCCGCGCCAGCCAGTACCTCGGCTTCGCCGCCATCCTCGTCGTCGCCATCGCCGCCGCGTTCGGGGCCACGTTCCTGCCAGAAGCCGCCGTCCCCTACCTCGGACTACTGCCGCTGGCACTGGGAATCAGGGCCGCATGGCGGGCCTGGCGCGCACGCCGCACTCAGCAACAGGGCGAGAGCGACGACCGGGCCGCCGGGCGCGAGAATGGCCCGCGCGCCGGGGAGGTCGCGACGGTCACCTTCGCCAACGACGCGGACAACATCGGCGTCTACGTCCCGGTCTTCGCTGCGGTCGGCATCGGCGCGATGAGCGCCTACGTGGCCGTCTTCCTCGCCCTGGTGGCGCTGTGGTGCGCAGCGGGCAGGTACTTCGCCACCCGCCCGCTCATCGCCAGAGCCCTCGGCCGCTGGGGCCACGTCCACCATTCTTGGGCGCACCACCTCTGAGCAGGTGAAACGAGTTCGGATTCGGGTGCCTGAGGGACCGGTTCCGAACTCAGGCACCGATCCCACCGGGCAAGGTAGCGAGTAAGGCCGATCCCTGCCTTGAGCGCTAGGTTGAGAGGCCCTGTGCCGCGGGTGCCTTCAAGGGCCGAGGTTCATCCGGTCGCACTGGGGAGTCCGGCGGATCGCCGGTCGGGGATTTAGCGTCGCCGCCGCCGAAGGAACAGTCTGCTCCGGTGTACTCGGCCTGGACACGGCTCATTCGCCGACCCTCTGGTCAGTGTCCGGTACGGTGCGGCTCCCTGGAGCGGGCGTCATCCTCTGGGCGGCGGCGCGGATGCCCGCGGAGTGGTCGCTGGTCGCAATGTGTCCGATGTAGCCGTCGGGTCGTACCAGGAGCAGGGTGTCCTCGATGAGCCCGTGCATTCGGGTGAGGGTCTGCGCGGGGTCGGTGAGGACGTGGTCGGCGCGGTCGGCGGTGGCGCCGACGGCGATGCGTCGCAGCGGCGCGCCGGTCTCCGCCCATTCGAGCCCGTTGAGCGCGTCGGCAGCGTTCGGGCCGTGGGCGAGGATCGTGAAGTGCGGTCCTCGCATCAGGTCGAACAACCGCACCTGCTCGCCGCCGGGACCGCGCAGTACGGCGCCCGGGATCCGGTCGCCCGCGCGGAGCGTCTCGGTGCGGTCGCCGCCGGCGGGGGCGAGCGGGCCGCCGAAGTAGGTGAGGGCGAGCTGCTGCTCGTCCTTGCCGCGGCGGATGCTGGAGGGGTCGAGTCTGGCGATGCCGTCGTACTTCTTCGTGGCGAGCCCGAGCACCCCGGCGGCGATCGGCATCCGTTCGGCCTCATAGGTGTCCAAGAGCGCGGGATCGGCGCCCGCGAGGACTTGGGCGAGTTTCCATCCGAGGTTGTAGGCGTCCTGGATGCCGGTGTTGAGTCCCTGCGCTCCCGCCGGGGGGTGCACGTGTGCGGCGTCGCCGGCGATGAAGACCCGGCCCTTGCCGTAGCTTTCGGCGAGGCGGATGTTGGGCCGGAACACCGACGTCCACTGTATGTCGGTCAGCGTGATGCGCCGGTCGCCGGTGGCCTTGCGGATCCGTTCGTTGAGCCGCGCCTCGTCGAGCATGGGCTCCTCGCCGGGTGCGAGCCGCACCATCCACTGGAACAGTTCGCCGCCCGGCAGCGGGCAGGCGCCGGTGAACTTGCCTCCGGTGCGGGGCCACAGGTGCCAGCGGTTGCGGGACAAGCCGGTGGTGACGGCGTCGACGATGACGATCCGGTCCTGTTCGTCGGTGGATCCGGTGAACTCGATACCCAGTTGTCTGCGGACGCGGCTGGAGCCGCCGTCGGCGCCGACTACGTATCGGGCGGTGATCGACTCGGTCCCGGCCGGGCCGGCGACCTGGGCGGTGACGTGGTCGGCGTCCTGCGCGAGTTCGACGAGCACCGTCGCGAACTCGACGTGCCCGCCGAGCTCGCCGAGGCGGTCGTGCAGCGCGCGGTCGGTGCGGAACTGCGGGATCAGCCAGGTGTCCGGATACGGGACCGCCGGGCTCGGCCTGCGGTGCTTCATCATGCGGAAGGGGACGGTCACGGGGCCGAAGTGGATGCCCGTGAGCGGGTAGAGGCTGCCGCCGTCGAGGACGTCCTCGAGCGCGCCCAGGTCTTCGAGCACCTCCAGGGTGCGCGGCTGGAGGCCCTTGGCCCGCGATCCGTCGAAGGCGTGGTCGTTCTTGTCGATGACGCGGACGTCGAGGCCGCGGCGGGTGAGGTCGATCGCGAGCGCGGTCCCGGTCGGCCCGGCGCCGACGATCAGGACGTCGAGGATCCGCTGGTTCATGATTCGTGCCTTTCAGTGTGTTCGGCGATGAACGCGGCGATGCGGTCGGCGACTTCGCGTGGTCGTTCGAACGGCGCCATGTGACCGCACTCGGCGATGACGTGGCACTGCTGCGGTTGCAGCAGCGATCGTGCGGTCCGGAGCCGGTCGATGGGCGTGACCTTGTCGTCGTCGCCCCAGAGCACCAGGGTGGGCACACCGAGTGCGCCCGCGCGCCGGAACTGGTCGGCGCGGCCGGACAGCGGCAGGTGCTGCAGCGTGTCGAAGAACGCGTACAGCGAGCCTTCGTAGCGGTAGGCGTCGAGGACCATCGCGGTGAGTTCGGCGGAGCGCCCAGGGTCGCGCACGTTGTGGCCGAGGTGGCGTTCCAACAGGCGACGGCCGAACCGCCGGGCGGCGAACCCGGCCAGCAGGTCGCCGGCGAGCAGCCGGTGCGGCGGCAGCGGCTGCCGCAGGAGTCCGGCGGGTCCCGACAGCGTCAGCGTCGCAAGGGAGTCGCGATGCTCCTCGGCGTACCGCATCGCGACGAGGGCGCCCATGGAGGTCCCGACGAGGTGCACCGGCCGGGAGACGCCCAGCTCGTCCCGCAGCTCGGCGAGCTGGCGGGCGAACAGCGCCTCGTCGTAGCGGGCCCGGACGCGGTCCGAGTAGCCCCGCCCGTAGGCGCTGCAGGCGAGTGTGCGGATGCCGCGGTCGTGCAGCTGCGCGGCCAGGGCGTCCCAGTAGAACAGCGGGACGGTGAGCCCGCCGGCCAGCAGGGCCACCTCGCCGTTCTCGGGGCCGGCGAGTTCGTAGTGGGTGACGCCGTCGGACAGTTCGATGAAAGAGCCACGCAGGTGCTGCCGGGAGGCGGGGTCGAGGCGACGATCCTCCTCAGCGTCCACGAAGTACTTCATTGTCGGCCTCCTTGGGGCGGTTGGTCGCTCGCGGGCAGGGTCTGGAGGAACGCCGCGACGGCGCTCGCGACCCATTGCGGGTCCTCTTCGGGCAGCAGGTGGCCGCCGTCGGGATGGACCAGTTCCCTGGCACCGGGGATGTCGCGGGCGAAGTGCTGGCCGTCGATGCCCGCACTGCGCAGCACCAGCGTCGGCACCGCGATGCGCGGAATCTCGGCGCTGCGGTCGGGCTGGTCGGTGTTGACGAAGTCGATGAAGGCCGACCGGTTTTCGGGGCGGTTCATCAGCTGGTACGCCCGGTCCACCATCTCCTCGTCGACGAGGCCGGAATGCGGGCCGACGGCCGAACGCAGGTTCCGCTCGACGGCGCTGCGCGGCATCACCCGGCGCAGGAGGGGACGCAGCAGCGGGTTGCGGGCCAGCCGCAGACCCGCGGGAACCGACTTCTCCGGGTAGCCGGTGGCGTTCACGAGCGCCAGTCCGGCGACCCGCTCCGGACGGCTCAGCGCGAGGTTCCACGCGATGTTGCCGCCCAGCGAGTTGCCGACCGCGAAGTACCGGCGCACTCCCAGCACCTCCAGGAAGCGGGCGACCGCGTCCGCGTAGGTCGGTACCCGGTAGTCGCGGTCGGCCCGGGGCCCGGTGAGTCCCCAGCCGGGCAGATCCGGACGGATGACGTCGTACGACCCTGACAGGAAGGCCGCCATCCGCTCGAAGTGGTGCAGTGACGAGGCGCTGCCGTGCAGCAGCACGAGCGCGGGCCCGCGGCCGGCGCGCTTGTAGTGGACGCGCAGACCGTCGACGGTGGCGAACTGCGAATCGGCTTGCGGTTCAGACCAGATCATCATAATGGATACAGTGTAGCCGATATAAGGGCCGAGTGGCTCCGATCCGTTCCGTTTTCGTTCCGACATGGCTTTGACCTGCGTTTGACGAGCCGTGTCTTCGGTCGCAGCAGCGGGGCGCACAGGGTCTGAGATCGGACATGAGGCGCCCGGTCGCATGCCGTCCTCAGTCGAGCCGACAAGAGGTCAGCAGAACGGACGGGCCGCCGGAGCGCCGAAGCAGGCCGTCCGCCGAGCGGGACAGCGCGTCGAGCACGGCGTCCAGGTCCACCCCGACCAGGCGGCCGTCGCGCTTGACCACGCGTCCGTCGACGAGGACGGTCTCGACGTTGCCGGTGTCCATCTGCAGGACGGCGCCCGGGGCGTGGTTGACCGGTCCGGCGTTGAGCGCCCGCGCGTTGAGCACGATCACGTCGGCGCGCTTGCCGGGAGTGAGCGACCCGACGAGATGGTCGAGGTGTGCGGCCTGCGCCCCGCCCAGCGTCGCCATCCGCAGGATGTCGCGGGTGGACACCGGCCGGACCTCAGCGCCGCCCTCTCGGGCGAGGTTCGCGATGCCGCCGCGCTGGAGCGTGTATGCCGCGCGCATCTGGGAGAAGAAGTCGACCGTGTGGATGCTGACGGCGTCGGTGCCGAAGCCGACCGGGACCCCGTGGTCGAGGGCCGGCTGCAAGGCGAGCCGCCCCATCCCCAGGGTCTGCTCGGCGATGCACGAGACCGACACCTTGGCCCCGGTCCGCTCGACGACATCCCAGGTCGACTCGTCCAGACCCAGGCAGTGGATGTACGTCAGCCACGGCCCCAGCAGGCCCTCCGACTCGAAGTCCTCAAGCAGCCGGCCCGTATGCACGTCGTTGACGTGCGCGAAGACCGGCAGCTCCAGTTCCCGTGAGAGACGGAACAGGTCGTCGTCGACGTGATAGCCCAACGCCAGGCCGACGAGCGGGCCGCCTCCGTGTTTCACGAGTCGCCGGATGTCGTCGGGGTGGGCATAGGACGGGTCGGGTTCGAACTCGCCGAACACCGGCGAGAAGCTGAACACGCAGCGGATGCCCGAGCGCCGGATCCCCTCGAGTGCGGCGTCGGTGTGCTCCGGGGTGTAGGAGCACTGGGAGGTGTCGACGACGGTGGTAGTACCCGCGGCCAGATTCTCCAGCGCACCGCCGAACTCGCCCCAGTAGACGTCCTCGGGCGCGTACTGGTGGAACAAGGCCCGGTCCCCGGCCCGTGACTGCAGGAAGTAGTCCGTCTCCAGCGCATCGGACCAGTACGACCGCAGCGCGGTCTGGAACATGTGGTGGTGGGAGTTCACGAACCCCGGCATCACGATTCGGCCCGAACAGTCCAGCACCTCGGCGTCGGCGTCCAGGTCCGACTCGACCGCGACGATGCGGCCGTCCTCGATCAGCACGTCGCCGGCGTCGAGATCCCCGATGTCAGGGTCCATGGACAGCACGGTCCCGCCACGCAGCAGGGTGCGGTCGGTAGAGGTCACGGCGACTCCGTTCGTAGTTCCCATTTTGGATACACTGTATCCAAAATGAAATGAGTCGTCAACGACCGCCCCGGACCGGCTCAGCCTTCGGCGTGCTGGTCGCGCGTCTGGGCGAGGCCCGCGAGGAGGAGGTCGAGCCCGAAGGCGAACTCCTCCTCGATCGGCATGGGCAAGAGGTCGGCCAGCGCGCGCGTGGCGGGGAACCGGGCGGCGTCGATCCGATGCAGGGCCGCGGACATCCGGGCTTCGTCGCGGGACTTCGCTGCAGGATCGGCAGTGAGCTGCATGGCGAAGCCGAGAACGTAGCGGGCCAGCGACGCATACGCGCGAGACGCCAGCGGCGGCGGAAAGCCGTGCGCCAGCAGCAATGCCAGGACGCGCTCGCGGTAGACGGCGGCGTTCGGCCCGGCCGGGATCTGCTCGGTCAGCAGGGCCGCCACGTTGCGATGCCGACTCAAGACCTCGAACATGCTGACCGCGGCCGTCCGGACCGCCTGCTGCCAGTGCGTCGCACCGGCCTCGTCTTCATCGACCTCGATCTCGCCGATGATGCGATCGACGACCTGGGCGACGAGGTCGGCGCGATTCTCGAAGTGCCGATACAAGGTGGCCGTACTGGAGCCCAGTCGCTGGGCCAGCAGGCGCAGCGACAAGGCATCGGCGCCGTCCTCGTCCAGGATCGTCAGTGCCGTCGTCAAGATCCGCTCCAGCGGAATGCGAGGTCGGCCCGGAGCCCGCCGCCCTGCGGCCGACGCCCCCGATTCGGTCGATGCCGTGTTCACGTTGCCAGTATGGCGGGTTTACGGCGGGACGCGCTCGCAGCCACCGCCGCGAGCGCCGCCACGGCGAAACTGAACACGATGCCCGCGGCACGGAGTCCCGCCGTCTGGGCGACCAGGCCTGCGCCGACGACGGGAATCGAGATCGCGATGTACGCCACGACGAAGACCGTGCCGGTGAGAGTCGAGAAGTGCATCTCGCGCTGGAACAGCACGTACAACGGGGTCGGCAGCGTCGTACCCAGCATCGTCACCGTGAATGCCGACGCCACGCACCAGAACGCCGCGTCAGGCGACGAGCGCTTCGACATTGCGCAGCGACGTGTTCAGCGCCCCGGTCAGGGAGCTCTGGAAGACACCGCCCATGGGGCTGTCGATCATCCCGCCGTCAACGCTCACCGACAGGTCGACCTTGCTCGCCGTGCCCATGTCGGCGATGCCGATCGCCAGCTTCAGGCTCACTCCGGCGCGGGTGATGCCGCTCATCTCGATCACGTTCGGAGTCTCGACCCTGTCGAACGTCCAGTCGATCGCGACGGGCATGTTCATCACGCGGGCGGCCGCCGTCGCGGCGTCTCCCTGCGACAGCGGTGCGGGGACCGCGGATTTCCAGGACTTGTGAATGGTGAGCCATTCGGCCCAGCGGAACGGATCCGCCATCACCTCCCAGACCTTCTCGGGACTCGCGCTGCAGGTGGCGCTGACTTCGACGGTACGCATGTGTTTCCCTTCCGACTATTTCGACTACACTGTACCCGAAATAACGAAGCGGTGCACGCGCACGAAATCCGAGGTCCATCGGGATCGGGTTCTGCATGGCCCCTACGAACGGCCCGGAGTGCTCTGGTCGGGATGCTGAGGGCCCAGTGGGATGCCGTCGAGTCGTTCTGCTGCAGGTCGGGACGTTGTTCCCCTTCCTTGCCCGACGGCCGCTGTTACCGTCGAATCAGGAGCCGGAGAGTGGGCCGTTGGGAGTGGTCGTGATGGACGAGCGGGTACCGGTCGAGCTGGATGCGAAGGTCGCGATGGGGCTGCTCACGCGGGCCGAGTTCGGGCGGGTGGCGTTCGTTGCGGACGGGCTGCCGGTGATCAGGCCCCTGAACCATGTGGTGTTCGAGGGTCGCATCATCGTCTTCACGGGCCGGGACTCGGTGTTCGCCGGGGCGGTCCGGGCGCGGCCGGGGTTGGCGGTGGCCTACGAGTGCGACGAGATCGAGGCCCACGGCCGCATCGGCTGGAGCGTCCTGGTCGCCGGCGCCGCCAGGGACATCACCGGGGAGCCCGGGGCCGAGCGCCTCGGCATGCGGGTGCAGTCGTGGATCGACCGGCCGCTGGACACGGTCATCGCGATCGTCCCGAGGGAAGTGACCGGGCTGCGCCTGACCGTCGGGTCCTGATCCTGCCCGCCCCGGTGACCACTGACCTGGAGGCCGGGGACCTTCGGCTCTGATCCCGATCCGCGCGAGCGGTGAGACTGGGGTTCGAGAGGAAGGAGCGGACCATGTCGAACCGCAAGCAGGAGAACGAGATCGTGGTCGGGGTCGACGGCTCGGCGTCGTCGCGGAAGGCGCTGGAGTGGGCGCTGAGGTACGCCTCGGCGCTGGGCCTGCCGGTGAAGGCCGTGCAGACCTGGCAGATCCCGATGAACTACGGCACCGCGGCCATGATCCTGCCGGCCCAGGAGTTCGCCGACGAGGCGCGCCGGGGCCTGGAGAAGACCGTGGACGAGGTCGCGGCCGAGTGGCCGCAGGTCCACGTCGAGCGCGTCGTCAAGGAGGGGCACCCCGCGAAGGTGCTGCTGGAGGTCGCCGACGGGGCGCACCTGCTGGTGGTCGGCTCGCGCGGGCACGGCGGGTTCGTCGGCGCGGTGATCGGCTCGGTGAGCCAGTACTGCGTCACGCACGCCCGCTGCCCGATCCTGGTCGTCCGCGGCGCCAAGTGACCATGTCATCCGAGACGGGGCGGCGGCGGCCGCCCCGTCTCCGTATCGTCTGGAATGGAGGTCCATGATGCGAGTGGCCGTGTTCAGCACGAAACCCTACGACGAGGCGTTCCTGCGCAAGGCGAACGGCGGCGCGCACGAGCTGGTGTTCCTGGAGCCGCGCCTGAACCGCGACACCGCGGCGCTGGCCGAGGGCTGCGCGGCGGTGTGCGCGTTCGTCAACGACGACCTCGGCGCCGAGACGGTGGAGGCGCTGGCCGCGCGCGGCGTGCGGTTCGCGGCGCTGCGGTCGGCCGGGTTCAACCATGTGGACCTGCGCGCGGCCAAGGAGGCGGGGATCGCGGTGGCGCGGGTCCCGGACTACTCGCCGTACGCGGTCGCCGAGCACTGCGCGGCGCTGGTCCTGGCGCTCAACCGCAAGACCCACCGGGCGTACAACCGGGTGCGCGAGCACAACTTCGCCCTCACCGGGCTGCTCGGGTTCGACCTGCACGGGCGCACGGTGGGCGTGATCGGGACGGGGAAGATCGGGGTGTGCTTCGTGCGGATCATGGCCGGGTTCGGGTGCCGCGTGCTCGCGTACGACCCGTTCCCGACCGAGGCGGCCCGGGACGCGGGCGCGGAGTACACGTCCCTTGAGGAGCTGCTGGCGGCCGCGGACATCGTCTCGCTGCACTGCCCGCTCACGCCCGAGACGCACCACCTGATCGACCCCGAGCGGATCGCGCTGATGCGCCCGGGCGTGATGCTGGTGAACACCAGCCGCGGCGCCCTGGTCGACACGGCCGCGGTGATCGAGGGCCTCAAGTCCGGCCGGATCGGGCACCTGGGACTGGACGTGTACGAGGAGGAGGCCGAGCTGTTCTTCGAGGACCTGTCCGACCAGGTCATCGGCGACGACTGGTTCGACCGGCTCAACGCCTTCCCGAACGTGCTCATCACCGGCCACCAGGCGTTCTTCACCGCCGAGGCCATCGCGGCGATCGCCGCGACGACGATCGCGAACCTGACCGCGTTCGAGGACCTCGGCGCCGGGGTCCACCCGGTGGCGCTCGGGTAGGGGAACGAAAGCGGGGCGGACCGGCCGGTCCGCCCCTTTCCCTTTGCCCCCTTAGAGTTCCAGCGGCCTGCCGGGACGCCAGTCGGCGACGGCGGGGTGGTCGACGCCCTGGCTGCGGGTGTGCTCGCGGCACTGCTGGCGGGCGTCCCACATCTCCTGGCGCAGGCCCGCGGCGTTCTGGCCCAGGCCCGGGACGCGGTCGATGACGTCCATGACCAGGCGGAACCGGTCGAGGTCGTTGAGCATGACCATGTCGAACGGCGTGGTCGTGGTGCCCTCCTCCTTGTAGCCGCGCACGTGGAGGTTGTCGTGCCCGGCGCGGCGGTAGGTGAGCCGGTGGATCAGCCACGGGTAGCCGTGGAACGCGAAGATCACCGGCTTGTCGGTGGTGAACAGCGCGTCGTACTGCCGGTCGGGCAGGCCGTGCGGGTGCTCGCTGTCGGGCTGGAGCCGCATGAGGTCCACGACGTTCACCACGCGCACCTTCAGGTGCGGGAGGTGGCGGCGCAGCAGGTCGGCGGCGGCGACGGTCTCCAGGGTGGGGACGTCGCCGGCGCAGGCGAGGACCACGTCCGGGTCGGCGCCGCCGTCCGAGGAGGCCCACTCCCAGATGCCCAGGCCCCGTTCGCAGTGGCGGACGGCCTCGTCCATGGTCAGCCAGGCGGGCGCGGGCTGCTTCCCGGCCACGACGACGTTCACGTACTGCCGCGAGCGCAGGCAGTGGTCCATCGTGGACAGGAGGGTGTTGGCGTCCGGCGGCAGGTAGACGCGGACGACCTCGGCCTTCTTGTTGACGACGTGGTCGATGAACCCGGGGTCCTGGTGGGAGAACCCGTTGTGGTCCTGGCGCCACACGTGGCTGGACAGGAGGTAGTTGAGCGAGGCGATCGGGCGGCGCCACGGGATCGAGTTGGTGGTCTTGAGCCACTTGGCGTGCTGGTTGAACATGGAGTCGACGAGGTGGATGAACGCCTCGTAGGAGGTGAACAGGCCGTGGCGGCCGGTCAGCAGGTAGCCCTCCAGCCAGCCCTGGCACAGGTGCTCGGACAGGACCTCCATGACCCGGCCGTCGGGCGAGAGGTGGTCGTCGCCGGGCTCGATTCGGGCGTTGAAGGCGCGGTCGGTGGCCTCGAAGGCGGCGCCGAGGCGGTTGGAGGCGACCTCGTCGGGGCCGAAGAGGCGGAACCGGTCGGGGTTGGCGGCGATGACGTCGCGGACCCACTCGCCCAGGACCCGGGTGGCCTCGGCGTCGGTCCCGCCGGGCCTGGCGACGGCGACGGCGTAGTCGCGGAAGTCGGGGAGGACGAGGTCGCGCAGGAGCATGCCGCCGTTGGCGTGCGGGTTGGCGCTCATGCGCCGGTCCCCGCGCGGCGCGGCCGCCCGCAGCTCGGGCGCCGGAGCGCCGGTGGCGTCGAAGAGGTCCTCGGGCCGGTAGGACCGCAGCCATTCCTCCAGCATCGCGAGCTGCGCCGGGTCCTCGCGGACGGCTCCGAGCGGGACCTGGTGGGCGCGCCAGGTGCCCTCGACGGGCTTGCCGTCCAGTTCGGCCGGTCCCGTCCAGCCTTTCGGGGTGCGCAGCACGATCATCGGCCAGCGCGGTCGCTCGGCGCTCTCGCCGGTGCGGGCGCGCCGCTGGATCTCCTTGATCGCCTCCAGCGCGGAGTCGAGGACGCCCGCGAGCTCCTGGTGGACGGTGTCGGGGTCGTCGCCCTCGACCAGGTGCGGCTCGTACCCGTAGCCGCGCATCATCGACAGGAGGTCCTCGCGCGGGATGCGGTCGAGGACGGTGGGGTTGGCGATCTTGTAGCCGTTGAGGTTGAGGATCGGCAGGACCGCGCCGTCGCGGGCGGGGTTGAGGAACACGTTCGACAGCCACGAGGCCGCCAGCGGGCCGGTCTCGGCCTCGCCGTCGCCGATCACGCACGCCACCAGGAGGTCCGGGTTGTCGAACGCGGCGCCGTAGGCGTGCATGAGGGAGTAGCCGAGCTCGCCGCCCTCGTGGATGGAGCCGGGTACCTCGGGGGCGGCGTGGCTGGGGACGCCGCCGGGGAAGGAGAACTGGCGGAACAGGCGGGCCATGCCGGCCTCGTCGAGTCCGACCGAGGGGTGGTGCTCGGAGTAGGTGCCCTCCAGCCAGGTGTTGGCGAGCATGGCGGGGCCGCCGTGGCCGGGGCCGGCCATGTAGATCGCGTCGAGGCGCCGCTCGGTGATGCACCGGTTGAGGTGGGCGTAGACGAGGTTGAGGGCCGGGCTGGTCCCCCAGTGGCCCAGCAGGCGCGGCTTGATGTGCTCGGGCTTGAGCGGCTCGCGCAGGAGCGGGTTGTCGAGCAGGTAGATCTGCCCGACGGTGAGGTAGTTGGCGGCGCGCCAGTAGGCGTCGATCTGGCGCAGGCGCGCCTCGGTCAGCGGCGCGGAAAGGGTCTGGTCCATGGCGGGTCCTCTGCTCGTGCTCGTTCGGACTGCCTCCAGCCTCGTCCGAGCGCGGGCCCGGAGGCAGGGCCGGAAGTCCCTTCCCGATGGGGCCAAAGGAGTCAGGAGAACAGGCGGGAGGCGAGGACGGCCGCCTGGGTGCGGCGTTCGAGGCCCAGCTTGCCGAGCACGCGGGTGACGTAGTTCTTGACGGTCTTCTCCGCCAGGTGCATCCGCTCGGCGATCTGGCGGTTGGTGAGCCCTTCGCCGATGAGTTCGAGGATGCGCCGCTCCTGCTCCGAGAGCGCCTCCAGCTCGGGGGCTCGCGGCGGGCCCGATCGCAGCCGCTCCAGGACCGCGCCGGTCACGCGGGCGTCCAGCAGGGACCCGCCGGCGGCGAGCTTGCGGACGCCGTCGACGAGGTCGTTGCCGCGCACCTGCTTGAGCAGGAAGCCGGCCGCGCCCGCCTCGATCGCCGCGAACAGCGTGGTGTCGTCCTCATAGGAGGTGAGGATGACGACGGCGATGCCCGGGTCGGTCTCCTTGATCTTGCGGCACACCTCGACGCCGTTGCCGTCGGGCAGCTGCGCGTCGAGGACGGCCACGTGGGGGCGGGCCGCGGGGATGCGGCGAATCGCCTCGGCCACGTCGGACGCCTCGCCGACGACCTCGATGTCGCCGTCGCGCTCCAGCAGTTCGCACAGTCCCCGCCGGACCACCTCGTGGTCGTCGAGCAGGAAGACCCTGATCTTCTCGGTATCCATCCTTCGAGTATGGCCGCCCTCCGCCGCGGCGCCACCCCGCCGAAGTCCGCACTGCAAGGGACCTTCGCCCCGTGCGGGGAGGGGACCAACGTCATGGGCGGGGCGGCGGCGCGCGGGCGGAGACCACCGGCACCGGCGGAGGGGACCTTCGTCCCTGATCCGGCGCGGCCGCTGCTGCGAGGCTGGAGTCCGAGAGAAGGGATGTGGTGACGATGAACCACAAGGATGGCGACGGCACGGTCGTGGTCGGCGTCGACGGCTCGGAGCCGTCCCGCAAGGCGCTGGAGTGGGCGCTGGAGTACGCCGAGCTCAAGGGCGCGCCGCTGCTGGCGGTGCAGGCGTGGCAGGTCCCGTTCTCCTCCGGGGCGGACGGGATGGTGCTCTCGGCGGCCGAGTACGCCGCCACCGCGCGCCGGGACCTGGAGAAGACCGTGGACGAGTTCGCGCTCGAACGGCCCGGAGTGCGCATCGCGATGCTCGCCGTCGAGGGGAACTCGGGGAAGGCGCTGGTCGACCGGTCCGAGCACGCGTCGCTGCTGGTGGTCGGCAACCGCGGGCACGGCGCGCTCGTGGGCGCCATCATCGGATCGGTGGGCAAGTACTGCGTCACGCACGCCCACTGCCCCGTCGTGGTCGTCCGCGGCGCCGAATGAGCCGGACGGGACGGGTGCGCCCTGTCGTCCGCTTCTCGGGGCGGATCGGCCGGGCGTGTTCGAAAGCGGCTCCGCTCAAGGCTTGCGATCCTGAAGGGACTCGCTACGATCAGGAGCATGGCCGATTCGAAGCCGTCCCATTCGCGCCCTTCCGGTCGGCCCGCGACTCGCACCCCGATCGACCAGCTCTTGAATGAGCTGGCCTCTCGCGTGGACGAGATCGTCATCGACAGGGAGCGGCTGCGTGCGCTGCTGGATGCGGTGATCAGCATCGGCTCCGACCTGGAACTGGCCGCGATCCTCGACCGGATCGTCGCCGCCGCGTGCAAACTCGTCGACGCGCGGTACGGCGCCATGGGCGTCCTCGACGGCGCCGGCGGCCTGGCCGACTTCCGCACGCAGGGCCTGAGCCGCGAGGAGATCGAGGCCCTCGGCGACCCGCCGACCGGCCGCGGCATCCTCGGCCACATCATCGACCACCCCGAACCGCTGCGCCTGATCGACCTGTCCGCGCACCCCGCCTCGGTCGGGTTCCCGCCCGGGCACCCTCCGATGCGGACGTTCCTCGGCGTCCCGGTCACAGTGGGCGACAAGGCGTGGGGGAACCTGTACCTGACCGACAAGGGCGGCGGCGAGCTGTTCACCGAGGACGACGAGGCGATCATCCAGGCGCTCGCGGCCGCGGCTGGCGTCGCGATCGACAACGCCCGCCTCTACACCGAGCTGGCCGCCTCCCAGGCCGAACGGGAGCGCCTGGTCGTCTTCCGCGACCGCGACCGCATCGGCCGCGATCTCCACGACCTGGTCATCCAGCGGCTGTTCGCGACCGGCCTCCAGTTGCAGAGCATCGTGCACCTCGTCGACGAGCCCGAGGCCGCGACGCGGATCAACTCGGCGGTCGACGAGATCGACGGCGCGATCGCGGACCTGCGGGCGGCGATCTTCAGCCTGCACACCGACTCCGACAAGGCGTTCTCGGCGACCGTCCGGGGCCTGTGCGGGGTGGTGCGACACCACCTGGGGTTCGCCCCGCAGGTGGAGTTCGAGGGGCCGGTGGACCGGGCGGTGCCCGAGCTGGTGCGCATCGAGGTCCTCGCGATGCTCCGCGAGGCGCTGTCCAACACCGCGCGCCACGCGAAGGCCTCGCGCGTGACCGTCTCGATCGCGGTCGACGCGGCGGTGCTGCGGATGCGGGTGGCCGACGACGGCTGCGGCATCCCGGCGCAGGCCCCGCGCCGGGGGCTGGCCAACCTCGCCTCGCGGGCCGCCTCGCTGGGCGGGGAGTTCTCCGTCGGCGCGGTCAAGCCGTCGGGGACCGAGCTGACCTGGACCATCCCCGTCTAGTCGTCGGCGGCGCCGCGCCCGGGAGGGTCCTGCGTCCGCCTCCGCGACCACGACCGCAGCCGGCCCAGCACGGCGCCGGTCATGCGCTCGTCCAGCAGCGAGCCCCCGGCCGCGACCGTCCGCACCGCCCCGACCAGGTCGATGCCCCGGACCCGCTTGAGCAGGAACCCGGCCGCCCCGGCCTCGATCGCGGCGAACAGCGTCGCATCGTCCTCATCGGAGGTCAGCACGAGCACGCCGACGGACGGGTCCGCCGCGCGCACCCGGCGGCACGCCTCGACGCCGCCGCCGGGCAGCTGCGCGTCGACCACCATGACGTCCGGTCGGGCCGCCAGCGCGCGGCGCACCCCTTCGGCGGCGCTCGCGGCCTCCCCGACCACCTCGATGCCGTCCTCGCGCTCCAGTAGTTCGCGGAGCCCCCGTCGGACCACCTCGTGGCCGTCGAGCAGGAACACGCCGATCAGTTCGCTGTCCATGCCCCGAGTGTCGGCTCCCCCGCCGCCCCGCGTCATCTCGCCGAAGTCCGCTCCGCAGAGGACCTTCGCCCCGGGGGCGCGGGCAGGGACCAACGTCCCCGCGCGCCCGGGCATTCGGCACTGTCGGGGAGGCGCCCGGCGCCCGACGATCGAGGCAGGAGCGGGGAGAGGCCCCCGCCAGAGGACACCGCCGCAAGGAGACGACATGAACCTCCACCTGCCCCCGCCCGCCGACGCGCTCGACACCGACGGCCGCATCGTGCGCATCCGCCCGGTCGAGCGCGCCGACCTGGACGCGCTGATCGCCATGCACGAGGCCTGCCCGCCCGCCGACCTGCGCTACCGGTTCTTCGGGACCGGCCGGGGCGTCCTCTCCATCGAGGCCCGGCGGCTCGCCGCCCTCAACGGCACCGGCAGGGGGGCCGCGCTCCTCGTCGAGGACGACGGCGCGATGCTCGGCGTCGCCTCGTTCGAGCGCTTCGACGACCAGCCCGACCGCGCCGAGTTCGGGGTCCTGGTCGTCCCCGGCGCGCAGCACCGGGGCGTGGGCACGCTCCTGCTCGAACACCTCGCCCTGACCGCGGCCGCGGCGGGCGTCAAGGAGCTGTCCGGGCAGGTCCTCGGCGGCAACTACAAGATGCTGCGCCTGGCCCGGCGGCTGGCGCCGGGCGTGCCGATGCCCTACGCGGACGGCGTGGTCGACGTCGTGCTCACCGCCGACCTCGACGAGCGCTTCGCCGAGGACGTGGCCAGGCGCGAACGGGCCGCCGAGCACCTGTCGCTGCGCCCGCTGCTGGACCCGACCTCGGTCGCGGTGGTCGGCGCGAGCCGGTCCGGGCGCGGCGTCGGCGCCGAGATCCTCAAGTCCATCGTGGACGGCGGCTTCGCCGGGGCGGTCCGCGTCGTCCACCCGGAGGCGGCCGAGATCGCCGGCGTGGCGGCCGCGCCGTCCTTCGCCGAGCTGCCGGCACCGGTCGACCTGGCGATCGTCGCCGTCCCGGCGCCGCAGGTCGCCGACGTGCTGCGCGAGGCCGGGGAGGCGGGCGTGCCCGCGGCGGTCGTCGTCACCTCCGGGTTCGCCGAGACCGGCGACGAGGCGGCGCAGGCGGCGCTGGTGCGCATCGCCCGCGCCCACGACATGCGCCTGGTCGGCCCCAACTGCCTCGGGATCGTCAACACCGGCCGCACCGTGCGCCTCCAGGCGAGCTTCGCCGCGGAGCCGCCCGCGCCCGGCGGCCTGGCCCTGGCCTCGCAGTCGGGGGCGGTCGGGATCGCCGCGCTCGCGCACGCCACCCGCACCGGTCTGGGCGTGCACTCGTTCGTCTCCCTGGGCAACAAGGCCGACGTGTCCGGCAACGACCTGCTCTCGTACTGGTACGACGACCCGGACATCAAGGCCGTCGCGCTGTACCTGGAGTCCTTCGGGAACCCGCGCAAGTTCGCGCGCCTGGCCCGGGCCGTGGCCCGCCGCAAGCCGGTCCTGGCCGTCAAGGGCGGCCGCTCCGAGCCCGGACGGCGCGCGGGCAAGTCGCACACCGCCGCCGCGGCCACCCCGGACACCGCCGTCGACGCGCTGTTCGCCCAGGCCGGCGTCATCCGCTGCGACACCCTCGAACAGCTCCCGGAC
>NZ_QFRW01000074.1 GCF_003265355.1 Glycomyces dulcitolivorans | reverse complement strand
GTCGCGGACGGCGGCGGCGCGGCGGGGGTCGCCGGAGGCGGAGACGGCGACGCTGACGCCGTCGAAGGCGGCGCGCGCGAGCGTCCAGGCGCTGGAGGCCTCGGCGTCGTCGCTGCGGACGCACCAGGTGCGGCGGGCTTCGGCCTCGGCGGCGACGGCCGCGTTCACGGCCGGGTCGTTCGTGGCGGCGAGCACGAACCAGGCGTCGTCGCCGTCGCCGGAGCGCCATTCGCGCCGCTCCCACCGGAGCTCGCCGGAGGCGGCCAGGTCGGAGAGCGTGGTGGTGACCTCGGGGGCGACCACGAGAACGCGCGCCCCGGCGTCGATGAGGCGGGGGACGCGCCGCCCGGCGATGGTGCCGCCGCCGACGACGAGCACGGCCCTGCCGTCCAGCCGCAGTCCGACTTCGTAGACCGACACGTGCGCCTCCTCTGAACACTCCGAGTCATGGGAACTCGACAAGAGTAGGCGGGTTTCGTCGCAACCGCCTCAACGGCAGATTGCGAGCCTGTTACGCGAAACTCCCGTGACGCGCTGGCCAGGAGTGATGTGAGTCCGGTTTACGTTCTGGCCCTTAATGAAAGCGATACCGACGCTCGTGAGGATTTTCACCTTGTCGTGATCCGTGTGCCCTAGGCTGGATATATGCGCGATCGACCCCGCCAGCACCGTGTGCCCGGACTGTCCGCACGCGGGAGCGACCGACCCGGACCGCCCGCCGAAGGGGTGTACGCCCTGCTCCGTACCAGCGTCCTCGCGGGGCTCGCGATAGCGGCCCTGCTGTTCCCGCTGGCGGCGATGGCCGGCCTGAGTGCGAAGGCCGGGTTCAACGCGATCGACACGCTCTCGGTCGCGGTGACCGAGACCGACCCGCCGCTGACCTCCTATGTGTACGCCGCGGACGGCGAGACGCTCATCAGCCTGTTCTACGACGAGTTCCGCCGCCACGTCTCGCTCGACGAGGTCGCGCCGGTCATGCAGCAGGCGATGGTCGCGGCCGAGGACTCGCGGTTCTACCAGCACAACGGCGTCGACTACCGCGGCATCGTGCGCGCGTTCGTCGCCAACAACTCCTCGGGCGGCGTCGAGCAGGGCGCCTCGACGATCACCATGCAGTACGTGCGGGGCGCGCTCCAGCTCAACGCCGAGTCGATCGACGAGGTCATCGCCGCGACCGAGCAGACCGCGACCCGCAAGCTCCGCGAGGCCCGCCTGGCGATGGCCGTGGAGGAGCAGCTGTCGAAGGACGAGATCCTGGAGCGCTACCTCAACCAGGCGTACTTCGGGCACAACGCGTACGGGATCTTCGCGGCCGCGCAGGTGTACTTCTCGAAGCACCCGTCGGAGCTGAGCCTCCAGGAGGCGGCGACGCTCGCGGGGCTCGTGCAGGCGCCCTCGGCGTACGACCCGATCGTGTCGGACCAGACCGACGCGCTCGCGCGCCGCAACTGGGTGCTCGACCGGATGGTCGACATCGACTACCTGTCGCGCGGCGACGCCTCCGAGGTGCGGGGCCTGCCGATCGAGCTGAAGGTGTCGGACCCGCCGAACTCGTGCATCGGCGTCGAGGGCACGCCTTCGGAGTACGGGTTCTTCTGCGACTACTTCCGCCGCTGGTGGCGCGAGCAGGACGCGTTCGGGGCGACCCCGGCCGACCGGGAGCGGGAGCTGCGCCAGGGCGGGTACACGATCATCACGACGCTCGACCCGGACCTCCAGGAGCTCGCGAACGACACCGTGAACGACGCGAAGAGCGAGGAGTCGAAGTTCGCGCACGGCGCGGTCCTCATGGAGCCGGGGACGGGGCGAATAAAGGCGCTCGGGCTCAACCGCACGTTCTCGTACGACCAGAGCGACAACGGGCCGCACTCGAACCCGGACTTCGACCGCAAGGGCAACTACCCGAACACGGTGAACCCGGTGCTCGGCGGGGGCGCCGAGGGCGGGTACCAGGCGGGGTCGACGTTCAAGATCTTCACGCTGCTGGCCGCGCTCGACGCGGGCTACCCGCTGAACTACGACATCTACTCGCCCAACCAGGTCCGGACCAGCTTCGTGTCGGCGACGACGGCGTGCGGCGGGAACTGGTGCCCGAAGAACGGCTCGGCGTCGATGGCCGGCAACCGCGACATGTGGTCGGGCTTCGGCATGTCGGTGAACACGTACTTCGCGCAGCTCATCGACCGGGTCGGGGCCGACAAGGCCGTGGAGATGGCCGAGCGGATGGGCCTCCAGTGGCGCAGCGAGGGCGACGCGTACTACGCGTCGGAGGAGCGGCGCTCGGGCTGGGGCCCGTTCGTGCTCGGCGTGTCCGACGTGCAGCCCATCGAGATGACGAACGTGTTCAACACGCTCGCGGCCGAGGGCGAGTACTGCGAGCCGATCCCGGCGCTGCGGATCATCGACCCGCAGGGCCAGGAGCTGGACGCGGCGGCGCCGCGCTGCCACCAGGAGCTCGACAAGGACGTGGCGCGGGCCGCGACCGACGCGGGCCGGTGCGTCACCGAGACCGCGCGCAAGGGCGCGCAGTGCGGGTCCTGGGGCACCTCGCCGGTGGTCGGCAAGCTCGCGGGGCGCCCGGTCGCCGGCAAGTCCGGGACGACCGACAACAACCGGACCTCGTGGTTCCTCGGCTACACGCCGCAGCTGACGATCGGGGCGTTCATGGCCGACCCGGACTACATCTTCAACGAGGTCGGGACGTCGAACACGACGGTGTCGAAGCAGACCGTGGGGACGATCTTCAAGGAGGCCCTGGAGGGGCAGGAGGTCATCGACTTCAAGGCGCCGTCGAGGGAGATCCAGTACGACGGCAAGGATTAAAGAGGACTGGAGAGGATCGGCCGCTTCCGCACCGGAGGCGGCCGGTTCCGCGTCCGGGTCCGCCTCGGGGGCCCGCGCGGCCTCGTCGAGGTCCTTGCGCTCGCGGCGCACCAGCACGACCAGGCCGACGGGGACCATGGCGGCGAACAGCGCCCACTGGACGGCGTACGAGTAGTTCTGCCAGTCCTTGAACGAGGGCGTCTCCAGCTCGGTGAGGCCCTCGGCGGGCTCGATGTCGGCGACCCACGCCGCGCGGAAGTCGTAGTCGAAGTGGGAGCCGAGCATGTCGATGCTCAGGCGCCGCGACTCCAGGTGCCCGTCGACCTCGGTGACGCCGCCGGAGGCCTCCTCGTACTCGTAGACGCGGCCGGTGACGGTGACCTCGCCGGTCGGGGCGGCCGGGTAGTCGGGGACGGAACCGGTGTTCTCGGAGGCGACGAAGCCGCGGTCGACCAGGAGCGCGGTGCCGTCGGCGAGGACCAGCGGGGTGACGATCTCGAAGCCGTTGAGGCCGCCGTTCGTCTGGGCGCGCAGCACGACCTCCTGGTCGGCGTCGTACACGCCGGTGGCCTCGACCAGCGTCCACCGCACGTCGGGGTCGAGGGCCTCGCCCGCGGGGAGCGTCCGGTCGACGGGGACGGTCTCCAGGCTGGTCTCGATGACCTCGTTCGCGGCGGCGCGCTGGACCGCCCGGCCCCACTGCCACTGCGAGAGCAGGGCGCAGACGACCATCACGACCACGCCCGCGAGCGTCAGGAGGACCCAGCGGGGCGTGAACACGAACCGGTATCGCTGCAACACGCCGCTTACTCTAGACCCGGCTTAGAATTGCGCCCCATGAGCGATGTAGTGAATGCGGTGCGCGCCGCCCTCCCGGGGGTCCGCGCCGATCTGGAGGCCCTCGTCAAGATCCCGGCGATCGCCTTCGACGGACTCGACCACGAGCCGGTCCGGCAGGGCGCGAACGCCGTCCAGCGACTCCTCGACGAGGCCGGCGCGGCCGAGACGCGCCAGCTCGCGCACGGCGGCGGGCAGCCGAGCGTGTACGCGCACTTCCCCGCGCCCGCGGGCCAGCCGACGGTGCTGCTGTACGCGCACCAGGACGTGCAGCCGGTCGGCGACCTCGCCAAGTGGGAGCAGGACGACCCGTTCACCGTGGTCGAGAAGGACGGGCGGCTGTACGGCCGCGGCGTCGCCGACGACAAGGCCGGGGTGATGGCGCACGTCGCCGCGCTGCGGGCCTTCGGCGGGAGGCCGCCGGTGGGCGTGAAGCTCCTCATCGAGGGCGAGGAGGAGTTCGGCTCCCCCACCCTCGAAGGGCTCCTCCGCGAGCACCAGGACCTGCTGGCCGCCGACGTCGTGGTCATCGCCGACTCTACGAACTGGAAGACCGAGGTCCCGGCGCTGACGACGACGCTGCGCGGGGTCATCAACGTGTACGTCGAGGTCGCGCTGCTCAAGGTCGCGGTGCACTCGGGCGTGTTCGGCGGCCCGGTCCCGGACGCGCTGACCGCGCTCGCGCGGCTGGTGGCGACCATGCACGACGACGCCGGCGACGTCGCGGTCGAGGGCCTGGTCTCGGGCCCGTCCGCGGCGCTGGACTACGACGAGGCGGCGCTGCGCCACGAGGCAGGGCTGCTGCCGGGCACCGAGTTCATCGGAACCGGGCGCCTCACCGAGCGCCTGTGGACCAAGCCGACGGCGACCGTGCTCGGCATCGACGCGCCGGGCGCGGCGGAGTCGGCGAACGCGCTCCAGCCGACGGCGCGCGCGAAGGTCTCGTTCCGCCTCGCCCCCGGCGACTCGGCCGAGAGCGCCCTCAAGGCGGTGCGCGCGCACTTCGAGGCGAACGCCCCGTGGGGCGCGCAGGTCACCGTCACTCCCGAAGGGGGACTTGGCGACCCGTGCGCGATCGACGCGACCGGGCCGTCGTTCGACGCGGCGCGCGAGGCGTTCGCGGAGGCGTGGGACGGCACCGAGCCGGTCGAGATCGGCATCGGCGGCTCGATCCCGATGATCGCGACGTTCCAGGAGCTGTACCCGGAGGCCGCGATCCTGGTGACGGGCGTCGAGGACCAGTACTCGAACCCGCACGGCCCCAACGAGTCCCTCGACATCAAGATGTTCGAGCGGGTCTGCACGGCCGAGGCGCTCCTGCTGGAGAAGCTCAAGCGCTAGAGGAAATGAGAACGGGCCCGGTCGGCTGTACACATGGCGCGGCTTGCAAGCTGCGCCGCGGCACCGGGCCCGTTTCCGTTGTCGCTACGGCCGGTCGCGGAACTTGCGCAGGAGCTTCGCGAGCGGGTCGCCCGAGTTCTCGAACAGGTCCTTGTAGGACTTCGCGGCGGCCTTGGCCTCGGCGGTGATCGAGGCGTCGCCGTCGCCCTCGCGCCGCGGGTAGGCCCCGGCGAGGTACTCGCGGTACTCGCCCTCGTCGATCCACGTCTTGATCGCGGCGGCGCGGGCGACCGCGAAGTCGTGGCTGCGCGTCTCCAGCAGCAGCAGTTTGAGGAAGCTGTCGCGCAGGTCGCCGCCGGTCTCGAACTCCTTGGCCTGCTCCAGGAACGCCGCGGTGTCGACGTCGCTGAGGTCGCCGCCGCCGGCCATCTTCGCCATGACGCGGATCGCCGCGGCCGGGTCCTGGACGGCCAGCGCGCCGGCGCGGTCGGCCGACAGCTCGGACTTGCGGCTCCACTCGTAGAGCGCGGCGGTGATGACCCGCAGGCCGACGACGCCGACGGGAATCCATGCGACGGAGGTGGTCAGGCGCAGCAGGACCATGAGGAGGGTCCGGTAGAGGCCGTGCCCGGAGAGGGCGTGGCCGAGCTCGTGGGCGAGGAGGAACCGCAGTTCGGTCTCGTCGAGGAGGTCGAGGGACCCGGAGTTGATGACGATCATCGGCTTGTCGATGCCGATGCACATGCCGCCGAGGTCGGGGTTGCGGGTGATGTAGAGGTCGGGGAGGTCGGTCGCGTCGAGGACGGCGGCGACCGACAGGTAGGCGTCGTGGACGCGGGCGTACTGGTGGCGGTCGACCTTGATCGAGGAGCCCAGGTAGCTCAGGCGCAGGGCGCGCTCGGAGATGACGCCCGAGAGCTTGCGCAGGACGATGTCGAAGCCGCGCAGTTCGCGCAGGGCGACGAGGGCGCCGCGGTCGGCGGGGTGCTCCCAGGCCCGGGTCGATATGCCGCGCAGGATGACCGGTTCGCGAGTGGTCTCGCGCACCTCGTTCGGGGCGTCTTCGGCCGGTGGCCGTTCGTCGCTCATGCCCGCTCCTCACAGTCGGCTCTGGCCCAAGTGTGGCACGGCGGCGCCAGCGGCGGCGTTTCGCGAATCCGGGGCGGGCCTTCGGCGGTCCGGTGCCTCACGCTGCGTGCACGTCCGGTACGTGCCTGATTTCACCCCGCCTGTCCATTAGGGCCGCAACCAGTCGGGAGGCATAGCGGGCATTGCCGCCCACTTAGGGCAAGATAACGAATCAGCGTCAACACGCCGCGCGCCGCTTGACACTTGAGCGCTCAAGGACTACTCATTGATGTGGGTCAGCAATTCCGGGGCGTCGTAGAGAATCGTTTGGGGTGTTCTCGCGACGCCCCGTATCCGTGCCCGCATCCCGGCTCCCCGTCCCCCGCGCACCCCGCAGGCCGGGTATTCTTGCGCTGGCGCGGCGCCGTGTGCGTCCCCGCCGTGCCTCCGTAGCTCAGCTGGATAGAGCACCGGACTTCTAATCCGATGGTCGCAGGTTCGAATCCTGCCGGGGGCGCCCAGTCCCCCTTCATTCCTCAATCCCCGCCGTCGCCCGGTTTCTTGGGCTCGTTCGCGCGCACGTGGCGGGCGATCCAGTCCTCGACCGGGGCGAGTCCGGCGACGACGAGCAGGTGCATCGCGGCGACGACGACGGCGATCCAGTAGAGCCCGGCGGCGCAGGCGACGGCGATCGCGGTGACCGACCAGATCGAGGCGGCCGTGGTCATGCCGTAGACGAGGTTGCGGTGGAAGAAGATGACGCCCGCGCCGAGGAAGCCGACGCCGGTGACGACCTGGGCGGCGATGCGCGCGGGGTCGACGCCGGGGGTGCCGGGCTCGATGCCGCCGAAGCCGTAGCGGCCGACGAGGACGAAGAGGGCGGCGCCGACGGCGATGAGCGCGTGGGTGCGCATGCCGGCGGGTTTGCCCTGCCATTCGCGTTCGGCGCCGACGATGATGCCGAGGACCAGTGCGAGGGCGACGGGCCCGAGTTGTGCGAGGAAGTCGTTCATGGTCCGGGGTGGATACCCCGGTCCGGTTGCGGCCAACCGTCAGGCGAGGAGGTCGGACTCCCAGCCGTGGGGTCCCTCGCCGGGGCCGCGCTCGCCTTTGACGAGGCGGTAGTACTCGGCGGCGGCAGCGTCGTCACCGAGCTTGTCGCCGAGGAGGTCGAGCCAGTCGCCGGGGGCGATCTGGGTGGCGTGGGCGGCCATGGCGGCCCGCTTCTGCTCGGCGGCGCGGGGGCCGGCGGTGATGCAGGCGTCGATCTCGTGGTCGGGGGACCCGAAGGGGAGGTCGTCGACGGAGGCGGCGCCTGCGAAGGGGTTGTCGCTGGCGCCGGCGAAGGCCGCGAACTGGGCTTTGATGACGGCGCGGGGGATGGTCGTCCAGTAGATCTTGCGGACGTCGTGGGCCTCGCCGGCGCCGTGGCCGGGGTCGGCGGCGAGGTCGGCGGCGCGCATGGCGACGCGGTGGGCCTGGATGTGGTCGGGGTGGCCGTAGAAGCCGTCGGGGTCGTAGGTGACGAGGACGTCGGGGCGGCGGTCGCGCAGGACCGCGACGAGGTCGGCGGCGGCCTCGTCGACGTCGGCGCCCCAGAACGCGCGCGGGTGGCCGTTCGCGGGCAGGCCCATCATCCCGGAGTCCCTCCAGCGCCCGACGCCGCCGAGGAAGTGGGTGTCGGTGACGCCGAGGGCGGCGACGGCGTTCCGGTACTCCCAGTAGCGGTAGCCGCCGAGCTGGTCGGCCTGGTCGGCGGCGAGCTGCGCGAGGTGGGGGACGCGGATCTCGCCCTCCTCGCCGAGGGTGCAGGTGACGACGGTGACGTGGACGTCGGGGCGGGCGGCGTAGTGGGCGAGGGTGGACCCGGTGGAGACGGTCTCGTCGTCGGGGTGGGCGTGGACGAACAGGATCCCGCGTGCGCTCATGGGCCCAAGCCTAACGGCGGGGCGGTGCCACTCGCGCCCCAGAAGGCACTGTGAGGACTCAGGAGAAACTTTGCAATCTACAGTCCCAGTAAGAGAAAAGCTCGTAATTGTGATGTACCCCATGGACTTACGTCACAGGTTCAGGGATATCCTGCGCTGATGACCACGACCGAAGACAGTGCCGTCTCGTCGCCGCCCCGGGCCGCCGTCAAGGCGAGGAACCTGCGGATCGACAACTGGCGGCGGGGCCCGATCCTGACGGTTCTCGGCATCACCGCCTGGGTCGCCTACGCGACCTTCCGGGTCTTCTACCAAGGCGACTACTGGGTCGCCGACTACCACTACCTGACCCCGTTCTACTCCCCGTGCGTCTCGGTGGCCTGCGTCCCCGAGTCCGCCCACTTCGGACGGTTCCTCCCGGACCACCCGCTCATCCCCTACGCCGCCTTGAGCCTGCCGTTCCTGCTGGCGTTCCGGCTCACCTGCTACTACTACCGCAAGGCCTACTACCGGTCGTTCTGGCTCTCGCCGCCCGCGTGCGCCGTCCCCGACGGGCACGCCAAGTACACCGGCGAGACCCGCTTCCCGCTCATCATGCAGAACTTCCACCGGTACTTCTTCTACGCCGCCGCGATCATCTCGGTCATCAACACCTGGGACGCCGTGCTCGCCATGCACTCCCCCGACGGCTTCGGCCTCGGCCTCGGCAACCTCGTCCTGTGGGCCAACGTGGTCCTCCTGTGGTGCTACACGCTCGGATGCCACTCGTGCCGCCACGTCATGGGCGGGCGCCTCAAGCACTTCTCGAAACACCCGGTCCGGTACCGGTTCTGGACGGTCTCCAGCGCGCTCAACGCCCGCCACATGATGTGGGCCTGGATCACGCTGGCGTCCCTGGCGCTCACCGACTTCTACGTCATGGCCGTCGCCGCCGGCTGGATCACCGACCTCCGGTTCATCGGGTAAAGGGAAAAGAGCATGAGCGACAACCACACTGAGGTCGAGCACCTCGCCTGCGACGTCCTCGTCATCGGCGCCGGCGGCGCCGGGCTCCGCGCCGCGGTCGAGGCGCGCCTCGCCGGCAAGACCGTCATCGTCATCTCCAAGTCCCTGTTCGGCAAGGCGCACACCGTCATGGCCGAAGGCGGCGCCGCCGCCGCCATGGGCAACGTCAACGCCAACGACAACTGGCAGGTCCACTTCCGCGACACCATGCGCGGCGGCAAGTTCCTCAACAACTACCGGATGGCCGAACTCCACGCCCAGGAGGCGCCCGACCGGATCTGGGAGCTGGAGACCTACGGCGCCCTGTTCGACCGCACCGCCGACGGCAAGATCAGCCAGCGCAACTTCGGCGGCCACGAGTACCCGCGCCTCGCCCACGTCGGCGACCGCACCGGCCTCGAACTCATCCGCACCCTCCAGCAGAAGCTCGTCTCCCTCCAGCAGGACGACGAAGAAGCCGGCGAACCCGCCGAGAAGCTCCAGGTCATCGACGAAACCACGATCACCGAGCTGTTCGTCGAGAACGGGGCCGTCAAGGGCGCCTTCGGGTACCGGCGCGGCACGGGCCGCTTCATGGCCATCGCCGCGCCCGCGATCGTCCTCGCCACCGGCGGCATCGGCCGCTCCTTCAAGGTCACCTCGAACTCGTGGGAGTACACCGGCGACGGCCACGCGCTCGCGCTCCGCGCCGGCGCCAGCCTCATCAACATGGAGTTCATCCAGTTCCACCCCACCGGGATGGTCTGGCCGCCATCGGTGCGCGGCATCCTCGTCACCGAGTCCGTCCGCGGCGACGGCGGCGTCCTCAAGAACTCCGACGGCGAACGCTTCATGTTCAACTACATCCCCGAGGTGTTCAAGGCGCAGTACGCCGACAACCCCGACGAGGCCGACCGCTGGTACACCGACCCCGACACCAACCGCCGGCCCCCCGAGCTGCTCCCCCGCGACGAGGTCGCGCGGGCCATCAACTCGGAGGTCAAGGCGGGCAGGGGCACCGAGCACGGCGGCGTCTACCTCGACATCGCCTCGCGCCGCAGCGCCGAGTACATCACCGAGCGCCTCCCCTCGATGTACCACCAGTTCAAGGAGCTCGCCGACGTCGACATCACCGCCGAACCCATGGAGGTGGGCCCGACCTGCCACTACATCATGGGCGGCATCGAAGTCGACGCCGAGACCGCCGCGTCCTCGGTCACCGGCCTGTACGCGGCCGGCGAGGTCTCCGGCGGCATGCACGGCTCCAACCGCCTCGGCGGGAACTCCCTCTCCGACCTCCTCGTCTTCGGCAAGCGGGCCGGCGAGTTCGCCGCCGAGCACGCCACCGCGACCGAACCACCGAAGCTCAGCGACGACGAGATCGCCGCCGCCCAAGCGGACGCCCTGCGGCCCTTCGCGAACGACGGCGAGAACCCGTACGAGCTCCAGGCCGCGCTCCAGGCGATCAACGGCCGCCTCGTCGGGATCATCCGCAAGGCCGGGGAGCTCGAAGAGGCCCTCACCGAACTGGAGGCCCTGCGCCCGCGCATCGAGAACGTGACCGCCGTCGGCGGACGCGCCTACAACCCCGGCTGGCACCTCGCCCTCGACCTGCGGAACATGTACGTCTGCTCGGTCGCGACCGCGAAGGCCGCCCTGGAGCGCGACGAGTCGCGCGGCGGGCACACCCGCGAGGACGCCCCGGGCATGGACCCCGAGTGGCGCCGCATCAACCTGGTGGCCACGTTGGACGGCGGGGAGCTGGCGCTGGCGCGCCAGGACGTGCCGTCGATGACGCCGGAGCTGCTGGGGCTCTTCGACACCAGTGAGCTGGCCAAGTACATGACCCCCGAGGAATACCGGTCGACGGAAGCGGAGGACGCCTGATGAGCACGAGGACGTTCCGGGTGTGGCGCGGCGACGCGGAGGGCGGCGACTTCGCCGAGTTCGACGTCGCCGTCAACGAGGGCGAGGTCGTCCTCGACGTCGTCCACCGCATCCAGGCCGAGCAGGCCCCGGACCTGGCGGTGCGCTGGAATTGCAAGGCGGGCAAGTGCGGTTCGTGCTCGGCGGAGGTGAACGGGATGCCGCGGCTGATGTGCATGACCCGCATGAACCTGTTCGCGGAGGGCGAGCCGGTGACGATCACGCCGCTGCGGACGTTCCCGGTGGTGCGCGACCTGGTCACCGACGTCTCGTTCAACTACGAGAAGGCCCGGCAGATGCCGGCGTTCGCGCCCCCGGCGGACCTGAAGCCGGGCGAGTACCGGATGCAGCAGGTCGACGTGGAGCGCAGCCAGGAGTTCCGCAAGTGCATCGAGTGCTTCCTGTGCCAGAACACCTGCCACGTGGTGCGCGACCACGAGGAGAACAAGCCGCCGTTCTCGGGCCCGCGCCTGTTCATCCGCGCGGCCGAGCTCGACATGCACCCGCTCGACGCCCGCGACGACCGGCGCGAGGCGGCGCAGGACGAGCAGGGCCTGGGGTACTGCAACATCACCAAGTGCTGCACGGAGGTGTGCCCCGAGCACATCAAGATCACCGACAACGCGATCATCCCGATGAAGGAGCGCGTCGCCGGCGACCGCTACGACCCCCTGGTGTGGCTGGGCCGCAAGATCTTCCGCAAGGACAAGAAGCCCGCTTAGCCGGATTGTCGGACCCCTGCGGCAGGGTTGTTGTCAGGGGTGCTGCGAATGTCCGTTTTGCACAGAACCGCCGAGACACGCCCCGTTCACGTTCGAGGGCCCGGCACCGCTTCCGCGGTGCCGGGCCCTCGTCACATGCGATGCCTAGTCGTCGGCGGCCTGGACGAGGTCGATCTCGACGGAGATGTTGCCGCGGGTGGCGTTGGAGTACGGGCACACCATGTGGGCCTTCTCCACCAGGCCCTCGGCCACGTCGCGGATCGCGCCCGGGGTCGAGACTTCGAGGATGGCGTTGAGGCCGAAGCCCTCGCCCTCCTTGCCGATCCCGACGCTCGCCTCGACGCTGGAGGCGCCGAGGTCGACCTTGGCCTGGCGGGCGATCATCTGGAGCGCGCTGTGGAAGCAGGCGGCGTACCCGGCGGCGAAGAGCTGCTCGGGGTTGGCCTTGCCTCCGGGGCCGCCGAGCTCCTTCTGGATGGCGAGGTCGAGGTCGATGATGCCGTCGTCGGTGGCGACGCGGCCGTTGCGGCCCTCGCCGGAGGACACGGCGTGCGCGACGTAGAGCGGTTCCATGTGGTTTCCCCTTACTCGGTGGTGGATTGGCGGTCGTGGATGGCCGCGGTGAACTCGTTGAGCTTGTCGCGCAAGGCGATCAGCTCCCCGTACGACATGCCGGAGGCCTCGCCGACGACCTGCGTGATCTCGCAGCCGCGGCTTTCGAGGGCGGCGCCGGCCTCGGTGAGGTGGACGGTGACGCGGCGCTCGTCGTCGGATTCGCGGCGGCGTTCGACGAACCCGCCGGCCTCCAGGCGCTTGAGCAGCGGCGAGACGGTGCCGGAGTCGAGCTGGAGCTCGTCGCCGAGCTCGGTGACGGTGAGGCCGTCGCTCTCCCACAGCGCCATGAGGACCAGGAACTGCGGGTAGGTGAGCCCGAGCCGGTCGAGCATGGGCCGGTAGAGCCCGATCACCGCGCGGGAGGCGGTGTACAGGGCGAAGCAGGCCTGCTCGCGGAGCCTCGGTGTCGCGTCCATGACCAGAACCATAGCGCACAACTAAGTTGTGCACAACTTAATGAGCCGGGGGCCACAGCCGGACGGGACGCGGGCGGGCTAGTCCTCGCCGATGCGCAGGTAGCGGCCGACGGCCGCGAACGCCGCCTCCGGGTCGTCGACGACCGACTGCGGGAAGTTGCCCGCGATGAGGAGCCCGGCGAAGCCGTGGACGAAGGACCAGGCGGCCAGCGCGGCGGGGTTGTAGTCGGCCTCGGGCTCGACGGCCCCGGCGCCGCGGTGGAGCGCGGCGCGGGAGCGGGCCTCGGCGCGGTGGAGGTCGGGGTCGTCCTCGTGGATGAGCTCGGGTCGGAACATGATCTCGAAGTGGGCCCTGTTGTCGATGGCGAAGCGGACGTAGGCGGCGCCGACGGCCTTGAAGTCGCCGGTGGCGTCCCAGGCGGCGTCGAGGGCGTCGGCGAAGCGGTCGAAGCCCTCGGCGGCGACGGCGGTGAGGAGGCCGGCCTTGTCGCCGAAGTGGTGGGCCGGGGCGGCGTGGGAGACGCCGGCGCGCTTGGCGACGGCGCGCAGGCTCAGGGCGCTCGGGCCGGTCTCGCCGACGGCCTCGACGGCGGCGTCGATGAGGGCGCGGCGGAGGTCGCCGTGGTGGTAGCGGTCGGTCACGGGGACCACTCTAGCGCGGATCTTGACAGTGTCAAACGACACGGGCCGTCACCCGAGGAAAAACTTGACACTGTCAAGACAGCTGCGTATCTTCAAGATCAGAACCGCCTTGAGATTGGAAGCCCTCAATGTTCGAATCCGCCTTCGCCCTGAGCGACGCCTCGCGCCTGCTGGCCGGGATCGTCCTGCTCACCGTCGTCACCATCGAGTTCGGCGGCACCTTCCTGGTCCGGATCGCCAGCGGCAAGGTGCCCTTCACCGAGTTCCAGAAGTCCTTCTCCCGCGCCGGGCACGCCCACGCCGGCGTCCTGGTCATCTTCAGCCTCGTCGGGCTGGTCCTGGCCGACGCGACGGGCCTGGACGGGTTCTGGGGCTGGGTCGCCCGGGCCGGGATCCCGCTCGCCGCGATCCTCATGTCGGGCGGGTTCTTCGCCTCGATGGCGGGCAAGGGCCGCACCGAACCGAACAAGGCGATCGTCGTCCTCTACGCGGGCGCGGCGAGCCTCGCGGCGGGGACCCTGACGCTGGGGATCGGCCTCCTCGTCGCTTAGAAAATCCTGGGCGTCTGGTCCCCACACCGGCCCGGCGACCAGCTCCCCCAGCTCTTCTAGAATCGACTCTCTTGAATCCCCTCCGCTCAGTTCAAGCGAAGGTTCCCGACTCAAGCAGCCTGATCGACCGGCGATCGATCAGGTCTTGTGCTCTCAACACCGGTCGGGTTGAAACCAGCCCGAACGAGCATGACCATCGCCGAGTTCTTGTCCCTCGGTCCGCGATGCCCGCAGCTTCCGCAACTGTAAGTCCGCTCTGACAACGGCAGTGCGGTCTTGGTTCTCGCTCCGCACTGCGCGCAATCGGTCGTCGTGTGCGCGGGGTTGACCAACTGGAGGTCTCTACCGTGTTTGCGAGCCATAGCGATGAGCTCTCGCTTCGTTGCCGCGATTGCCGCATCCGAAGCTTTGCGCGCCATAGTCGACTTGAACATGAATTTCGGCCGGAAGTCTTCGACTGCGATCTGGTCGAACTCCCGGACCAGCCGCTTCGCCCATTTTCTCGCAGTCTCCTGGCGCTGGCGAGCCGCCTTCTTGTACGCCTTTGCCATAAGATGCCGAGCCGCTAGATATCCCTTTGAACACCCGTCGCCTGAGTCCGGCCTTCGGCGCGCCATGGAGCGCCGCCGACGCGCAACTTCCGCTTCAATCCGCTTCCCATGGGCGGGGTGGGAGAGATCATGGCCGTCTGCACTCGCAGTAGCCAGCACCTTGACTCCCCAGTCGATTCCCACCGCCCTGCCGGTCGCTGGCAACGGTTCCGCAGATCCGGGGATCACGAATGACGCATACCAGTGGCCGAGGCTGTCCTGATAGATACGCACGCTCGAAGGTTCTTGTGGCAGGGGCCGCGACCAGACCACCGTGAGTGCGATGCCGCCCGCAAGCAGAAGCCGATCATCTTTGAGACGAAAGCCTCGACGGGTGTAGTTGAGAGACGGACGAACCCGACTCTTGCACTTGAATCGGGGAAGTCCATGACGACGGCCGATCGGAACCCGGTTCTTGATGTCCTTGAGAGCCGCGGCCCGTGCGATGCCGAAGCTGCGAACGGCTTGCTGCTGGGCGACCGAAGAACCATCTCGCAGCCATTCATGCGCTGCACGCCAACCGGTGAGTTTGCGATCCAACCGCGCGGGCCCGCACTCCTCCCCGGCCTGATATGCGGCGAGAGCCGTGGCGACGCACTCGTTCCATACCCAACGACAACGGTCCCATTCAGCCGTCAACACCTCCAGGGCGCTGCCGGACAGGCGGAGCCGGTAACGAAATCGTGCCTTTCGGGTTTCAAGCTTGCCCATCCCTACCTCCCACGCCATGCCGGTCCCTGCCAGCCCTCCTTTCTCGAACTAACGATCGAATCAGTCCCGCGTTGCGGCGCCTATTCGAAATAGTCTGTGACAACGGTCACCGACTTCAAAGAAACCCTCGGGTCCGCACCGGCTGACTGTGGTTCGGCTGCGCCCGCAGGACTCCCCGTATCACTGACGTCCCTGACCTCGTTAAATTGAACGGGTGAAACTCAGCATCGGTATCGTCGGCCTGCCCAACGTCGGCAAGAGCACGCTGTTCAACGCGCTGACCCGCTCGGACATCCTCGCGGCGAACTACCCGTTCGCGACGATCGAGCCGAACGTCGGCGTCGTCGCCGTCCCGGACGACCGGCTGCCGAAGCTGGCCGAGATCTACGACTCCGAGAAGATCCTGCCCGCGACGGTCACGTTCGTCGACATCGCGGGGCTGGTCAAGGGCGCTTCGGAGGGCGCGGGCAAGGGCAATCAGTTCCTGTCGAACATCCGCGAGACCTCGGCGATCGCGCAGGTCGTGCGGGTCTTCGAGGACGGCAACGTCACCCACGTCGACGGCAAGGTCTCCCCGGTCGACGACATCGAGACGATCAACACCGAGCTGATCCTCGCCGACCTCCAGACGGTCGAGAACGCCCTCAAGCGCCTGGAGCGCGAGGCGCGCATGAACAAGGACGCGCGGGCCAAGCTGGAGGCCGTCCAGACCGCGCAGGAGGTCCTCAACGGCGGGAAGACGGTCTTCGCGGCCGGGCTCGACACCGAGCTGCTGTACGACCTGCACCTGCTGACGGCCAAGCCGTTCATCTACGTGTTCAACGTCGACGAGGACCAGGTCTCGGACGAGGCCCTCGCGGCGAAGCTGCGGGCGCTGGTGGCCCCGGCGCAGGCGGTGGTGCTCGACGCGAAGTTCGAGTCCGAGCTCATCGACCTCGACGAGGCGGAGGCGCGCGAGCTGCTGGAGTCGACGGGGCAGACCGAGCCGGGCCTCGACCGGCTCGCGAGCGTCGGGTTCGAGACGCTGGGGCTCCAGACGTACCTGACGGCGGGCCCGAAGGAGACGCGCGCCTGGACGATCAAGCAGGGCGCGACCGCTCCCGAGGCGGCCGGGGAGATCCACACCGACTTCCAGCGCGGCTTCATCAAGGCCGAGATCGTGTCGTTCGGCGACCTGGTCGAGGCCGGCACGATGCAGGCGGCCAAGGCCGCGGGCAAGGTGCGCATGGAGGGCAAGGACTACGTCATGGCCGACGGCGACGTGGTGGAGTTCCGCTTCAACGTCTGACTCGCGGCATCCGCTGCCGCGCAAGCGAAAAGGCCCGCACCGGGTGCGGGCCTTCCGCGTGTTCGGCGGATCGCCGGGAGGTGGGGTTCCCGGCGGTCCGCCTTGCTTTGCGCCGCCTGTCCGGTGCCACTGCTGTGGCACTGTCCATCACGGGGCCGTTGCCGGCTCGGGGGCTATTCGCCGCGCCTGAGCCAGCGGAAGCGGCCTTTGGAGAGGTGGGTCTCCTCGGTCGCGAGGTCCCCCGCGATGGTGATGTAGGCGGTCTCGACGCGTCCGGCGAAGGTCACGTCGGTGAGGCTGAATCCGCCTTCGCGCGCGAGCACGATGAGCGTGGCCTCGTCGGTCCGCCGCACGTCGGGGCGGACGCCGAGCGTGTCCGAGAAGATCTTGATCTGCTCCGCGAGCTCGGCGTGCTGGGAGTCGTCGAGCGGCAGCGACCGCGAGAGGCGGCCGTCGTCCGCTACCCAACCGTTGAGTTCCCTCAATGCGTCCAGCAGCACGTTGTCGTCTTGCTCCGTTCTCCCCATGGCACCGTCGCCATCCATGTCGCCGTTCCGAAGTGCCGCATCCAGCAGAGCTGCGCCCTGCCGAGGCAGGGCTGCGACCGATCAGTAAGGTTGGTCTGACAGCGACCCGGCAGTCACGAGGGGCGTTCGTGTCTGAATTGTCGCCGGATCTTTATCATTTCTGAACCGAGTCTTCCCCGTCGTTCAGCTTCTGTCCAGGGCGGCAAATGGGATTAACCGGGAATACGTGACTTCCCAGGACGGTTCTTGCCTGGTTTTGTGCCGATGGACACGATTCCTGACCACCCGGGCCATGCAACATCATCCGAACGTATGAACAACAGGATGCTCACTAGTGCTCACGCATCGTTATCGATCGCGCGAAAGATAACGAAACGCCTTCAACACGGCAACAGGCGCACCAGCCGCTTCAGCTCCCCTTCAGGTACCCCGCGCTAGCTTCGAAACGGGGGGCCCTTTCCCAGACGCCGCTCACCCCGGCGGCATGCCCGGGGCCGGCCGCTCGCCATGCCGCCGAGACCTGGCAGCACCACCGCGGTTCCAGTGGGCCCGCGGGCACCGAGAAGACTCCGGCACCGCCTTGCCCCGATCCGCGTGCCGGGCCCTAGACTCCGGCCGGTGAGCGAAGCACGCAGCGAAGAGCGCCCTGCCGAACCCCGTGTCGTCGTCGCCGCCGCGATCCGCTCCGGCCGCGCGGTCCTGGCCGCCGCCCGCGCCTACCCGCCCGAGCTGGCCGGCCTGTGGGAGTTCCCCGGCGGCAAGCTCGAACCGGGCGAGACCGAGCCCGAGGCGCTGCGGCGCGAGTGCCGCGAGGAGCTCGGCGTCGAGATCGCGGTCGGCGAGCGAGTCATCGGCGACCTCGCCACCGGCGGCGGCCGGTTCCTCCTGCGGGTCTACTACGCCGACCTCGAAAGCGGCGAGCCGCACGCGAAGGAGCACGCCGAGCTGCGCTGGCTCCTGCCCGAGGAGATCGACTCGGTCCCGTGGCTGCCGGGCAACCGCCCCGCGGTCGAGGCGATCCGGGAAGCGCTGGGGGCGTTAGAAGAAGGTCCGGACCGCGTCGACCACGCGGCCGGTCTCCTCGTCGACGACCGGGAGCAGCCGCCACTTGTCGAAGCTCGTGCACGGGTGCGAGAGGCCGAGCCGCACGACGTCGCCGACCTCTAGGCCCTCGGGTGCCCCGGTGAGGAAGAGGTGCTGGTCGGAGATCTGCGGGCACTGGGCACCCCCGAGATCCAAAGGCTTTTCCCGCCCGGCGCCATCATTGCAACCCAATGGAATCGGCAGGTCCTGGTCGTAGGGGAAGTCGCGTCGGCCGCCGTCGAGGATCGCCAGTCCGGGCTCGGGCCGTGAGAGGACCTGCGAGCGTCCTTCGAGGGCGGGGCGCAGTTTCGGCCCGTCGCCGCCGCGCGCGGTCGGGGTCATGCGGGCGTAGAAGCCGTGGTCGTGGACGAGGTAGGAGCCGGAGCGCAGGAGCACCTCGGCCCGGCCCGCGAGCGGGCCGAGGACGGCGGCGACGCGGTCGAAGTAGGCGCTGCCGCCGGCGCTGACGACGGGGCGGTCGGTCTCGAAGTCCAAGGCCGCGAACAGGGTCGCGAGGTCGCCGAGGTAGTCGTCGACGGCCGCGACAGCGGCCGCGTCGGTCCCGGATGTCACCGAGCCCTCGTATCCGGCCACGCCCGCGAGCCGCAGGTTCGGCGCGGCGGCGACGCGCGCGGCGACCGCGAGCGCGGCCTCGAT
>NZ_QFRW01000073.1:30139-63321 GCF_003265355.1 Glycomyces dulcitolivorans | reverse complement strand
CTTGCAGGGCCCGGCCGCTTTCTGCTTGTGCCGCTTATTCTTCGGTGCCCTCTTCGCTGTTGATCTTGCGGCGGGTGCGGGCGGTGGTCTTCTTGGCGCGCCGGCCCGGCTTGGGGGCTTCCTTCTCCTCCTCCATGTCGACGGCCTTGAGCTCCTGCACCCAGTCGACGTCGGGGTTGGGGGCGTCGTCGCCGGCCTGCGGCTCCCATTCGGCGCGCTTCTGGGCCTCCTGCTTGGCGGCGCGCTCGGAGTCCTTGGCCATCTGCTTCTCGCGGCGGGTGGGCCGCTTGGGCTTGGCGGGCGCGGCGGAGAGGTCGTGCGTGTCCTGCTCGTCCTCGAAGGCGGAGGCCGGGGCGGGGACGGTCCAGCCGGGGACGGACTCGACGAGTCCGGCCGGGGGCGTGCGGGGTTCGGCGCGGTCGTCGATCTGCCCGCCGGCCTTGGGGATCGCGCAGACGATGAGGGAGCCGAGGAGCCCGGCGATGGCGGCGTAGGGGCCGACGAGCATGACGGCGAGGGACTCGGCGTTGTCGAGGCGGGAGGGCCCGGCGACCAGGTGCGCGACGGTGACGATGAGGGGCCCGGCGATGCCGGAGGCCGCGGCGATGCGGTACCCGGAGGAGGAGATGTGGCTGCGGCGCGCGAACGCGGCGACCACGGCGCCGATAACGAGGGACCCGGTCACGAACGGGATCGCGATCGAGAACCCGCGGGTGCCGAGGAACGTGTCGGACCCGGCCCACGAGCCCCAGACGGCGAGTTCGGTGACCGGGGAGACGCGGTCGCCGACCTCGACGAACACGGCGAGGATCGCCAGCAGCCAGACGAGGGCGGCGGAGGCGCCGACGTTCACGGCGACCGAGCGGGACGACAGGCCGATGAGCGCCAGCGCGAATCCGACGGCGGCGCCGAGGCCGGAGGCGATGAGCGGGTCCGTGGGGAACGAGGTGTACACGGCGCCCTGCTCGGCGGAGAGGGCGACGAGCGGGCCGACGGCGAAGGCGCCGGCGGCGGAGGCGAGGACCGCGGTGAAGCGGGTCGCGGGGGTGGCGTGGGCGGCGGCGCGGGAGCCGATCGCGCCGGAGGCGAGGCCGCCGACGACGCAGGACGCGGCGGAGAACCAGGCGACCCAGGCGAGGTTGGCGTTCCAGCGGTAGTCGAGGACGGGGTCGGCGGCACCGGGGGCCGCGTCGGCCCAGGAGAGGAGCCCGAAGCCGTAGGCCAGGCCGAGCTGGGCGAGCGCGGCGAGCGCCGCGACCGCGAACCCGGCGCCGACGGTCTTCGCGGCGGATCTAGGTGACATACGTCGCACGCTACTGCGTGTACGCAATGGAGTCTCGAACGGCCGATCGGGTGAGCGTGAGCTGGGACGCGTCGTCTCACACGTGAGGAAACGGGCGGGCCCGCGAGCAGCACACATTGACGTCTCGCAAGCGTCGACGAGACCGCGCTCCGGCTATGCTCGGGTCATCAAGGCCACCTGCCCGGTCGCCGTGCGAGATCATGCCGATCAGCGAGGAGCATTGCATGTCCGACGCCTACGAGGCCCTCACCGCGAACCTCGCGGCCGCCGACCCCGAGATCGAACGGCTCATCGAGGCCGAGGGACGCCGCGAGTCCGAGAAGATCCGCCTCATCGCGTCCGAGAACTACGTGTCCCAGGCGGTCATGGAGGCGACGGGCTCGATCCTGACCAACAAGTACTCCGAGGGGTACGCCGGGAAGCGCTACTACGAGGGCCAGCAGAACATCGACCCGATCGAGCAGCTGGCCGTCGACCGGGCCAAGGCGCTGTTCGGGGCCGACCACGCGAACGTCCAGCCGTACTCGGGGAGCCCTGCGAACCTGGCGATCTACCTGGCGTTCCTGGAGCCCGGGGACAAGGTCCTGGGCATGGGGCTGCCCGCGGGCGGGCACCTGACCCACGGCTCGAAGGTCTCGGCCACGGGCAAGTGGTTCGACTCGGTGCACTACGGGGTCCGCCGCGACACCGGGCGCACGGACCTCGACGAGGTCGCCGAGATCGCCCGCAAGGAGCAGCCGAAGCTCATCATCTGCGGCGGGACCGCGATCCCCCGCACCATCGACTTCGCGGGCTTCAAGGCCATCGCGGACGAGGTCGGGGCGGTCCTCATGGCCGACATCGCGCACATCGCGGGCCTGGTGGCCGGCGGGGCGCACCCGACGCCGGTCGGCCTCGCCGACGTCGTCACCACCACCACGCACAAGACGCTGCGCGGCCCGCGCGGCGCCATGATCCTCGCGAACGAGGAGCACGCCAAGGCCATCGACAAGGCCGTGTTCCCCGGCCTCCAGGGCGGCCCGCACAACCACACGACCGCGGCGATCGCGGTCGCGCTGCGCGAGGCGGCCAAGGAGTCGTTCAAGGACTACGCGGCGCAGATCGTCAAGAACGCCAAGGCGCTCGCGGCGGCCCTGGCGGCGCGCGGCTTCGACCTGGTCTCGGGCGGCACCGACAACCACCTGATCCTGGCGGACCTGACGAGCAAGGGCATCGGCGGCAAGCCCGCGGCGAAGGCCCTGGACGTCGCCGGCATCGAGCTGAACTTCAACTCGGTCCCGTTCGACACCCGCAAGCCGTTCGACCCGTCGGGCCTGCGCATCGGCACCGGCGCGGTGACGACGCGCGGGATGCTGGAGGGCGACATGGACGCGATCGCGGGCTGGATCGACCGGGCCGTGGCCGCGGCGAAGGACGGCAAGGACGCCGAGCTCGACGTCATCGCCGCCGAGATCCGCGAGTACACCAAGGCCTTCCCGATTCCGGGCTGGCACGCGTAAACGCATTACGACCTGCGAATAGGGGCGTCCCTCCTTGCGGAGGGGCGCCCCTTGCGTGTGCGCTGCGCTACATTCCGCAGAATTTTCTGAATCGGGTGCATCAGGTGCCGGAGCGGCGGCGTCTAGTAGTCATCAAGTCCCCACGGAGCAACCACCACAAGGGACTGTCCACTCCCACCTGTCAAGGAAGCTTTGCCATGCCTGCACCCTTTTTCACGGTCGAGCGCGCCCCCCTGCGCCTGGCCGCCCTCGCCGGGGCCGCGGCCCTCGGCGCCGGGGCGTTCGCGCTCCCGGCCTACGCCCAGACCACCGAGCCGGAGATCGACTTCGGCAACCCCGCGACCCTTGAAGCCGGCGCCGGATTCGCCCCGGCGACCCTCGACATCGAATTCGGCGACGGCTTCGAACCCGACGCCCACAAGGTCACCGCAGTCCTCGAATGGGAGAACCAGGAGGAGATGCACTACGGCGGCGTCTCCACCGACGACGGGTTCTGCGGCATGGACGCGACCTACAACACCCTCTCCTGCATCGCCCACGACGCCGACGGCTCGCTGCACTTCGAGATGGAGTACGGGGCGCTTCCCGAGGCGCAGGCGGGGACGTGGGGCTACACCCTCACCGTCATGGTCGACGACGAGAGCGTCGCGGTCCAGGAGGGCGTCACCGAGATCGTCGTCCCCGACTACGACGGCCAGTACCTGCACAGCGACGTCACCGTCGACAACGTCGCCCCCGGCGACCTCGTCGAGGTCAAGCCGGACTTCTACCAGCAGGACGCCCTCCCCGAGGGCACCGCGGCCGTCGTCGCCACCTTCTCGGACGCCGACTACCTCCCGCACGGCCTCGCCGCCCCGACCGCCGACTTCGACAACTGCACCGAGAACGAGCACGGCCAGGTCGCCTGCATCGTCACCGACTTCGAGGACGCCCCGGGCACCGGGTTCACCCTGAGCGACCCGATCTCCTACGGCGTCAGCGAGACCGCGCCCGGCCCGCTTCAGGCCTGCGGATGCTGGTACCAGGTGATCGCGATCGACGCCGAAGGGCTCGAATCCGAATACGGCGGGATCTTCTGGGACGAGGGCTCCGACAACCTGCTCGGCCTTGAGTCGACCGGCGCGACCGGCGAATTCGGCGACGGGCACTACGGCGCCGTCGACATCACCACCACCGCCAACCCGTACGACCTGGCCGTCGACGACGCTGCGATCAAGGGCGACAACGGCGACGAGGTCACCGTGACGATCCCGGTCCGCAACCCCGAGTCGGCCGACGCGCCGAGCTTCTTCGACGGCCCCGGCTCCTACGCGCTGGTCGGCGACCTGCCTGCGGGCGTCGAGTTCGTGTCGGTCGAGTCCGACGACTCGTTCTACTGCGAGGACGACTCCGACGAGTACTTCCGCGAGACGATGCCCGCGATCGAGGACGCCGAGGCGGCGGACTTCATCTGCATCTTCGTGGAACTGCCCGGCCAGGGCGAACTCGAAGTCGACCTGACCGTCGAGGTCAAGGACGAGAAGGCGACCGACAAGGGCCTCCTCCAGGTCGTGGCGTTCGGCGACACCGAGTACCCCGGTGCGCTCGACGGGGACCTGAAGAACAACACCGCGGACCTGACCCTCAACGGCAGCGGCTCCGGCTCGCTCCCGAAGACCGGTTCGTCGATGACGTGGATCCTGGCCGGAGCGGCCGCCACGCTCGTCATCGGCGTGGTCCTGTTCATCGCCACCCGCCGCCGCAAGACCGCGACCGACGCCGCCGAGTAGTCAACGGCTGCAAGAGAACACGCTGAGAGCGCCCGTCCGGCCGGACGGGCGCTCTCCGTTTGTGCGGCGAAGGTGCGTCAGATCGCGGGGCCCGGTCGTGTAGGGAACAGGACCCCACCGCACCTGAAGGAACCCGTCGTGACACCCATCCCCGCCACGCTCGCCGCCCTCGCCGCGGCCTTCATGACCGGAGTGTTCGCGCTCACGGCCCACGCCTCCCCGCCCGCCACCGCCTCCGAACCAGGCGGCGAGTTCTTCGGGCACGTCGGCACCGAGATCTCGGAGCAGCGCTTCGACCTCTCGGTCGAGGACGTGAACGCCAAGGGCGGCACGGGCACCGAGACCACGGTGGTCATCGAGGTCGCGAATGCCGGTCCCGCGCGCGCCGTCCCGTCCTGGAAGTCGACCGGCCCCTACGCGGTCCTGGGAGACCTGCCGACGGGCCTCGAACTCGTCGCGGTCGGCGACGAGGGCTGGCACTGCCCCGAATCGGCCGAATGGCCCCGCCTCCTGCCCGCCACGGACCCGGCGCGGCTCGCGGAGGCCGACTTCGCGTGCTTCTTCTTCGCGGACCTGCCCGCCGGGGCGGTCAAGGCCCTGCCGGTGCTGGTGCGGATCACCGGCACCGAGTCGGCGGCCGACGGCTCGCTCACCGTCGCCACCCGCACGACCGGAGACGACCCGCTCGACTTCGACGCCGACCGCTCGAACGACGAGGCCGGGTTCGGCCTGGACGTCGCGGCCTCGGGCGGCCCTCCGCCGACCGGCGCGTCGATGCGGATCCTCCTCGGGGGCGCGGGGGCCGCCCTCGCCGCGAGCGCGGTCGCCGCACTCGCCTGCCGGGGCCGGCGCATCCCGACCGCCGATTGAGGCCCCACCCGGGCGCCCGGCCTGTGGGGGCCGGGCGCCCTTTCGCGTTTCCGCTGGAAATACGAGTGGTGATCGCAACGCGTCACCGGACGTTCGCGTTTAGTTCATATACGCCCGGCGGCCAGCCGGGCGCCCGTCCTAAGGAGCTCCCATGACTCCGCCGCTTCCGCTCCGCGCGGGCAGGCGCCTGGCGGCCGTCCTCGCGGCCATGCTCGCGGGGGCGCTCGCCGTCCCCGCGACCGCCCAGGCCCAGCCGCCCGCCGAGACGTACTACGACTTCGAAGGCCCGGTCAACCTGGGCGACGAGCACCTCCAAGGCGGGTTCACGCTCGTCTTCGGCGACGACTTCACGCCCGGCGTCCACACCGTGTCGGTCGCCCTCGACCTGGACGCCGCCCCCGGGACGTTCCAGTTCACGACCGGCGACCTCGGCGGCGGGGGCCTGCCGTGCTTCAACGACGACGAGCACTCCCGCATCGGCTGCGTGCGCGAGAACGCCGAGTCGGAGCTGTGGTTCGCGTTCGAGTACGGGGCTCCGGAGGACGCCCAGACCGGCGTCTACGGGTACGAGATCACCGTGGCCGTCGACGGGGTCGAGCTCCGGACCGACACGGGCGCGATCGAGATCGTCAACCCGCATCCCTCCCAGGCGTTCCCGTTCCGGCACGCGAACCTGGAGTACACCGACGTCGAACCCGGCTCCACAGTCGACGTCCACGCCGAGTTCATGCAGGCCGACGCCCTCGACCCGGGGACGGGCGCCGTCGTCATCACCTTCACCGAGCCCGAGTACGCCGAGTACGACCAGGGCGTCGACGCGTTCGCGACCTACGACAACTGCGCCGACGACTTCTTCGGCTGGGGCGGGGTCGTCTGCGTCATCACCGACTTCGACGACGCGCCCGGGACGGTGTTCACCACGACCGACCCGATCCCGTACGAGGTCGACCCGCTCGCGCCCGGCCCGTTCGACGTGTGCGTCTGCTACATCAGCGCCTACACCGTCAGCGAGGACGAGCGCGAGTCCACTTATGGCGACATCAACTGGAACGAGGGCGAGGCGAACCTGATCGGGCTGCGCGAGGTCACCGAGCCGGAGAGCGAGTACTCCGACCCGACGGTCGGCGAGCTCGACATCGTCACCCGCGAGCACTTCTACGACCTGGAAGCCGGAGATGCGAACGCGCGCGGGAACACCGGGGACGAGAAGACGCTCACCGTCCCGATCGGCAACAACGGCCCCGCGACCGCGTTCGGGCTCTTCGGGATCCACTCCTACTACGTGACCGGGGCGCTGCCGGACGGGCTCGAACTCGTCGAGGTCGACAGCGACGGCGAGGACCACTGGACGTGCCTCTCCGACGACGAGGCGCGGGAGCTCCTGCCGGAGGTCGACCCGGCCGAGAGCGACTTCCTGTGCATGTTCGACCGGCTCGACGCGGGTGCGACGCTCGACTTCACGTTCACCGTGAAGGTCACCGACCCGCGCTCGACCGACCGCGGCGTCCTGGAAGTCCACGGCCGCAACAACGCCGGGATCTACCCGGGAATCCTGGAGGACGACCTGGCGAACAACGCCGGCGCGATCACCGTCAACGGGACCGGCCTGCCGAACACCGGCTCGTCCCTGACGTGGATCCTGGCCGGGGCGCTCGCGGCGGTGCTCGCCGGCGTGGTCCTGTTCCTGGTCTCACGCCGCAGGACCGGGGAGTGACGCGGCGGGGCCCCGGCCGAGACGGCCGGGGCCCCGCACCCGTGCCCGGGCGTGCGAAACGCGCCGGGCCCGGGGGCCTGCGGCGCGTTCAGCGGGTTGGAGTTGTGCAGTCGGCCGGCGCCTTGTGGGCGCGCTCGCCTACTCGGACCTAGCGGGCCAGGCCGGCGAGGGCGCGGCCCTCGACGCGGTCGGCCACGCGGCGCAGGACGCCGGCGGTCGAGAGACGGACCTTCTCGGGGCGGGTGACGCCGAAGGCATACGGCTTGTCGGCCCGACCGTCGTCAACGACCGGAGCGTTCGGCAGGGCCGAGGTGGCAACGGTGTTGGCGGCGTCGACTGCGAGGTACGCACCTACGAACTCGTGCATGATGATTCCTTCCCGGCGGGGTGCGCCGGATCGTGGATTCCTTCTGGGGGACCGCTCGTCGATGACGCCATTGTCGACGGCGGGGAACCGTCGCGATCGCCTTGGACCGCTTCGGGAGGCCGCTCGCGGAAGCGGTTCGGGTTCGCCGCTCCGGCTCCGCTGGTCTGGGCCTCTGGAATCAATGTTAAGCCCGCCCGACGAGGGAAATCCAGGTATTTAGCTTGGGTCACAGGTGTCCCGCGACACTGTCTACAAAGAACTTAGTTACCGTTCGGTTATCGAATTTCAGAGGCGTGTCGCAGCGCCGTGACGGTACTCTGTCCGGATGCGGGACTTGGGAGTTCGCGTCGGCCACTGGACCGGCGAGCACACCGGCTGCACGGTGCTGCTGTTCGAGGAGGCCGTGCTCGCCTCCGGCGAGGTCCGCGGCGGCGCCCCGGCCAGCCGCGAGATCGAGCTCCTCGACCCCCTGCGCTCCAACACCGGGATCGACGCGGTCCTGCTCACCGGCGGCTCCGCGTTCGGCCTCGCCGCCGCCGACGGCGTCATGCAGTGGCTCTCCGAGCGCGGCCGCGGCGTCGCGACGCCGGGCGGCGCCGTGCCGATCGTCCCCACGCTGGGCCTCTACGACCTCGACGGCACCGGCAACGTTCCGGCCGCGCCCCAGGGATACGAGGCCTGCGACGCCGCGATGGCGCCGTTCGAGCCCGCGCTCGACGGCCCGATCGGCGCCGGCCGCGGCGCCACGGTCGGCCAGTGGCGCGGGGTCACGCTCCCGTCGGGGCTGCGGACCGCGAGCGTGAGCGCCGGACCGGTCGTGGTCACGGCCTTGGCCGCGGTGAACGCCTTCGGCGAACCGGGACCGCTCGACCGCGAACTGCTCCGGCCCGAAGGATTCGCCTCGGGCGGCTTCGGGCGCAACACCACGATCGGCGTGGTGGTCACCAACGCGAGGCTCGACAAGGTCGCCTGCGCGCTGGTCGCGCAGGGCGCGCACGACGGGCTCGCGAAGGCCGTCAGCCCGGTGCACACGCGGATGGACGGCGACGCGTTCATCGCCGCCGCGACCGGAGCCGTTGAGGCGGACGTGGACGTCGTCAGGGCTCTGGCGGTCGAAGCGGTCGCCGAGGCGATCAACACCGGTGCTTGAACCGGGAGCGTCACGGCGAGTCTTCGCAAATCGGACCCCTGGGGACCCCCCATATTCAAAGTTACGCGCCGCCTCCGACATCACCGGCGATGCGACCAAAGCTCGCAATGGAGACGGATCGCGTTAGGCTCCATGGCATGAAACGCATCGGCGCCGCAGTCGCACCTCTCCTCCTGCTGGCCGGCTGCACGCAGGACGCCGACGCCGACCCGCTCGGCGAGACCGCGCCCGAGAACGCGAACGTCCAAGAGACTCCCGGCAGCTGGCTCTACCAGCTCAGCGGCTACGAGAACGGCACCCTCGACGCCGTCGCCGCCGCGCCCCAGACGACCGCCGTCGTCGACCTCGCCCGCGACGGCGGCGACGACTACTGGACCGCCGAGGAGATCGGCGCCCTCCACGACGCCGGCAAGACCGTCTACGCGTACTTCACCATGGGCTCCATCGAGACCTACCGCCCCGAGTACGACGCCGTCGCCGCCTCCGACGCCGGGCTGATCCTCAACCAGTGGGGCGACTGGCCCGACGAGTACTTCGTGAAGTACTGGGAGCAGGACTGGTGGGACCTGGTCATGCAGCCGCGCCTCGACCAGGCCGCCGCGGCCGGGTTCGACGGGGTCTACCTCGACGTGCCCAACGCCTACGAGGAGATCGACCTCGCCCTCGTCCCCGGCGAGACCCGCGAGACCCTCGCCCGCAAGATGGCCGACCTCGTCATCGCCGCGAACGACCACACCGCCGACGGCCTCGCGATCCTCCCCCAGAACTCCCCCGAGCTCATCGAGCAGGAGGGCTACCTCGACGCCATCGACGGGATCGGCATCGAAGAGCTCTGGTTCCTCAACGAGGACATCCCGTGCGACGAGGACTGGTGCGCCGAGAACCTCGCCAACACCCAGGCGATCCACGACGCCGGCAAGCTCATCCTCGCCGTCGACTACGCCTCCGATCCCGCCAACAAGGCGGCGGCCTGCGCCCACTACGCCGAAGAGGGCCTCTGGGGCGCCGTGGCCGGAGTCGACCTCGACGCCGTCTACCCACCGTGCCAGTAGACCTCGCCGAAGTCCTCCTCGTCGCCCTCGTCGGGCATTAAAAGGCCCTTGCGCGAGCGCTTCATCTGGTACATCGCCTGGTCGGCGGCCCACAGGGTCTGCGCCGGGTTGCCGCCGGTGGCGAGGCGGGCCCAGCCGATCGAGACGTCCACGGGCGTGCCCGGGACGGAGTACTCCCAGTTCTCGGCCGCCACGGCGATGCGGATGCGGGCCGAGACCGCGTCGGCGTCGTACTCCGTGGCCCCCGGCAGGACCATGATGAACTCGTCGCCGCCGGTGCGCGCCAACAGGTCCCCGGACCGGACCACGCTCGACAGGAGCGCGGCGAGGCGCTGGAGGATCGCGTCGCCGGCCTGGTGCCCGTGCGTGTCGTTGACGGCCTTGAAGCCGTCGAGGTCGAGGACCGCGATCATGCCGTCGCCGTCGACCTCGGCGAGGAACGCGTCCAGGCGGCGCCGGTTCGGCAGGCCCGTCAGCTCGTCGGTGTTCGCCCGGTCGGCCCAGCCCGCGGCCGCGCGGCGCAGCTGGTCGTGGTCGACCAGGGCCGCCGCCGATGCGAGGTAGATCGTGTGGAACTCGTTGATCTGCTTGTACAGCGCGTACGTCGTGGCGTGCGCGGCGAGGATCGACGCCGCGTGGTCCCCCTTGGCCACCAAGGCGAGCGAGCGCAGGTGCTGGGGCTCCATGACGCCGAGCGTCTCGTCCCCGATCTCGCGCGCTTCGAGGACCTCCAGGGCCTCCAGGCCCCGCGCCTGCGCGATGAGGCGCGAGGCGCGCGCCATCGTCCGCAGGTCCATCGCCTCCACCGACGACGTCTCCTCCGGCAGCAGGTGCTCGACCGACCACTGCTCGCTGAAGCCGAGCAGGCTCAGGCGCGCGAGCGCGTAGTGGACCCATTCGAGCTCGCGCGTGTCGAGGTCGTGCAGGTTCGGCTTCACGCGCCGCAGCTCCTGGCGCAGCAGGCCCGTGCACGCGCGCGGATCGCCGGTGTAGTAGCGCAGCAGGGCGTCCCGCACCCGGATCTCCACGCCCTCCACAGAGGACCTGGTGACGCCGGCGCGCTCGGCGAGCGTGTGGCACTGGTCGAGGGCCTCGGCGGCCTGCTGCTGGTAGCCGCAGTTGGAGAGGATCACCGCGAGGTCGTACCAGGCGTCGACCGCGGCCTGGCTCGCCTCCGTCATCGACCGCAGGGCGCGGGAGGAGAGGACGAGGCGCTGCGCGGTGAAGTCGAGGGACTTGATGTGGTGGTGGTAGTACCAGGCCGAGAGCGCGTGGTACTTCCCGTCCAGGCGGGGGTCGCGGCAGCGCGCGACGGCGGTGCCGGCCTGGTCGATGGTGTTCGGGATCTTGTCGATCGCGCGCTGGCTGATCTGGCCCTGGAGGATGAACAGCCAGGCCTGGGCGCGCTGCTGGGCGGTCTCGGAGTTGTAGACGATCCAGGTCGCCTCGCTGACGGCCTCGGCCACCTGGCCGGACCGCATGAGTCCGCGCAGACGCCGGTACTGCTCGGCATAATCACGCGCTGACGTGAGCTCCCTCCGTGGCGTCACGCGCTCTATCCTGCCACCGCTTCGGCGATATTTCCAGTGCCGCAGGTGGCGGGACCCGTCCCTTGGGGCCTCGGATGGGCATGGGCGCGAAGCGTTCTCCCCCCGAGTGGCGGGTTCGGGACTTAGAGTTGTCGCAGTGCCCGAAATGGAAGGATGGTGGGCTTTGCTCCCTGCGTGTCCGTGCACGTCCTGCGGCGAGCCGCTGCCGGTGGCCCCGGGGGCGACCGTCCTGGCGTGCGAGTCCTGCGGGACCGAGCTGTACGGGCGGCCCGCGGCGCGGCGCCTGGTCGACCCCGACTGGACGGCGTTGGCGCCCAAGGCGAAAGCGCGGTACGCGGACGACACGCCGGAGGCGATCACCGTCCCGGACGCGCTGGTGCCGTTCGAGATCGAGCGGGCGACGGCGCGGCGGCTGCTGCGGGAGCGGACGCGGCGGCGCTGGTTCGCGCCGCGGGCGTTCCGGCGGGTGGACGAGTCGGAGTCGTTCCGGGCGGCGTACCTGCCGCACTGGGTGTGGGGGGCGTGGACGCGCTCGCGGTACCGGGCGGCGCGCGGGGACTTCCACTGGTCGCGGGCGGGCGAGCGGACGCAGGGGATCAGGGTGCGGGGCGTGCGGTGGCGTCCGGCGGCGGGGACGGTGGACCGGACGTTCGCGGACGTGGTGGTCCCGGCGACGGTGCGCCTGGACGCGCGGATGCTCGCGGACCTGCTGCGGGACTGGGACCTCGGGGCCGCGGCGGCGTTCGATCCGGCGCTGCTGGAGGGCCGGTGGGTGCAGCGGTACGACCTGGAGCCGGAGGTCGGCCTGGAGCTGGCGAAGGCCCGGATGGCGGCCGAGGTGGAGCGGGAGGTGCGGGCCCTGGTCGGCGGGGACGCGCAGCACGTGCCGGTGATCGAGACGGCGTACGCGGGCCTGGGGTACCGCCTGGTGCTGCTGCCGGTGTACCTCGCCTCGTACCCGCACCGGGGCCGGCGGCGGATGGTGGCGGTGCACGGGGAGACCGGCCGGGTGGTCGCGGACCGCCCATGGAGCGGGACGAAGCTCGGAATCGCGTTCATGCTCGCGACTGTTGTGGCGGGCGTCATACTGTATTCGGTCATGTAATCCGTTTTCGTCCGGCCCGGGAGCCGGACGGGATGGTATGCGAAGCGGTTACCGGGTGAACATGAACTACTGTCTGGTGAACGCAACCCCGCCGGCGGACCGTGCGTGTCCCCCATGAGCGGGCCAGCCTCCCCGGCTGCGCTGCGACACCCCACCTGTAGTTCCCGGGAGAGGCAATGGGCGACCCGAGCAAGCACGCAGCCGTCAAGGCGGCTTCGCCTTGGTGGGCGAAGGCGATGGTCATCAGCGGTTCGATGGTCATGGTCGTCGCCGGCGGCGGCGCGATCGCGGCGCAGGTGAGCCTGAACCTCGTCAACAACGCCGTGAACCAGGAGGACCTGCTCGGCGACCAGGGCGTCGACGTGGAGGAGGGCGAGCCGATCAAGGGCCCGCTGAACTTCCTGGTCCTGGGCACCGACGAGCGGGTGGACGCGGGCGGCGAGGCGCGCACCGACGCCGACATCATCGTGCACATCAACGAGAACCTGACGCAGGTCTCGATGATCTCCCTGCCGCGCGACCTGCTGGTGGACATCCCCTCGGGCATCCCGGCAGACCAGACGAAGCTGACCGAGGCGTTCGCGTACTCCGAGGACTGGGGCGAGTCGTTCCAGAACACGGCCGAGACGATCACGAACCTGACGGGCATCCAGTTCAACGGCGGCGCGATCGCGAACTTCGAGGGCTTCCTGGAGATGGTCGACGAGCTCGGCACGATCGAGCTGTGCCCGTGGCACGAGATCACCTCGATCCACACGGACAAGACGTTCCCCGAGGGCTGCGCCGAGTACGACAAGAAGGACGCGCTCGACCTGGTGCGCCAGCGGTACGGCTGGGACTCCGACGAGGACTACGCGAACGGCACCTGGGGCGACTTCGGGCGCCAGAAGATGCAGCAGCAGGCGATCAAGAAGATCCTGGAGCGGGCCAAGGAGCTGGGGTACGCGACGAACCCGGTCAAGGCCGTGGAGCTGCTCAACTCCTTCGGCGACGCGCTCACCGTCGACGTCGGCGGGTACAACCTCGTCGACATGATCACGCAGATGAAGGACGTGGACCCGAACGAGATCCTCTCGATCGGCACGCCCTCCTCCGAAGGCAACATCAACGGGACCTCGTACGTGCTCATCCACGAGGGCACCGACGAGGAGGTCGCCTCGGACGCCCTGTGGGAGGCGATCGAGACCGACTCGCTGGTGGAGTGGGCGTGCGAGTACCCCGACTGGCTCAGCGGCGACTCCGCCCCGGACTGCTCGACGGTGACGACGCCGACCACTACCGAGAGCCCTAGCGACGACGCCTCCGAGACCGCCGATTAGCCTGGTTCCGGGCGCGGCCGGGGGGCGCTTCCAGAGGCGTTGCCGATACGGGACAATGCTGGTCTGACCCTGGGAGAAGCATGGCAGTGAAGAGCGGCGCGCCCTGGTGGGCCCACCTGATGATGTACGCGGGCGGCGTGACGATGGTCGTCGCCGGAGCCACCGCGGGGATCGCCCAGTACGCCCTCCACACGGCGAACAACACGATCGAGTCCGAGGACATCATCAACAACCGGGCCGAGATGGACGTCGAGAACATCGAGGGGCCCCTGAACATCCTCGTGCTCGGCGTCGACAAGCAGGGCGGCTCCACCCGCTCGGACACCATGATCATGGTGCACGTCAACAAGGAGCTCACCGAGGTCTCCATGGTGTCGCTCCCGCGCGACCTGTACGTGGAGATCCCCGACTGCGGCCCCGACTGGGGCAACAACACCTGCATGCAGAAGCTCAACCACGCCGCGTCGATCTCCGACGACTGGGACGTGACCCGCGCGAACGTCGTGGACACGATCTACAACCTCACCGGCGTCGAGTTCCACATCGGCGCGACCGTGGACTTCAACGGCTTCATGGACCTCGTCGACCTCGTCGGCGAGATCGAGCTGTGCCCGTGGCACGAGATCACCTCGATCCACGGCGACAACCGCGTCTTCCCCGAGGGCTGCAACTACTACAACAAGGAAGAGGCCCTCGACCTCATCCGCCAGCGCTACCCGTGGGACGACCCCGAGGACTACGAGAGCGGCCTGTGGGGCGACTACGGCCGCCAGGCCATGCAGCAGCAGGCGATCAAGGCGCTCATCAAGGAGCTCAAGGCCGACGGCTACGCGTCGGACCCGACGCGCCTCACCGACCTCCTCGAAGGACTGGAGGGCAAGCTGACCCTCGACCTGCCGGACGGGTTGAGCGCGATCGACCTGGCGCTGAACCTGCGCGACCTCAACCCCGAGAACATCACCTCGATCCGCGTCCCGGCGACGTCCCAGGAGACCGAGGTCGGGTCCTCGGAGGTGATCGCCGACGGGGAGCAGCAGATCGCGGCGGACGCGCTGTGGGAGGCGCTCCAGAACGACACCATGACCGAGTGGATCGCCCAGTACCCGGAGTGGGTCAAGCAGACCGGCAACAACACCCCGGACACGGCGACCGAGTCGCCGGCGGGCGAGGAGACCTCGTCGGAGGCGACCACCGACTGACCGTCACCGACCGACCGTGAGGGGTTGTCCGGCACCGCGCCGGGCAACCCCTCGCGCGTCTCGGAGCGTCTTCCCTGGGATTGTCCCCGAGGCTTTGGAGACGCATGGCCGGCAAGAGCGGCGCCCCGTGGTGGGCCCACTTCATGATGTACGCGGGCGGGGTGACCCTGGTCGTCGCGGGCGCGACGGCCGGGTTCGCGCAGTACGCGATCAGCACCGCGGACGACACGATCCCGCAGGAGAACATCCTCGACGAGTACCAGGCCGAGATGGACGTCGAGAACATCGAGGGGCCCTTGAACATCCTCGTGCTCGGCGTCGACAAGCAGGGCGGGTCGACCCGGTCCGACACGATGATCATCGTGCACGTCAACAAGGGCCTCACCGAGGCGACGATGGTGTCGCTGCCGCGGGACCTCCTCGTCGACATCCCCGACTGCGGGCCGGGCTTCTCGGGCAACCCGTGCCAGAACAAGCTCAACCACGCGGCCTCGATCTCCGACGACTGGGACGTCACGAAGGGCAACGTCGTCGCCACGGTCCACGACCTCACCGGGCTCGACTTCCACCTGGGCGCGACGGCCGACTTCAACGGGTTCGTCGAGATGGTGGACCTGGTCGGCGGTGTCGAGATCTGCACGTGGAAGGAGTTCCAGTCCCACCACACGGACCGGGTGTTCGAGGAGGGCTGCCACGAGTACGACAAGGAGGCGGCCCTGGACCTGGTGCGCCAGCGCTACCAGTTCTACGACCAGATCGACTACGACCTGGGCCTGTACGGCGACTACGCGCGGCAGAACTTCCAGCAGCAGGCCATCAAGTCGCTGCTGGTGAAGGCGAAGGAGCAGGGGTTCCTGGAGGACCCGGGGAAGATCACCGACCTGCTGGAGGGCTTCGACGGCAAGGTGACCCTGGACCGGCCGGAGGACCTGTCGATCGCCGACCTGGTGGTGAACCTGCGGGACATCGACCCGAACGCGATGACGACGGTCCGGGTCCCCGCGAGTTCGGAGCAGGGCACCGACTGGGGCGACGTCGAGCTCATCCACGAGGGCGCGGAGGCCGAGGCGGCCGAGTCGCTGTGGGCAGCGCTCCAGGACGACACGATGGCGGCGTGGATCGCGGCGAACCCGGAGTGGGTCAAGAGCGACGCGGCGGACCCGGACGCGGTCGACCCCGGGGAGTCGGCTTCGCCTGCGGCGGACTAGGAGTGCTTGGCGAGTTCAGCGGAGTTGCGGGCCTCTTCGAGCTTGGAGACGAGGGCGGCGGCCATGGCGCTGGTCTCCTCCAGCTGCTCCTTGCCGAGGTTGAGGGCGTTGGCGGCGGCTTCGATCCCGAGGGACTGGAGCTGGCCGAGGACCTCGTCGACCTGGGCCTTGCTGGCCTCGATCTGGCCCTGGAGCTCGGTCACCTTGTCGACGTTCGCGCTGATGGAGGTGAGGACTTCATCGATGCTCGCCACGGTGGGGCCTTTCTCTCAGGGGTGAGGGAGCCGCCCGCGCAGTGCGCGTTCGGCACCGGCGACACTACCTGAATCCGGCCGCGGGCGCAGCCCCCAAGGGCGGTGCCCACAGTGGACGGATATGGGGTTACGCGTTGCCGCCCTTGGCCTCTTCGGCCTCGTCGACGGCGTTCCATTCGCGCTTGGAGGACTGCCAGCCGTCCTCGTTGTGGCCGACCCGCCAGTACCCGGAGATCGAGAGGCGCTCTTTCGGGACCTCCCGCTCGAACCGCAGGTAGCGGCGGATCTCGCGGACGAACCCGGCTTCGCCGTGGACGAACGCCTGGACGTCGGGCGCGGGGAACTCGTAGGCGCGCACGGCGTCCACGAGCAGGCTCCCCACGGGCGCGTCGCCGCGGTACAGCCAGGAGACGGCGACGTCGGCGGCGGACTTGAGCTGCTGCTCCTCTTCGGGCCCTTCGACTTCGAGGAAGACGACGGCGCGGGCGCCGGGGGCGAGGCGCTCCACGGCGGCGGCGATGGCCGGGAGGGCGCTCTCGTCCCCGGCGAGCAGGTGCCAGTCGGCCTCGGGGCCGGGCGCGTACCCGCCGCCGGGCCCGGCGAAGCGCAGCAGCGCGCCGGGCTCGGCATTGGCGGCCCAGGGGCCGGCGACGCCCTCGTCGCCGTGGTAGACGAAGTCGATCCACAGCTCGCGGGCGGCGGGGTCCCAGCGGCGGACGGTGTAGGTGCGGGTGACCGGCCACTGCTCCCTCGGGTACTCCTCGCGGACCTTCGCGAGGTCGAACGGCTCGGGGTAGTCCACGCCCTCGACCGGGAACTGGAGCTTCACGTAGTGGTCGGTGAAGTCGCCGCACTCGAAGTCCGCGAGGCCGTCGCCGCCGAGGACGACGCGGATCATGTGCGGGGTGACGCGTTCGGTCCGCACCACCTCGGCGGTCTTCAGGTTCGGGCTCCTGCGTCCACGGCGTTCAGCCATCCGGGCTCCTCGGGTCGAGCGGCTGCGTTAGGTTCCCCTAACCTTCTCATCCTCAGTTGTACCTCGCCGCGCCGCCGTCCGTCGCGTCTCGTCCGGCGCTAGTCCGGCCGGGGGCTCACGTCGCGCATCACCGACCGCAGCAGCGGCCGCGCCAGGGCCCCGGCGGCGATCACGGAAGCGGTCCCGGCCGCGAGGGTCGCGCCGAGGATGAGGGCGCCGCTCGCGTCGAAGCCCATGGCGCCGATGACCGGGGCGGTCAGGAGCATCCCGGTGAGGACCGAGGCCCCGCCGAGGAACGCCAAGGGCAGCACGGTCTCCTGGCGCCGCGCCTGGTCGAGGACGCGCTGCGGGGTCCCGGCGAGGTGGAGGAGGCGGTAGGTCCGGCGGCGGTCGAGGACCGACCCGACGGCGCTGATCGCGGCCGAGACGGCCGCGGTGAGGAACACCACCGCGAGGACGACCGTGACGCCGGTGCGCACCGACCCGACGAGGCGGTTCGACATGATGCTGGAGTCGACCTCCCGTTCGGGCGGGTCGCCGGGCAGGACCGCGGTCATGGTCGAGCGCGCCGCTTCGAGGTCCGCGCCGGAGACGGTTGCCTCGATGACCGTGGTGCCGTCGCCGGCGGTGAGGTACCCGCTGGAGTCGACGACCGCGACAGCGGCCCCGTCGCCGAGTCCGGTCGTGAGGGCCTGGGCGAGGGCCTCGGAATCGGCCGCGGGGACGAGCGCAGCGATCGTCTCGGTGGACTGCGTGCTCGTGTCGGCGGTGAGCATCGGGAAGAGCGCGACCGACCCGGCGACGAAGCCCGCGATGGCGACGCCCGAGACGGTGCGCCAGGCGGCCTTCGGGTCCTCGGCGAGGCGGCGGGCCGCGAGGAGCCGCGCGGGGCCCCTCGCGGTGCGCGCCAGGACGCGGCCGAGGCGCTGGACGGTCCAGGGGCCGATGAGGTTCACGGCCGCGAGCGTCGCGGCGAACAGCACGATGAGGATCGCGACCGCGACCATGCTGCCGCTGACGAGCTGCGTGGCGATGAGGAACAGCACCGCGAGCGCGACGAAGACCACGACGCGGATCGCCTTGAGGCCCTTGGGTTTGACGCGGCGGGCGACGCCGAGGGGGCTGATGACGACGCCGCGCAGGCCGATGAGGGCCGAGGCGGCGACGAGGACCGGCACCGCGGCGGCGACGGCCAGCATCCACGGGGCGCCGGACCACAGGTCGGCGGCGAACCAGCGGCCGCCGTCGATGGGGATGAGCGCGACCAGCGGGGTCGCGAGCATCCACAGCAGCGTCCCGGCGACCGATCCGGCGGCCGCCGCGGCCACGGTCTCTATGAGCGTCAGCCGCATCACCTGGCCCGGGGTCGCGCCGATCAGCCGCAGGGTCGCGAGCCGCTCGTCGCGCCGCGACACCGTCAGGCGCGCGGCGGCGGCGCCGAAGACCGCCGCGGGGACGGCCATGAGGATCGCGGCCAGGACCATCAGGATCATGTAGAAGCCGTAGACGCTGTCCGCCTGTCCCCCTTCGAAACCGTCGATCGCACGGGGCGAGACGGCGTCGGCGTTGAACCGCTCGGCGGTCATGACCGGGTCGGCGGCGTCGCGGCCGACGACCGCGACGAGTTCGTTCGGGTGCGCGAGCGCCTCGGAGCCGAGCTCCCCGGCGACCTCGACGTGGCCGTAGCGGGCGAGGAAGTCGGATTCGGGCACGTCTGCGAGAAGATCGGCGGCGGCAGGGGACAGCCACACTTCGCCGGGGGCGGGGAACGCGTCCATGCCGGGCGGCGCGGGCGCATCATCATCGAGCGCGGCGAGGTCGACGCGGGTGATCGAGTCGCCGCCGAAGTGGTCGGCGGCGGTCGCCAGGAGCACGGACCCGGTCCCGTCCGCCTCGGGCGCGTCGCGCCAGGCGGTCCGGTCGGCGCGGGCGTCGAACGCGAAGTTCCCCGCGACCGCGAACTGGAGCAGCAGCGTCGCGACCGCGACGGCGAGCGCGGTCAGACCGGTGCTGAGCAGGGCGCTGCGCCCGCCCAGCCGGGTCAGGCGCCAGGCGAGCCCGGTCATCGCCACACCTCCACGACCTGCTCGGGACCGAACCGGCCCTCGCCGTCGATCACCGGGCGCTCGGCCGGCTTGGCGTGCGCGAAACCGTTGAAGGAGCCGTCGCCGGTCCGCGGGGTCCCGCTGAGGCGCCCGTCTCGGATCTCGATGGTGCGCGTGCAGCGCGAGGCGATCCGCGGGTCGTGCGTGACGACCACGAGCGCCGCGTCGAGTTCGGCGACGGTGTCGAGCAGGACGCCCATCACCTGGTCGCCGGTGGTCCGGTCGAGCGCGCCGGTCGGCTCGTCGGCGAACACGACCGCCGGGCGGACGACGAGCGCCCGCGCCAGCGCGACCCGCTGCGCCTCCCCGCCCGACAGCTCGCCGGGGCGGCGGCCCTCCTTGCCTTCGAGGCCGAGCTTGCGCAGCTGCGCGCGGGCCGGCTCCAGGGCGGCGCGCCGGGGCGTGCCGCCCAGCATCAGCGGCAGCGCCACGTTCTCCTCCGCGGGCAGCTCGGGCAGGAGCTGCCCGAACTGGAACAGGAACGCGAACCTGGTGCGCCGCAAGTGGCTGCGGGACCGCTCCGAGAGCGTGTCGATCCGCTCGTCGTAGAGGCGCACCTCCCCGGCGTCGGGGCGCATGATCCCGGCGAGGCAGTGCAGGAGCGTGGACTTGCCCGAGCCGCTGGGGCCGGTGACGGCGACCGACTCGCCCGGCGCGACGGCGAAGTCGACGCCGTCGAGGGCGGGGGCGGTCCCGAAGTGCTTGACGAGGGCGCTCGCGGCGAGCATCGGGGGCCTCATCGACGGGCCCGGCGGTGGTCGGGGAGGAAGGGCAGGGCCACCCCTGCGATGACGAACACGGCCGTGAGCACGAGGCCCAGGGCGGTGCCGAGCTGCGAGATTTCGTTCATGCCAGAAGCCTCGCCCGGAACGGTCGCCCGCTGCTTCGGCTCGGCGACGGGTTTCGGGCGCCGCGGGTCGGCCGTTCGACCGAGGGCGCCCGGATCCGGGTTACCTTCGAGCCCATGAACGCACCCAAGGCGGTCATGCCCGGCCGCTTCAACCGGCTGGTCATGCGCCTGCTCAAGATCGGCATCGTCTCCGGCCTGCTGCTGGTCCTGCTCGCCGAGTCGGCGTCGAGCCTGCCCGGCCAGAAGCCGCCCTACCACTCGTGGGTGGCGTGGGTGCAGATCGCGACGTCGCTGTTCGCGATCGGCGTCTACACCTGGTACCGGCCCGGCCGCAAGCCGTGGATCGCGGCCGCCGCGGTCGCCTCGCTGGCCGTGACGGGCCTGGACGTGGTGTACGACCAGGCCGAACGCGGCGTCGGCACGGCCGAGCTGCTGGCGCTGGGCCTGCTCATGCTCTTCGCGGTCCGCCACTGGGACGCCCCGCCCGGACGCTGGGTCGTGTTCGCCACGGGCGCCGCGGTGATGACGATCGGCTGGCGCCTGTTCGCCGCGGAGGGCACGGAGAGCGCGTCGGTGGGCGGCACCGTCATGATCCTCATGGCGATGCTCAGCGTCATCGGCTTCGGCGCGTACCTGCGGTCCATGGACAAGCTGCGGCGCGAGACCCAGGAGGAGGTGCGCCGGGCCGAGCGCCTGGAGCTGGCGCGCGAGATGCACGACTTCGTCGCCCACCACGTCACCGGCATGGTGGTGCTCGCGCAGGCCGCGCAGGTCACGGCCACCGATCCGCGGAAGTCGTTCGCGGACATCGAGGAGGCGGGTCTGGCGGCGCTGGCGTCGATGCGGCGGATGGTGCGGATGCTGCGCGACGACGACGCGGGCGGGGGCGTGAACCCGCTGGGGGACCTGTCGCAGATCGAGGACCTGGTGGACCGGTTCAGCCGGGAGGGCACCGACGCGACGTGCTTCATCTCGCCGGAGCTGGCGGGCGCGGTCGCGCCGGAGATCGCGGCGACCGCGCACCGGGTGGTGCGGGAGGCGCTGACGAACGTGCGCAAGCACGCCCGGGGCGCGTCCCGGGTGCGGGTCGTGGTCGCGGCGGCGGGCGGTCACGGCATGGAGGTGTCGGTCCGCGACGACGGCAGGGCCGCGCGCGGCCGGCTCGGCCGCGAGTCCCTCGCCGAGTCCGGATCGGGCCTGGGCCTGGTGGGACTGCGCGAGCGCGTCGAGGCGGTCGGCGGCCAGCTGCGGGCGCAGGAGCGCCCCGAGGGCGGCTGGGAGACGGCGGCGTGGCTGCCGCGCGAGGCGGCCGCCGTCGAGGTCTGATCGACTGATCGAAACCCGTCGGTCAGTTGACAGAAAATGCGGAACGGCCCGCCTCGGATTGCTCCGGGGCGGGCCGCTCGCTACTGGTGGCAGGTGCAGGATTCGAACCTGCGAAGTCGATGACGGCTGATTTACAGTCAGCTCCCTTTGGCCACTTGGGTAACCTGCCGTGGCTTGTAGCGAGAGCAAGAATAGCGTCCCCTCCCTGGGGGTGCGCAAGCGGGTTCTCCCCCGTTGAGACCGCGTTCACTGCCGTCCGGTCCGGGCGCGGACGCGCGCCGCGGCGGGCCCGGACTAAGCTTGGCGGTCGCGCCCCCTGCGTCGTGTCCCGCACCGCTCCACGCGGTGCGCCGACGTGATCCGCCAACGACACTGGAAGGACCGGACGCCATGGCCGACGCCTCGTTCGACATCGTCTCCGAGATCGACCTCGCCGAGCTCGACAACGCGATCAACCAGGCCCAGCGGGAGCTGGCGACCAGGTTCGACTTCCGCGGCACCGGCGCGAAGGTCGACCGCTCCGGCGACGAGGCGGCCCTGATCTCCGCCGAGACCGAGGACCGCGCGAAGGCGGCCCTGGAGGTCCTCAAGGAGAAGCTCATCAAGCGCGGGATCTCCCTGAAGGCCCTGGACGCGGGCGAGCCGCGCCAGTCCGGCAAGGAGACCCGGATCGACATCGCCTTCAAGCAGGGCATCTCCACCGAGGACGCGAAGAAGATCGGGAAGATCATCCGCGACGAGGGCCCCAAGGGCGTCAAGCCGCAGGTCCAGGGCGACAAGCTGCGCGTCACCGGGAAGAAGCGCGACGACCTCCAGGAGGTCATCGCGCTCCTCAAGGGCAAGGACCTCGAAGTCGCCCTCCAGTTCACCAACTACCGCTAGGCGGAAGCCTCAAGCGGCGAGCCGGTGCGTGAGCCCGGTGTGGCGCTTCCCCGTGCCCGCCGTGCGCACCGCGACCGCGAGCGCCTGCTTCGACCCGACGAGGACCACGAGCCGCTTCGCGCGCGTGATCGCCGTGTACACGAGGTTCCGCTGGAGCATCGTCCACGCGCTGGTGGTCACGGGGATGACGACCGCGGGGTACTCCGAGCCCTGCGAGCGGTGGACGGTGACGGCGTAGGCGTGCTGGAGCTCGTCGAGCTCTGCGAACTCGTAGTCGACGTCCTCGTCCTCGTCGGTGCGGACCGTCAGGGTCTGGGCGACGGCGTCGATGGCCTGGACGATGCCGACGGTGCCGTTGAACACGCCGGCCTTCCCCTTCTGGTAGTCGTTGCGGATCTGGATCACCTTGTCGCCGATGCGGAAGACGCGGCCGCCGTGGCGGCGCTCGGGCAGGCCCTCCCGGGAGGGCGTGAGCGACTCCTGGAGGCGCGTGTTCAGGTTCCCCGCGCCGGGCCCGCCCCGGTGCATCGGGGTGAGGACCTGCACGTCGCGCACGGGGTGGAGCCCGAAGCGGGCGGGGATGCGGCGGGCGACGATCTCCACGATCCGGTCGGCGACCAGGTCGTTGTCGTCGCACGCGAACCAGAAGAAGTCCGGGTACCCGTCGAGTTCGGGGAACTGGCCCTGGTTCACCTTGTGGGCGTTGGCGACCACCCCTGACTCGGCGGCCTGCCGGAAGATCCGCGTCAGGCGGACGCGCGGGACGGTGTCGGCGGCGAGGAGGTCGCGCAGGACCTCGCCCGCGCCGACGCTGGGGAGCTGGTCGACGTCGCCGACCAGGAGCAGGTGCGCGCCGGGCGGGACGGCCTTGACGAGCTTGTTCGCCAGGACCGTGTCGAGCATCGACGACTCGTCCACGACCAGCAGGTCCACATCAAGGGGGTTGTCGCGGTCGTAGGCCGCGTCGCCGCCGGGCCGCAGTTCGAGCATCCGGTGGAGCGTGCGGGCCTCGAACCCGGTCAGCTCGGCGAGGCGCTTCGCCGCGCGCCCGGTGGGGGCGGCGAGCATGACCTTGGCGCCCTTGGCCCTCGCGAGCGCCACGATGGACGACACCGTGAACGACTTCCCGCAGCCGGGCCCGCCGGTCAGGACCGCGACCCGCTCGGTGAGCGCGAGCCGCACCGCCTCGGCCTGCTCGGGCGCCAGCTCGGCGTCGGAGCGGCGGCGCAGCCACGCGAACGCCTTGTCCCAGTCGACGCCGCGGAAGACCCCGAGCCGGTCCTCGCTCGTGCGCAGCAGCGCCAGCAGCCCGGCCGCGAGGCCGCGCTCGGCGTGGAAGAACGGCGCGAGGTACCGGGCGGGCACCGTCGAGTCGCCGACCGGCACGTCCTCGGCGATCACGCGCTCGCCGGCCTCGGCGAGTTCGGCGAGCGCCGCCGCGACGAGCCCCGAAGGGAGCGCGAGGAGTTCGACGGTGTCGGCGACGAGGTTCGGGGCCGGCAGGAAGCAGTGCCCGCCGTCCGAGGCCTGCGACAGCGTGTACTGGAGGGCCGCCTTGATCCGCTCGGGCGAGTCCTCGGGGATGCCGACGGCGCGCGCGATCGAGTCCGCGGTCTTGAACCCGATGCCCCACACCTCGTTCGCCAGCCGGTACGGCTCGTTCTTGACCACGCCGATCGACGCGTCCCCGTACTGCTTGTAGACGCGCACCGCGAGCGAGGTGGAGACCTCGACGGACTGGAGGAACACCATGACCTCCTTGATGGCCCGCTGCTCCTCCCAGGCGGCCGCGATCGCCTTGGTGCGCTTGGGGCCGAGCCCCGGCACCTCGACGAGCCGCGACGCGTCGGCGTCGATGACGTCGAGCGTCGCGACCCCGAAGTGCGCGACGATCTTCGCGGCCGTCTTCGGCCCGATCCCCTTGACCAGCCCCGAGCCGAGGTACCGCTCGATGCCCTGCACCGTGGCCGGGAGGACCGTCCGGTACGACCAGACCTCGAACTGGCGGCCGTACTTCGGATGGCTCGACCAGCGCCCGGTCAGCGACAGCGACTCCCCGACCTGCGCGCCCAGCAGCGGCCCGACGACCGTCACCAGGTCCTGCCCGCCGCGCGCGGGGCTGGCGCGGGCGATCGTGTACCCGGTCTCCTCGTTCGCGTACGTGACGCGCTCCAGCACCGCCTCCAGGACGGTGCCCGGCACGCCCGGACCCTGCGTCTGCGCCATGCGGCAACCGTAGCCGCGGGGTCCGTCACGCTCTTTCGAACACCGGGTCGGTTTTGCACGTTTCGCCCCGTTTCGTCGTGCCGCGCAGCGCATCGGCGGGAATGTCGGAGGCCCCCGGTACGGTGTGGACATGAGCGAGCGATGGTTTGAGGGGCCCCTGCTGGGGTTCGACACGGAGACGACCGGCGTGAGCGTCGAGCAGGACCGGATCGTCCAGGCGGCCTTGGTCACCGGCACCGGCGACCTGACGTGGCTGATCGACCCGGGCGTCCCGATCCCGCCGGGCGCCACCCGCGTCCACGGCATCACCGACGAGCGCGTCAAGGCCGAGGGGCGGCCCGCGGCCGAGGCCCTCGGCGAGGTCGCGGCCGCCTTGCGGGCGGCCGTCGACGTCGGCACCCCCGTGGTGGCGTTCCGCGCCGGATTCGACTGCACGCTCCTGTCGTACGAGCTGGAGCGCCACGGCATCGAGCAGCCCGCCTGGGAGCGGATGTCGATCGTCGACCCGTCGGTCCTCGACAAGCGCGTCGACAAGTACCGCCGCGGCAAGCGCACCCTCGGCGCGACCTCGGAGCACTACGGGGTCGTCCACGACGGCGCCCACTCGGCCGCCGGCGACGCGTCCGCCACGGTCGCGCTCGCGCGGGCGATCGGGGCGCTCTACCCGGAGGTCGGCGACCTCACCGCCCAGGAGCTGCACGCCTCGCAGATCCGCTGGCACGCCGAGGACGCGGCGAGCCTGGAGGCGTACTTCAAGCGCAAGGGACGCGACGAGACGGTGGACCGGCGCTGGCCGCTGTGCCGGTGAACGGCGAGCGCCCCGGTCCGAGCAGGACCGGGGCGCTCAATCGAAGCTGCTTAGTGCCCTTCGGCTTCCTCTTCGGGCTCGAAGTAGGAGCGCTCTTCCTCGCCGGTGACGTCCTGGCCGATGGGGAGCTGGGCGACGACTTCCTGGCCGTTGGAGAACAGGAAGACGACCTCGACGGTGTCGCCGGACTTGAGGTCGTCGGCGAGGTCCTCGATGAGGAGGTAGTCGCCGTCCTCGACGGCCTCGTCGAGGCGCACGTACTCGGAGGCGGCGATCGGGATGTCGAAGGTCGTCTCGCCCTCGAACGGGTCCTCCTCGGCGGTGGTCGCCGCTTCGGAGGGCGTCTCGGTCGCGCCTTCGGCGGCGGTCTCGGAGGGGCTCGCGGCCTCGGCGGCCTCTTCTACGGCCTGGGCGGCCGGGCTGACGAAGGTCACGGTGCCGGCCTCGGTCTCGACGCCGACGAGGCTGATGTCCGAGGTGCCCTCGTTGCCGATCCACACGCGCAGCGCGGCGGCGTCGCCGGCCGCGTAGCCCTCGGCGGAGTCGAACTCGACCTGGAGGTCGCGCAGCGCGAGGCCGTCCGCGTCGACGTTCACCCCGGCGATCGCGCTCACCTTCAGGTCGGTCTGGGTCTCATGCCCTGCGCCGCACGCCGAAAGCGCCGCGGCCGCGGCGCCCGCGATCGCGATGGCGGCCGCGCGGCGGGCCGTGTTCGCCGTCCTGATCCCCTTGACCACTGCAGGTCCTCTCCGAGTTCCGACAGGAATGCTCACGACAGCGTAGACGACTCGCTCTCACCTCTCCCCCGGGCCGGGTGCCGGGATGGAACGCAGGTCTCAGCGCACCGCCGGTCCCGGTGGAGGCGCCCGGCACAGGGGAGCGACCCAGGCCTCATTTGTCTCATCCGCACGCCGCCCGAAAGACCAAGGTGCCGTAGAGTAATCAGTCACATACCAATTGACCAGGGAATTCGTGGCGATCCGCTGTCGGGGAAAACCCCGATGACGTGTTAGGCTAGACACAGCGAAAGGGGTTTCGATCCTATGGGTTTTAGTGTCGGCGAGACCGTTGTCTACCCCCACCACGGGGCCGCACTCGTTGAAGCTGTAGAGACTCGCGTCATCGGTGGTATCGAACAGGAATACCTCGTGCTGCGCGTCGAGCAGGGTGACCTCACGGTCAAGGTTCCAGCCAAGAACGTCGAGCTCGTCGGCGTCCGGGAAGTCGTCGGCGCCGAGGGCCTCGAAGAGGTCTTCGAGGTGCTGCGCGCCCCCCACACCGAGGAACCCACCAACTGGTCGCGGCGTTACAAGGCCAATGTCGAGAAGCTCGCTTCCGGCTCCCCGCTGAAAATAGCAGAGGTCGTCCGCGACCTGTGGCGGCGTGACCGCGAGCGGGGCCTCTCGGCCGGGGAGAAGCGCATGCTCTCCAAGGCCCGCGAGATCCTCACCGGCGAGATCGCCCTCGCCGAGGACTGCGTGAAGGACGAGGCCGACAACATCCTCGACAAGGTCCTGCTCTCGGAGGCCCCGGTCAAGTAGCCGGCCCCGCAAGCAGACCTGAATGAGTTCCAACCTGCCCTACGTCATCGGGCACGGCACCGACGTGCACCGATTCGACACCAGCCGGCCCTGTCGCCTCGCCTGCCTCGAATGGCCCGGCGAGGCCGGGCTGGCCGGGCACTCAGACGGGGACGCGGCCGCGCACGCGGCCTGCGACGCCCTGCTCTCCGCCGCCGGACTCGGCGACCTCGGCTCCAACTACGGCACCGACCGGCCCGAATGGTCCGGCGCCTCCGGGACCGCCCTCCTCGCCGAGACCGCCCGCCGCGTCCGCGACGCCGGATGGGCCGTCGGCAACGTCTCCGTGCAGGTCGTCGGCAACCGGCCCAAGATCGGGCCCCGCCGCGCCGAGGCCGAGGCCGCCCTGTCGGCCGCCGTCGGCGCCCCCGTCAGGCTCGCCGCCACCACCACCGACGGCCTGGGCTTCACCGGACGCGGCGAAGGTCTGGCCGCGACCGCGGTAGCGTTGCTGTACCAGCCCTGAGACCTGTCCGGGAGTAGACCCATGGACGCAGACCCCAAGCGCACGCTCGCGGAGCACCTCCAGAGCGCCGAGATGCTGTACGACCTCGGCCAGGTGCCCGACGCGCGCGCCGAGACCGACGCCGCGCTGCGCCTCGACCCCCTCGATCCGGACGCGAACGCCATGGCCGCCGCGTGCGCGCTCGCCGACAACGACCCCGACGAGGCCCTCGTCTACGCCGGGGCCGCGCTCGCCCGGACCCCCGGCCACCGCCGCGCGATGATCACCCGCGGGTACGCCCTCGCCGACTCCGGGCGCCGCGAGGAGGCCATGCAGGCCGCCGCGAGCCTCCTCGAACTCGACCGGGCCTCCTGGCTGCACCACATCCACTACGCGCTCATCACCCGCCGCGCCGGGGCCGCCCAGCCCGCCCTCGACGCCGCCTGGAACGCCGTGAACCTCGCCCCCGACCAGCCGCGCACGCACCGGACGCTCGCGGCCATCGCCGAGGACCTCGGCATGGACGACCTCGCGAAACGCTCCCGCCGCGCCGCCGCCGACCTCGACCCGGACGGCATCGAGGCCCACGCCCCGGCCCTGCCGCCCGAGGCCCGCCGCATGCGCCGCCGCTTGGTCGACGCCGACAAGGACGACCCGGCCTGGCGCGAGAAGATGTTCGGCGCCGCCGACGAAACCGCCCCGTACTGGCGCCGCTACACGCCTTTCCAGGGCCCCGTCGCCCGCTCGGCCCTGCTCGGCGTCGCCGTCGTCTTCGCCGTCCCCGCACTGCTCGGCTCCGAGATCGACACCGGCGCGCGCCTGTTCTTCGCCGTCGTCGCCGTCGCCGCATGGGTGGGCTGGTTCACAGTTCTGCGCCGGCACCGCCGCACCGAGTGACCTCCGGCGGTCCGCGCTCGTTACTCCATCACCACCGATCCGATGGAGGACGACAAGTGACCACGTGCTGGGTTCCCGGGGCCGACGAAAGCCCCTACAACATCCACAATCTCCCGTTCGGCGTCTTCTCGACCGCCGACGAGACGCTGCCGCGGATCGGCGTGCGCATCGGCGACCAGATCCTCGACATGCACAAGGCGGTCCTCTCCGGCGACTGCCAGACCTGCGCCGCCTGCACCGCCCTGCGCGACCCGGCCCTCAACCGGCTGCTGTCGCTCGGCAAGCCCGCCTGGAAGCAGGTCCGCGCCCAGGTCCAGGAGGCCCTGAGCGAACCGAGCCTCCAGGACGTCGCGTCCATGTGGCTCACCCCGATCGGCGAGGCGATCATGCACGCCCCGCTCCTGGTCACCGACTACGTCGACTTCACCATGCGCGCCAAGGACTCCGACCGCGTCTACCCGCGCGCCTCCAACGGCCGCCCCTCGACGCTCGTCCCCTCCGGGATGGACCTCGTGCGGCCCGCCGGGCACCGCCTCGACGGCGGCCAGGCCGTCTTCGGCCCCACCCGCGCCCTCGACATCGAGGCCGAGGTCGGGTTCATCGTCGGCGGCGAGTCCGAGCTCGGCCGCCCCGTCTCCCCCGACGAGTTCGAGGACTACGTGTTCGGCGCGGTCCTCCTCAACGACTGGACCGCCCGCGACTTCCAGGACCTGGAGACCGACGGCCTCGGCCCCGTCGCCTCCAAGTCCTTCGCGACCTCGATGAGCGCCTGGGTCACCCCGATCGAATCGCTGAACGCGGCCCGCACCGCCGCGCCCGAGCCCGCCGCCGACATGGCCTCCTACCTGAAGGAGTCCGACCGGTACGGCTTCGACCTCCACCTGAACATCGAGGTCAACGGCGTGGCCGTCGCCGGCGCCGACTTCGCCGAGGCCTGCTGGACGCCCGCCCAGCAGCTCGCCCAGCTCACCGCCGGCGGCGCGCTCCTGCGCTCGGGCCTCATGTACGGCTCCGGCGAGGCCGTCACCGGCCGGTGGAACCTGGAGAACGGCGACGTCGTCAAGGTCACCGCGACCGCGCCCGGACCGCGCGGCACCACCATCGCCCTCGGCGAGGTCGAGACCCGCGTCCTCCCGTCCATCACCTGACGGACATGGTGAAAACCGGTCGGTCCCGAGACGGGACCGACCGGTGAAAACGAACTGGGGAGCGCCTAGACCAGCACGGTCTTCGCGCTCGGGGCCAGCCGGGCGACCAGCTCGACCTCGACCGGCGCGTCGAGCGGCAGCACCGCGACGCCGACCGCGCTGCGCGCGTGCGTCCCGGCCTCGCCGAACACCTCGCCCAGCAGCTCCGAGGCGCCGTTGACGACCTTCGGCTGCCCGGTGAACTCCGGCGCCGACGCCACGAAGCCCACGACCTTCACGATCTGGACCACGCGGTCGAGCTCCGCGACCGAGGCGACCGCCGTCAGGGCGTTCAACGCGCAGATCCGCGCCAGGTCGTACGCCTGCTCCGGGTCGACCTCCGCGCCGACCTTCCCGGTCGCGACCAGGGCCCCGGCGACCATCGGGAGCTGGCCCGAGGTGTACACGTAGTCCCCCGACACCACGGCCGGCTGGTACGCCGCCACCGGCGGCACGACCGCCGGCAGCTCCAGGCCCAGGCGCGCCAGCGCCTTCTCCACCGCCCCTTCGACACCGGCCACGGCTACTGCTCCTTCTTGCGCTTGAAGTACGCCACCAGCTGCTCCGTGTTCGCGCCCGGCAGGACCGTGACGAGCTCCCAGCCGTCGTCGCCGAACGTATCGAGGATCATCTTGGTGTTGTGGATCAGCAGCGGCGCCGTGAGGTACTCCCATTTCTCCATGCGCCCACAGTACGGCGTCTTGATTCGCCCGCGGCGCACCGCTACGCTCAGAGTGCGTCGCCTCCCCAAGAGTCCCGCGGCCTCAGGCCGCCCAGTGAACCAGGGAGTCCCCATGTCGTCAGACACTGCGGCGCAGTCGTCGGACGCCGCGGCCGAACCCGTGCGCGAACGCACCGCCAAGAGCTCCGCCGAGCACTCACCGGCGCAGGTCCCGCGCCAGGAGCCCGCCCCGAGGCGGCACACGCCGCCCGAGGCGCCGCGCGAGGGCGGCGACCGGTCCGGCCTGCTGTGGGCCGTCGTCACCGCCGCCGCCGCGGTCCTGTTCTGCGCCGCCCTCGTATTCGGCGCGACCCGCCTGTTCATCGGCGACACCGCCGCCGAGGGCGTCACCGACTCGCCCGAGCGGACCGTCTCCGCGTTCCTCGGCGCGCTCCTCGACGACCGCGACGCCGAGGCCGCCGCGACCTGGCTGTGCACCGACAAGGCCGACCGCGACCTGAGCGAAGCGGTCGCGGCGATGTCGGCCGCCGAGGGCGACCGCGGGTTCGAATGGGGCGAGGTGGCCGAGACCGGCCGCTCGGTGGGCGGCGCCACGGTCGAGGCCCAGATCGGCATCGACGGCGGCGCGTCCCCGGCGACCTGGGAGTTCACGCTCGTCGCCGAGGAAGGCGAGCCGCAATGGCTCATCTGCGGGATCGCCGCCGGATGACTAGACTCCGATGAATGACTGCCTCTGCGCTCCCGGTGCCGCGCCTGCACGTCGTCACCGGGAAGGGCGGCACGGGGAAGACCTCGGTCGCGGCCGCGCTCGCCCTGGCCCTGGCCGGGCCCGGCCGGCGGGTGCTGCTGGTGGAGGTCGAAGGGCGCCAAGGGATCGCGCCGCTGTTCGAGGCCGCGTCCCTCGGGTACGAGGAGCGGCATCTGGCCTCGGGCCTGGACGGCGGTGAGGTCTTCGGGCAGTCGGTGGACGCCGACGAGGCACTGCTGGACTACCTGACGATGTTCTACCGGCTGGGTTCGGCCGGGCGGGTGCTCCAGAAGTTCGGGGCGATCGACTTCGCGACGACGATCGCGCCCGGCCTGCGGGACATCCTGCTCACCGGGAAGCTCAAGGAGGCGGTGTCGCGGGCGGAGTCGGGGCGGATGGCCTATGACGCGGTCGTCCTGGACGCGCCGCCGACGGGCCGGGTGGTGAAGTTCCTGAACGTCACCGTCGAGTCGGGGCGCCTGGCGAAGACGGGGCCGATCGGGAAGCACTCGCGGTCGGTGGCGAGGATGCTGCACTCCTCGCTCACGGCGGTGCACCTGGTGACGACGCCGGCGGCGATGCCCGTGCAGGAGACCGTGGACGCCTACCGGGAGCTCATGGCCGCCGACCTCCCGGTGGGCCGGATCATCCTGAACAAGGTCACGGGGGCGAAGCCCGCGGAGATCACCGAGGACGAACTCGAATCGGGCCTGGCGAGGGCGGGCGTGGCCCCCGACAGCGCCCTGGTGAAGGGCCTGATGACCGAGTACGAGGCGGCGCGGACCGAGATCCGGGCGGTCGACGCGTACCGGGACCGCCTCGAAGAACTCGGCCGCCCGGTCGAGGAGCTGCCGCTGATCCCCGAAGGCGTGGACCTGTCGGGGCTGTACCAGCTGGCGCGCGAGCTCAGGCCCGGAGGCCCGCATGAGCACTGAACTCGACGTCGACGCGCTGCTCGGCAACGAGGGCAAGCACGTCATCGCGTGCTGCGGCTCGGGCGGCGTGGGCAAGACCACGACCGCGGCGGCCCTGGCGCTGCGCGCGGCCGAGGTGCACGGGCGGCGCACGGTGGTGCTGACGATCGACCCGGCGCGGCGGCTCGCGCAGTCGCTGGGCATGGAGGCCCTGGACAACACGCCGCGGCCGGTCGCCGACGTGCGCGGCGGGTCGCTCGACGCGATGATGCTCGACATGAAGCGCACCTTCGACGAGGTCGTCGCCTCCCACACCACGAAGGACCGCGCCGCGGAGATCTTCGCGAACCCGTTCTACCAGGCGGTCTCCTCGACCTTCTCCGGCACGCAGGAGTACATGGCGATGGAGAAGCTCGGCCAGCTGCGGGCCACGGGCCGGTGGGACCTGATCGTCCTCGACACCCCGCCGTCGCGCTCGGCCCTGGACTTCCTCGACGCCCCGGCCCGGCTGGCCCGGTTCCTCGACGGCCGCGTCATCCGCCTCCTCTCGGCCTCCACCCCCGGGGCCCGCCGCTCGATGCTCTCGCTCATGGGCGCGAGCGCGGCGGTCTTCACCCGGGTGTTCAACAAGGTCCTCGGCGGGCACCTGCTCACCGACGTCGCCGAGTTCACGGCGAGCCTGGAGGACACCTTCGGCGGCTTCCGCAAGCGCGCGGAGGCGACCTTCCGGGCCCTCCAGGACGACCAGACCTCGTTCCTGGTCATCGCGGCCCCCGAGCCGGCCGCGGTCGGCGAGGCCGTGTACTTCACGCGCCGCCTCACCGAGGAGCGGATGCCGCTCGACGGCATGATCCTCAACCGCCTGACCCCGGTCGCCGCCGACCTCTCGACCGAGCGCGCCCTCGGCGCGGCCGCCCAGCTCGAAGAGGCCGACCCCGACGACCCGGTCGCCGCAGTCCTGCGGACCCACGCCGACCTGGCCCGCCGCCGCACCGCCGAAGAACGGATCGCCGCCCGCTACGAGGCGGCCTGCCCCGAGGTCCCCCAGCGCCGGCTTCCGGCGCTCGGTGTCGAGGTCGTCGACCTGGACGACCTCCGGGCCTTCGGGGCCGCCGCGGCGGGCGCATAGGAGGTTTTGACCTGTGGACAACTTCGCGAGGATCTGACATTTCGCCTGGTGGCGAGCGTCGGAGTTAT
>NZ_QFRW01000073.1:18272-30123 GCF_003265355.1 Glycomyces dulcitolivorans | reverse complement strand
CAGGGGCGCGGACGTGAACGGGCCCGGACGGCGATGCCGTCCGGGCCCGTAAGCGTGTCGTGGCCGCCATTGGGCGGCCTGCCGGTCAGAAGTTGATGTTCACCGGTATCCGGCGCCGGCTGCTCCTGCGAGCGTTGCGCTGCTCCTCCTCAAGGGCGACTTCGAAGATCGCCCTCCATGAACGGACGTCGGCGTGCTTGCGCAGCAGCGCCCGCCGCTCCCGTTCGGTCATGCCGCCCCAGACTCCGAACTCGATGCGATTGTCGAGTGCGTCTGCGAGGCATTCAAGCCGGACTGGACATCCCCGGCATACCTTCTTCGCATTGTTCTGCTCGGCCCCTTGAACGAACAAGGCGTCAGGATCACCATCCTGACAAAGCGCCTTGGTCGTCCAGTCGATCAGCAGTCCCATATCTGCATGACCTCCCCGTGAGATCTACCCTTCATACCCCCCGACGACTACAGTCGAGTGACCTCTCGATCACACAACGTCGCCGTCAGAACGGACCCTACACCTCTTGTAAGTGTTTGACTACTCTCCGAGACGAAAATCGGACTCCATGGGACGGCATCACCCCTACGGTTCGCCATGCGAATGCGACTCGCGATAATAACGATTCCAATACGGGGGCACCCTCGATCCGCGTTCGCGGCGTACCACTCTCGGGCGCCGTTCACTCCGGTTCCCGCGGCCTTGCTCAGCACAAGTGCCCGGCAGTCCCCGCGCTTCCCGACGTCCGTTCTAATCTGAGGCGGTGGAGACCTTGAAACGCGACCGCAGTCCCCTCGGGGATGCCGTAGCCCTGCTCGTCTGCGGCATCCTGGCCGGGATCCTCGCAGCCGCGGCCGCCTTCCCCCTCGCGGGACTCTTCGGCATGGCCGCCGAGAACAGCATTCAATCGTTCGAGTCGCTGCCGACGGAGCTCACCCAGCCCACGCTCCCGCAGACGTCCTATGTGTACGCATCGGACGGCGAGACGCTCATCACCTCCTTCTATGAGGAGAACCGCCGGGAAGTCGCCCTCACCGACGTCTCCCCGCTCATGGTCGAGGCACTGCTCGCCGCCGAGGACTCGAAGTTCTACGAGCACAACGGGGTCGACTGGGCCGGCATCATCCGGGCCGCGGTCGCGAACCAGGGCGGCGACTCGCAGGGCGCATCGACGCTCACCATGCAGTTCGTCCGCAATACCCTGATCTACTCGGCTTCAACCATCGACGAGGTCATCGCCGCGTCCGAGGACACCTACGAGCGCAAGCTCCGCGAGGCCCGGTACGCCATGGCGATCGAGGAGTCCATGTCCAAAGAGGACATCCTTGAGGGCTACCTGAACGTGATCTACCTCGGCAACCAGGCGTACGGCGTCAACGCCGGGTCCTGGGCCTACTTCAACAAGGCCCCCATCGACCTCGAACTGTGGGAGGCCGCGACCCTCGCGTCGCTGCCGAAGTTCCCCTCCTACGCCGACGGCCTCCTCGACGGCGAGGGCGACGACCAGCAGATCATCGAGCGCCGCAACTGGATCCTCGACCGCATGGCCTCCCTCGGCTCGATCACCCAGGCCGAGGCCGACGCCGCCAAGGAGCAGCCGCTGGGCCTGGACCCGCGGCCCGTCCGCAGCGAGTGCGTCGACGTCGCCACCGCCAACTGGGGCTTCTTCTGCGACTACTTCAAGGAGTGGTGGGGCAGCCAGGCCGTCTTCGGCGAGACCGAGCGCGACCGCATCTCCCTGCTCAAGCGCGGCGGCTTCAAGATCGTCACCTCGCTCGACGCCGACCTCCAGAACGCCGCGACCGAGCGCCTCGCCGACGAAGTCGACGTGGACGACCCCGCCACCCTCGGATCGGTGACCATCACCCCGGGGACGGGCCATATCAGGGCCATGGCCGTCAACCGCGTCTACAGCCTCGACCAGACCGACAACGGTCCACGGACCGACGGCGACGACTCAAAACCCTCGAACTACCCGAACACCACGATCCCGCTGCTGTCGGGCAACAGCGAGGTCACCGGCTACCCCGCAGGCTCGACGTTCAAGATGTTCACCCTGCTGGCCGCGCTCGAAGAGGGCTGGCCGCTGCGCACCACGATCCCCAATCCGTCCCAGTACATCTCGCAGTACCCGGCGGGCAGCGACGCGGACCCGGACGTTACCTGCTCCCGCGGAGGACGGGACGTCTGGTGCCCCAAGAACTCCATCTCAGCGTCGGCGCCGCTGAACCTCTGGAGCATGTTCGGCCGCTCCTCGAACACCGGGTTCGTACAACTCCAGGAGATGGTCGGCACCGGCAAGGCGTACGACGCGGCCAAGCGTGCCGGCATCTCCTTCTACTCCCCCGGCGGCGTGGTCGCCGCTGAGGAGAACGGCAACGTCGACGACTACGGCTCCTTCACACTCGGCATGGACCCGACGACGCCCCTCGACATGGCGGAGGCCTACGCGACGGTCGCCGCAGGCGGCGTCCACTGCAACCCGCTGCCGGTCATGCAGGTCATCGACGCGACCGGCGAAGAGTGGACCGAAGCTGCTGCGCCGCAGTGCGACCAGGCGTTCTCCGAAGAGGTCGCGTACGCGGCCGTCAGCGCCGGGCGCTGCGTCGTCGGCCAGAACGCCGAGGGCACCCAGTGCTCGGGCAACGGCACCGCCGCCGCCTACACCGGCGGGTTCGACCGGCCGCTGTTCGGCAAGACCGGTACCGCCGAGTCCGACCGCTCCTACTGGTTCATCGGCTCGACCCCCAACGCCACCACCGCGACCTTCGTGGGCGACACCGACGCGACCTTCCGGTCCGATGTCGCCAGTGAGTCGCTCAAGGGCTCGGTGAAGGAGGTCGGCGTGTGGATCCTCAAGAAGGCCGTCAAGGACCTCGACGAGGAGGGCTGGCCCAAGCCCACCGACGACATGGTCAACGGCAAGAACCTCACCTCGATCCCCTCCGTCGACTGCATGGACGCCGACGAGGCCCGCTCCCGCGTCGCGAACGCCGGGTTCGACGCCTCCATCGCGGGCGGCCAATTCGCCTCCGACTGCAAGGAGGGCGAGGCCTTCGGGACCTCCCCATCCGGCTCCGCTCCGGGCGGCGCCCCCGTGTACATCCTCGTCTCCGACGGCTCCGGTTACGAGGAGGAGCCCACCGGCGACGAGACCACCGGCGGCCCCGGAGGCCCCGGAGGCGACTGACCCGCGGCCCTGAAGGGCCTGCGCAGCAACGGGAGGGGGCCCGCGCCGTACAGCGCGGCCCCCCTGTGCAAGTTGTGGATCTAGCTCGATGCGATGATGGCTTCTTCACGGCGGGTGAGACTGAGTCCGAATGACCGGGAGTTCTTGGGATCCGGCGCCACCGCTTCCCCGATGTCCTCGGCCAGACCGGAGCTCGTCGGCGCGACCGCGATCTCGAAGTGCGAGTCCTTCGCCGGATCCAGGTGCTGGCCCCAGGCGATGACACCGCCGAAGTCGTCGAGGATGTTCTCGATGATCGCGATCTCGGCGGGGAAGAGCCCGTCCCCCGCACCGATCGGGAACAGCGTTGGGCGGATCTCCACCGCGGTGCCCGAGAGGTAGTTCGATTCGAACGGCGCGTCAATCGCAGGAGATACCCTGTGCCCCAGAATGTCTCCGGGCTCGAATTCGACCGCGAGTTCATAGGCGTAGCGCCGGATGAAATGCGTCAGCACCACCTGCGGCAGTCCTTCGGCGAGAGCGACCTCTGCGTTTTCAACGCCCTCGACTTGAACCGGGGCCGCGCTTCCGAGAATGGGCCAGCCGTTCGCACTGGTCCTGCCGACCCACCGGCCGGAGTCGTCGAGCCCCGTAGGCGGGTCGGCGAACGCAGGGGCTGCTCCGGAGAGACCGGCAACGCCGCCGGCCAGTCCGCCGTAGATCAGTCCGCGTCGGGTCACGGTCAGCGGCGCTGTCTTGTTCATGTGTCACTCCTGATCAGCAGGGGAATCGGGTTAGAAATCACCGTTGGACATCGCGATCATCCGGTCGACGTATCCGGAGACGAACCCGTCGAGCTCTGCCGAGGCAAGTTTGTGGGGAAGCTTGTCGATCTGGCCCTGAGCCGTCCCGACCTCAAGGAGGAGTTCCTTCCTCCACAGGTCATGGACATCGGTGGCATCGCTGTCGATCTGACTGACCTCGACGAACTCCTCGCGGAGGGACGCCGTCATTTCCGCGGCGGTCCCGCCGACGAAGTAGCCGATCGCGTCGGTGAGCGAGTACTCCCAAGCCGACCGGAGTGCGGCGTTGTACAAGGGCCGCGCAGCGCTCTCATCGCCGGGCGGAATCGAGAGGTACCTGATCATGCGACCGTAGTTCGTCGCCATGTAGTCGGCGACCGTCAGGAACGAGGGCACCTCGAACCGACCCATGTACTGCTGGCAGAAGTCGAATCCCGACGGGTATTCGCCGCGTCGGTTTCTCCATTGGTTGTACAGTCGCGCCATGTCTCCGATCGGTCCTCGCCGGGTGCTGATCATCGGCTCGCCGCCGAACGGTATCGGCACGGTACGCATCACCGTCAATGGGCTGAGGGCTGCGAAAGCCTTGGCAAAGTTGACGTTCAGATCGTCGAAGACTTGCACCGCGGTTGATCGTCCGTTGCCGAAGACGCCCATTGCGTGCTCGACCCAGCCCTTGACGTCCAGCAACGGAAGGGCACGATCGACATCTCCAGCTGAAGGATCTCCGTCCAGCGCCTCGCCGAACTGCGACTGCTTCAGATAGAAGTGCGCCAGCACGTTCGCGTTCCAGTTCCGGCCGGTGTCGTCCGTCGAGTCGGGATCGAAATGGTCGACCCAGCCGCCACTGAAGATCGCATCGTAGATCGCGTCCAGTCGGTCGAGGTACTCCTCCCGGCTCGTATCGACCTGGACGTGGTCCACGCCGAGGACGGAGTCGTACCGGGCGATGTTGCTGTCGAGGCCGAACGAATCCGAGGAGCTGACGACGAAGTTCGCCTCCTTGATCTGGTTGAACACCCAGTTCGGAGGAAGCGGATAGCCCTGGTTGCCCGAGAACCCCCATGACATCCCGGAGACGAAGGACCACTTCGCGAGGCCGGCGGCCGAGACCCGGATGCAGACGTTCCGGGATCCGTACACCCCGGCGGTGTACCTGCCGCCCTGGGATTGCAGCCCCTCGCGGACTCCTCGGAAGTACGGGAGGATGTTGGAGGTGACCTCGGAGTCGAGTGCGTCGTAGTCGACCGCGAAGTAGATGCAGGTGCCGGCCTCGAAGCCGTACTCGACGGCTTTCAGGTGCGCCTTGGTGGCCTCGTTCACGCCGTTCGCGTAGGTGAACTCACCGATGGCGCCGCCGTAGTACTGGGAGATCGGAAAGCAGTGCAGACCCGCGCCGAAGATCGATTCGAGTTCGCCGTCCTGGATCCACTTGTAGAGCCAGTCCTCCTCCGGGATGCGCTCGGTGTCCTCGTCGAGGTAGCGGCCGACGGTGCGGTATCCGGCGCGGTAGAGAGCAGCGCCGCGTGAAGGCGTGATCTCCGAGATGCAGTCGGATGCGATGCGACGGTAGAGCCGATCGGGATTTCCGGAGGACACGAGAAGTTGGGCCCAGGTGTCGAAGTCAGCGCTGCCATTCGCATTTGCGAGTTTCGAGAACTTCTGGAACCCAGTGACGAAATCCGTGACCTCCTGGGTGTATTGCATGCGCCAGTCGATCGTGTACTTCGTCCCGTCGAAGTAGCCCTCGTTCATGAGGCAGGCCGCGACGAACAGCGCGGTGATGGGAGCGCTGTAGTTGGTCTGCGACAGCTGGAAGGGAGCCGTTTTCAGCCCGGCCTGTGTTCCGGGGCCGAAGAGCCCGGTGATCTGGCTCGGAGCGATGCCGATCTCCGCCTGGATTCCCATCATCAGCGACTGCTGGTAGTTCCTGGACGGCAGTCCGTCGGTGGGGCAGATGCTGAATGCGGGGATGTCCACATAGTTGAGGTTGAGGTGCTTCTGCGCCAGCCGAAGCCAGTCGTTGCCGCCGTCGGCGAGTTCATACGGGTCGGTGGTAAGAAGGGCCTTGAAGACCTTCGGGGAGACGAAGCTGCCGGACACCACGCCTATGTCGGCGCGGAGTGCATAGATCGAGTCCGCGACTTCCTGATCGATCACGCCGTCCGTGTATCCGCCGCTGTACCCCTTGCACCACAGGCCGTGCCGCACCAGGTTGCAGATGTTGGGGCTGGTCGTCGACATCCCGATGTCGCCCCAGCCTTCGAGCAGCGACAGCGTCGTCGGCCCGAAGACTCCGGAGACCTGTGCGGGGTACTCCGCAGAGGTGAACAGGACATGCTGGAGCCCCATGATGAGCGACCGCATCGTGCCCTGCCCGACGACGCCGTCCTCATCACAGGGTATGTATCCGGCGACACCTTCACATAGGTCGTTCACCCAGATCTGCGCTTCTTTGACCTTGATATCCATGGATTCCTCCGAGTGCGTGTGTTGATGTACGCCTACTGCCGACCCGGGCTAGAAGCTCATCGCCTTCCAGAGGCCCCCGTCGCACCTGTCCTGGAAGTACCAGTAGCCGTTGGTGGTGTCGCGCTTGAAGTAGGTCCTCGGACTCCCGTATGCCGGGTGCATTCCCGACACGTAGTAGCCGAGGACCGTGGTGGAGTCGTTCGCCGGGTAGCGGACGAGCCGGTCGTACACGGCCCCCCAGGTGTTCGAGCCGACCCATCCGTCGGCGGTCACGTCGAGGAGGTCCTGGTACTCCTCGGTTCCGGCGGCCGTGTTGGAGCCGAACGCGCCGTCCACGAACCAGCAGCCGTAGGTGGGGTAGCAGCCGACGTTTCCGCAGTCGCCGTAGACGTTGTTGAGCACGAGGGTCTGCCAGGCCCGGACGACGTTCCCGTTCCTGGTGCAGCTGCTGCTGTTGCAGAGTTCGGGGTTGTCCGACCACGAGTGGGTGACGGTTCCGGCGGATGCGGTGGTCGCAGTGGCGAAGAGCATTGCAATGGCCATGGAGGAGACCAGGGCGATACGGATCAGTTGTCGCATAGAGACCTTCCTTCGAATGAGCGATGTTGGCGGAGGCGCGCGGTTCTCGTCTCCGTACGGCCGGGATCTCGGTCAGTCGGGGAAATCCAGGTTCACCCAGAGCCAGATCACGAAGGCCAGTGTCGCCGCGAACACGACCGCGGCATAGATCAGGCCGATCCATCCGCATGTCATGAAGCTGAACCTGCTGCGGTCGTCCTCAGACACCGGCGATCACCATCCCGTTCTCGACAGCGGGCACGTATCCGTCTATTACGCCGAGGAGGTTGGGGTGCATGGATTCTCTGCTCGGATTGCTGAAGTCGCCGAAGTCTCCTGGTCCAGTCGTCTCGAATATCCCGGTGTTGAAGTACAGCGGATTGTCGTCTCCGTTGCAGATCTCGTGACCTGCAAAGGATTCGATCGCGGATACATAGGAGATCTCGCTGTCGAGGCCGTCGACGATGTTGACCATGCCGGTCCGCAGCTGCTGCGCCATGTCGTAGAGGAGTATCGACTCGGCGTCATCGACAGTGATCTTGCCGTCGGAGTAGAAGCACTGCTCGAAGGGGTCGTCCGAGAACAGGCTCGGGTATCCGACGAGCAGGATCTCGGCGTTCGGGGCACGCGATCTGATCTGCGGCAGCAGGTCGGCCACCTCGTCCAGTGCCGACTCCACATCCGATTGCATGAGGGACTCGTTCTCGGCGGTGGCGCAGTTCGGGTTGCGGAAGTCGACGCATTCGTTGACATGTGCGGAGAATTTCGCGTCGTTGCCGCCGATGGAGAGCATCACGAGCGTGGTGTCGGCGCTGAGCACACCCGAGTAGAGCTGCGGGTACTCGTTGAACTGGCCGCTTTGGCGATCGTCACCGCCTCCGGGTTCCCAGTAGTCGGGGAACCGGTCGAAGTCGGTGGCTCTCGCCCCTGAACAGGCGACGAACTGGAAGTCGATGCCGTTGTTGTTGACGTCGGCATTGTCGCCGAAGGAGTAGTTCCAGCCGGGTGGTACCACCTCGCGCGGCCAGGCGTCCTTGCTTCGCCGGCAGGCGTTCCACGTGCGGAGTCCGTAGTCGCGGTCGGTCTCGGTGTAGTAGTTCCCGGCGCCTTCGCCGGAGATGAAGGAGTCACCCATCGCGACGACCATGTGCTTGGGTTTGGCCGGCAGGGGCGCGAAGGCGACCGCGTCGTAGGTGATCCCGTCAAGCCCGAGGCCGTCCGCGGTCTGGTTCGAGAGGGTGACCGACTGCGGTTGGGCCGGGTCGAACTCGTACGCGCCGATCTCGACCCAGGTGTTGGCGCGGATGACGGTGTTCAAATACCGGTCCCGGGTGCCCAGAGTCGTGCCGTGGACCTGGTACGGGGCCTGCTGGGTGTGCGACTGGCGCGAGGGGATGTGGACGTAGACCTTCGCCCAGCCGTCGATGCGGTCGGCGGTGTCGAGTTCCCACGTTCCAGTGATCTCCATGGCCGGTTGGGATTCGTTGCGGGTATGGGTGAACCAGAAGTGGCCGCGGTAGCCGCCGCCAATCTGGTGGAGATCGATCTTCGACGGGTAGGTCGGAGGGTCCGTTGCGGCCGCGGGGAACTCGAACGAGAACGTGCCGGACTGCGACACCGGCGCGCCGGAGCATGAGTTGGGTCCGCCTTGGGTCTCCGCGACGCTGTCGATCACCCGGATGTAGCCGCTGCTCGGGACGTTCGGTGAAGCGCAGTTCGGCGCGAACGAGGTGTAGGTCGGCCTGGCGGGCTCGGGATCTCCCGCCTCGTACTCCAATCGCTCGGTGCCGCAGTAACTTGGGCAGATGTTCGCGTCGACGGGAAGATGCCACCAGCAGTGGAGGTGGCTGTAGGCGCAAGGCCCGGGTTCCGTCTTGAGGCAGTCGCCGGTCTCGACCTCGCACAGGCCTTCGTTCCAATCGCCGCCGACGTCGCAGTTGTTCCCGGACGGAGTGCAGAACGCCCCGAACTCGGGCAATGCGGCGAGACCGGTGACGCCGGAGGCGTTCAGGTACGCGGCAGGGTACTCGCCCGTCCCGAAGTCGTAGCGCCGCAGCGGATCGAAGGAGAAGCCGATGACACGCTCGGGGTAGGACCACAGATTCGGGTGCTTGGAGTTCCCGTACCCGAAGGAGTCCGCGTCCCAGTTGTCGGGGAGCCCCTCCCAGTCGTCGGGAATGTCGTGGGTGAACAAGAACATGTCGCGGCCCGGCATGTAGACGGGGTTGGCCGGATTATTGGCCCAGCCGACGCCCCATTGGCCATGGTGCTGGTCCTTCTCGCTCTCCGGGTAGAACCCCGTGTTGTAGGCCCACAGCGCGAACCACCAGTTCTGGAGGTAGGTCGGGTCGCCGTCGTCCAGGATCAATCCGGCCTCGCGGGTCTGGTTCCACTTGTCCTGGAGGATCTGGAGGCCTGCGGCGATGTTGGAGGCGTAGTCGACGGTGATGAGCCGCTGCTGGAGTTCGGTGTACACGGTGTCGTCGCGGTGCATGCCGGTGGTCACCTGTGCGATTCCGTATCCGCAGTCGACATCGTCCCAGTTCACCTCCCAGAGCGTGTCGCCGTCGGCGGTCCGGTTGCCGTAGAAGCCGCCTTGGTGGATGTTGCCCGAGTATCCGTCGGCGGCATGGTTGGAGGCGTGCCAGCCGTTGGATTCCTGGGCGATGATCCCGAACATGATCTGTGCGGGAACGGTGCCGCCGCCGTCCAGCGCGACCGGAGGGAACTGGACCTGCGGGGCGAAGGCGGGCAGGCCGAGGTTGTTCCAGTCGGCGGGGCGGCTCTGGGTGAGGGCACCCCGGACCGCGAGATCGGTCGCCCACTCGACCTGGGCCGCGTTCGGCTGGTACGACATCAGGTTCGGGTCGTTGCGCGGCATCGCGCAGGACCTGTCGGGATCCCAGGGTACGGTCGCGGGGTCTTCGGCATCCAGAGCACCGAATGCGGCGTCTTGGGAGAGCTCCTCGGCGAGTGCTGGTGAGATCTCGTCTGCGCCGGTCGTCGCGTCGAGTGGCACGATCGCTTCGACCGCGCTGCCTTCAGCGGTGTCGTAGACGAGCAGGTCGGCGGTCTCGTCAAAGGCGACCGATCCGTCGGCGTTCAGCTCGGATGCGACCACGGCCATACCGCCGTCGCTGGAGAGTTCGACCCCCACCGGAACGTCAGCGGTCCCCCAGCTCCCGGGAAGGTCCTCGACTTCCACCGCATCGGCGAGTCCTTTGACGAGCACCTCTCCCTCGGCACTGCGGTGGAGGTCGATCTGGCCGGTGACAACGCGCGCGAGCTCGGTCGCCTCGCCGTCCGCGTACCGCACGGCCGCGGTGGCTTCGCCGTCGAGCACCAGGAAGCCCAATCCGCCGTCGGCGTCGACATTGAGGTCGAACGCGGCGGCACCAGTGCTGAGCAGCGGTACGGCGGCGCCCTCGCGGTCGATGGCCACGATCTGCCCACCGCTCACCGCGGCGAAGCCGTCCCCGTATGCGACAGGAGACGACAGCTGCCCGTCGACTTCAACCGCTTCGATCTCGGCGCTCTCGATGTCGACTTCCTGAATCCGCGTGCGCGCCACTCCGTCGTCCCCGATGAGCGCGGAGAGGACGGCGCCCTCCTCGCCGCAGGAAGGGTTGTAGTAGGCGAGGCTGGTGCGTTCGTCGAGTTTCGACACGGCACCGGTCTCCAAGTCCACAACCGCCGCGAACGCGCCTGCGTACATCCCTGCCGGCGCATTGGTGTACTCGCGTGGCGCATAGACGACCACGGCGTGGCTCCGGTCGTCGGTGACGCAGTACTGACCGATCCAGCGGTCGGTGCCGAATCCGGGTTCGACCAGCATCGCGACTTCGGTCCACGCCTCGGGTGACGCCGCGTCGGCCGTCATCAGGTGGAACCCGTTCTCGTCTCCGTTCCCGGTGATCCCGATGTCATCCGAATCGGCGGAGACTTGGGGTGCGGGAGGCACTTCGGACTGGACGGGAGCCGCGTTCGCGGCGGTCGTACCGACCACAGTCGCCATGGCGAAGGTCGAAGTGAAGACGAGGTTCTTCAGTTTCCGGGAGCGCAACAGTCCTCCTGCGAGCACACCTCAGCACGCGATCGGAGATCACGGTTGAATCGGTGCTATCAAGTCTGGGGAGAGCAAGCGGACCGGCCGAGGAGACTTCGGCACCGATGCCGAGCCAGTCTCCCCATGCGATCCGGACGGGGTGAGCAATGGGGGTTCGCGATGTCACCGGCGGTCCTCCTCACCGTCGGCGTCTTGCGAGTTGGGTGCCCGCGGCACTCGGCTGCAATCAAACTATCCAGATGATCACGTTCAGTCAACAAGCATGTTCGATTCCGAACATGCTCCAAGAACACACTGGTGGGAGGCTCACCGCTGCCTGCCGCGGACCGCCGCAGTCGGCGGCCCGGGTCGCCGTGCCATCGAGTCTGGTCGATTTGGGCAAGCGCTGTATCTGTTCGACATGCTACGATGGACAAACATCACATAGGCTGTATTTCGATGCCCCCATCTCGACAATCAGTGCAGAGGTTGATCGTGAATCCCATCCCTCCAGGACCCTCTCCTTTGTTCTCCAAGACGGATTCTGAACTGTTGAGCTGCATTATCGCGGCACCGTCCCATCAGGTCGCCGCTGAATGGCTCGGCTGTTCTGCCACGCACCTACGTCGCCTGCTGAAACTGATGCGGGAGCGATTCGACGTCGAAAACAATCTGCAATTGATCGTCCTCGCATCGGTTCACGGCGCGATCGATCCGAGCAAGGTCCTGCCGCACTCGATCTCCTCCGTGGCTTGAGGACCCGACTTCATGGTCTCAGCGCTCACCACCGATGGCACTCGCATTTCCCTGTT
>NZ_QFRW01000073.1:6964-18240 GCF_003265355.1 Glycomyces dulcitolivorans | reverse complement strand
CGAAAGGGTCCGGACGGAACGGACAACGGAAGAGGGCCCGCGCCTTTCGGCGCGGGCCCTCGTTTTCCTTGGGAGGGTGTAAAGCTCGGTCGGGCGCTACTGCGCCCGCGGCATCACGAGCGTGCCGGGACCGGGGTGGTCGGTCGGGACGCGCTCGTCGCCGATGTGGTTGCCTTCGCGCAGTTCGCCGTCGCGGATCGTCACCGCGCGCTGCGCGCGCTCGGCGACGTCGTGGTCGTGGGTGATCATCAGGACCGTCAGGCCCCCGGAGTGGAGCTCGTCGATCGTGGCCAGGACCGCGTCGGCGGTGTGCGAGTCGAGGTTGCCGGTGGGCTCGTCGCACAGCAGCAGGCTCGGCTCGGCCGCGAGGGCGCGGGCGATGGCGACGCGCTGGCGCTCGCCGCCCGACAGGGTCGTCGGGAGCGCGTCGAGGCGGTGGCCGAGGCCGACGAGTTCGAGCTTCTCGCGGGCGATCTGGCGGCGCCGGCGGCGCGGGATCCCCTGGTAGACCAGGGACATCGCCACGTTCTCGGTCGCGGTGCGGTGGGACATGAGGTGGAACGACTGGAAGATGAAGCCGATCTTGTCCGCGCGCAGGCGCGTGCGCATCGACTCCTTCATCGTCGACGTGTCGTGCCCGTCGAGCCAGTACGTGCCGGACGTGGGGGCGTCGAGCAGGCCCAGCAGGTTGAGCAGGGTCGACTTGCCCGAGCCGGAGGGGCCGACGATCGCGACGTACTCGCCGTCGCCGACCTTGAGCTGCACGGGCTTGAGGGCCTCGACCGGGGGCGGGCCCGGGTAGGTCATGCCGACGCCGTCGAGCTCGATGAGCGCCCGCGAGGCAGGGTCGACCTCCGGGCGGGCGTCCTCGACGCGCGCGAACACGGCGGTGTCGTCCACGGAGCCCTCCGCGGTGACGGTGGGCAGGATCAGCGTGGCGTCGTCTTCGGTCACGTCAGCAAGACGCCGCAGGGGCCGCCCGGAGTTGCACCGGGTCAGAAGGAGAAGTCGGCCTGCACCGGGCGGTGGTCCGAGGCGGTCGCGTCGAGCACGTCGGAGCCGGTCGCGTTCAGGCCCCGGTAGAGGACCTGGTCGATCCGGGCCATAGGCGTGTCGGCCGGCCAGGTGAACCCGAAGCCCTTCCCGGCGGAGGCCTGCGCGGATTCGAGCTGGTACGTGATGGGCGCGAGCGAGCGGTCCTGGACGGTGCCGTTCAGGTCCCCCGCGAGGACCACCCGTTCGAGGTCCTCGTCGGCGATCGCCTCGCCCAGGAGCGTCGCGGTCTGGTTGCGCTGCTCGGAGGTGAAGCCCTCGGTGTTGACGCGCACCGACAGGAGGTGGGCGACGTAGAACGCGACCGGCTCGCCGTCGATGTCGATCGCGGCGCGGAAGGCGCGGGCCCAGCCGAGGTTGAGGTCGACCTCGTTCGACTCGGTGATCGGGTAGGTCGACCAGAGGGCGACCGTGCCGTACGCCGCGGAGTACTCGTAGTCGGCGTCGAGGAGGTCGGCCCAGGCCAGGCGCTGGTCCTCGGTGAGCTCGACGAGGACGATGACGTCGGGAGCGGCGGCGAGGAGCGTCGCGGCCGTCGCGGCGGTGTCGGTGTTCTCGGCGTTCACGTTGTGCGCGACGACCCGGAAGTCGCCGTCGCCGTCGTGCTTGTCGGGGATGAGGCCCGCGTACATCTGGAACCACACGAGCGCGGGCAGGATCGAGCAGACGATCGCGAGCGGGCGGCGGCGGACCGCGGCCAGGACGATGAGGACCGGGACGCCGATGCCGAACCAGGGCAGGAACGTCTCGATGAGGCTGCCGAGGTTGTACCAGCGGTTGGGGATGAACCGGTGGAGGAGCAGGATCCCGGCCAGGATGAGGGAGGCGGCGATGACGACGCCGCTGTAGATCTTCGCACCCGTCTTGCCCACCCGGTCCGCCCTTCGAGGTCGCGCGGCCCGCACCGGCCGCTTCGGAGATTCGACAGCCTAACCGGAGGCCGCCCGGAACGGCGAACGCCGGGCCTCGATGAGGAGACCCGGCGTTCGGACGTTGGCGGTGGCGGTGGGATTTGAACCCACGGTTGAGGGTTACCCAACACTCGCTTTCGAGGCGAGCTCCTTCGGCCGCTCGGACACGCCACCGCCGAAAACGTTACCGGATCCCCGTCGGGGTCCTCAAACCGGGATCGCGCGATCCACCTCACAGGTGGTCTCCGCAAATTCATGGGATGTTTATGAGAGGCTGGCGGCATGACTGCACACATCTCCGCCGAGCCCGGCGACATCGCCGAGAGCGTCCTCCTTCCCGGGGACCCGCTGCGCGCGAAGTGGATCGCCGAGACCTTCCTCACCGACGCCGAGTGCTACTCGGAGGTGCGGAACATGTTCGGGTTCACCGGCACGTACAAGGGCAAGCGCGTGTCGGTCCAGGGCACGGGGATGGGCCAGCCGTCGGCCTCGATCTACACGCACGAGCTGCTGGACGTGTACGGCGTCAAGACCGTGGTCCGGGTGGGCTCCGCGGGCGCGATCCACGACGACATCGAGCTGCGCGACGTCGTGGCGGGCATCGGGGCGTCGACGAACTCGTCGATGAACCGCATCCGCTTCAACGGCGTGGTCGACTACGCGCCGGTCGCCGACTTCGGCCTGCTGCGCGGCGCCGTCGACGCCGCCGCCGCGCGGGGCATCAACCTGCATGTGGGGCAGCTGTACTCGTCGGACACGTTCTACACGGACGCGCCCGAGGTCGAGGCCAAGCTCGCCGACTACGGCATCCTCGCGATCGAGATGGAGGCCGCCGCGATCTACACGCTCGCCGCGAAATTCAAGGCGCGGGCGCTGGCGCTGTGCACGATCTCGGACCACATCCTCAAGGGCACCGAGCTGCCCGCCGCGGACCGGCAGGAGTCGTTCTCGGAAATGGTGGAGATCGCCTTGGACGCCGTCACCGCGTAAGTCCGCTTCGGAGGCCCGGTCCCTGGGGACCGGGCCTTTCGGCTATCCGAGGGCCGCGGCGAGCTCGGCTTCGAGGTAGGGGCCGAGGGTGGCGGCGTACGTGTTGGTCAGGTGGGCGTCGTCGCGGTAGACGAGCATGTTGCCGACGACGGGCGCGCAGGCCTCGGGGCCGCAGATGTAGTCGGTGAGGTCGATCTTGTGGACGCCCTCGGGGACGTCGAGCGCTGCGAAGGCGCCCGCGTCGTAGTAGGAGTCGCGGTCGACGGTGCATTCGGCGGAGTCGGGTCCGTGCAGGTCGACGCACATGGGGATGTCGAAGCGCGGGCTCGGGGTGTCGCGGACGACGGCGACGGCGGTGCCGGTGGCGAGGAGCTGCTCGTAGCGGTCGGTGTAGTCGGGGAAGGTCTCGTAGGCCTCGTAGCCGACGCGCGAGCCGTAGGTGAAGACGAGGTCGGGCCCGATCGCGTCGATCTCGGCGACGACGGCGTCGTTCCAGGCCGCGCAGGAGCGGTACCGCTCCTCGCCGAGGCCCTCCTGGCCGGTCTCGATGATGCACGCGTTCTTGGTGTAGGCGACGACGTGCCAGTTCTGCGACTCGGCGGCTTCGAGGACGGCGGGGAGCCACTGCCAGATCTTGGAGCCGCCGTACATGACGACCGTGGCGGCGGCCTCGTCCTCGGCGGTGCCGAAGTCGCAGCGGATCGGCTCGTAGCCCTCCATGGTGACGTTGCAGTCGCCCGAGAGCGCCGGGTCGTAGTCGGTGGCGGCGTCGAGGGTCGAGGGCGCGAAGTCGGCCTCGGGGAGGTCGAGGTCCTCGGCGAGCGCGGCCGCGCCGGGGTAGACCGCGGGGTCGGTGGCGGCCTCGGCGAGGCGGGCCCGCTCGTGGGCGATGTACCAGGTCATCGAGGCGCAGGCGGCGAGGACGAGGGCGATGCAGGCGGCACCGAGCGCGAACGCGCCGCGGGCGGTCCGCTGGCCGAGGCCGGAGGCGGGCAGGCGCAGCTCGACGGCCCAGTGGGTGAGGACGGCGAGGGCCGTGGCGGCGGCGAGGATGGCGAGGCCGCCGGGGAGGGTCGCGGTGTCGCGTCCGGTGGCGGTCAGGTAGCAGACGAGGATCGGCCAGTGCCACAGGTAGAGCGTGTAGGAGAGGGTGCCGAGGCGCTGGAGCGGCCAGGTGTTGAGCAGGCGGCCCGCGCCCCTGCCGGGGGCGGCGGTCGCGGCGAGGATGACGGCGCAGGCGCCGGCGACGGGCGCGAGCGCGGCCCAGCCGGGGAACTGCGTGGATTCGAGGAACGCGCCGGCGCCGACGAGGACGGCGACGCCGGACCAGCCGAGGACCGCGGCGAGCGGGCCGGGGATGCGACTGGTCCATCCGCGCACCGAGGGGCGGAGGGTGAGGGCGAGGAGGCCGCCGGCGGCGAACTGCCAGATGCGGGCGCGCGTGTCGAAGTACGCGAACGCCTGGTTCGTCGCGGTCTCCCACAGCGCGAACGCGAACGAGGCGGCGAGGACGAGGGCGAGGACGGCGGCGACGGTGCGCATCGGCGGCAGGCCGGTGCGGCGGGCGGCCCACAGGACGAGGCCGACGAGGACCGGCCAGAGGAGGTAGAACTGGGTCTGGACGCCGAGGGACCAGTAGTGCTGGACGATGCTCGCGCCGTTGTTCGAGGACAGGTAGTCGACGGAATGGGCGGCGAGGTTCCAGTTGCCGTAGTAGAGCGCGGAGGCGGCGATGTCGCCGAGCTGCTGGGCCCAGGTCGCGCGCGGGAGCCACAGGAAGACCATGAGGACGGTCGCGGCGGCGACGACGAGCGCGGGCGGGAAGATGCGGCGGACGATGCGGGCGGCGTAGGGGAGGTAGGCGAGGCCGCGGCCGGCGTCGGCCGAGCGGAGGAACCCGGCGGTGATGAAGAAGCCGGACATGAGCAGGAAGATGTCGACGCCGCCGGAGACGCGGTCGAACCAGATGTGGTACACGGCGATGACGGCGATCGCGAGGCCGCGGAGCCCGTCGATCTCGCGCAGGCGCGCGGGCCGGGCGGCGGCCGCGGCGGTCCGGTCCGGACCGGCCGCGGGTTCGGCGGTGGAGGTGGCGCTCATGGGACTCCGGGGACGGGGGCGGAGGGGGTGTCGCATCGAGGGTAGAAGGCCCGGGTCAACGGTGAGGGTCCGGGGCGGAACGTGAATGCGGAGGAATCGGGCGTTCGCAGGCGCCCCCGGTTCCAAGGGTGCCGCGGGGGTCCGACAGTGCTGATTCGGTGAATGGCGGGGGTCGGAGATCCGTTGACAGGGGGGCGGTCCCATGCCACGATTGCACTACCTTAACGATCGTTAAGGGATTGATCGTCAAGGAGGACGGCGTCGTGGACTTCAGCGGGGACTACCCGGCCGAACGCGAGCGGATCGAGCGCGGCGGGGCCGAGAAGTACCACCAGGCCGCGGCCGCCGCGGGCAAGTACCACGCCCGGGAGCGCATCCGGCGGCTGTGCGACCCCGACTCGTTCCGCGAGGACGCCCTGTGGGCCAACCCCGACCCGACGCTCCCCGCCGACGGCGTCGTCGTCGGCACCGCCACCGTCCAGGGCCGGCCCGTGCGCCTGGTCGCCAACGACTCCACCGTCAAGGCCGGGTCCTGGGGCGCGCGCACCGTCGAGAAGATCATCCGGACCATCGAGGCCGCCCAGCTGGAGCAGCACCCGATCGTCTACCTCGTCGACTCCGCCGGCGCCCGCATCACCGACCAGGTGCAGCTGTTCCCCGGCCGCCGCGGCGCCGGTCGCATCTTCCACGAGCAGGTCCGCGCCTCCGGGAAGATCCCGCAGGCGTGCGCGCTCTTCGGCCCCAGCGCCGCCGGCGGCGCCTACATCCCCGCGTTCTGCGACATCGTCGCCATGGTCGACGGCAACGCCTCCATGTACCTCGGCAGCCCCCGCATGGTCGAGATGGTCACCGGCGAGAAGACCACCCTCGAAGAAATGGGCGGCGCCCGCGTCCACTGCGAGCAGTCCGGCGTCGGGCACTTCCTGTGCCGCAACGAGGACGAGGCCATCGCCGACGTGCGGCGCTGGCTCTCCTACCTGCCGTCGAACTGGACGCAGCCCGCGCCGGTGCGCGCCGCCCGCCCCGCGCTCCCCGTCGACCTGGCCGCGGTGATCCCGCCGAGCGAGTCGGCGCCGTTCGACATGCACGACTTCGTGAAAGGCCTCGTCGACCGGGACTCGGTCCTCGAAGTGCAGGCCCGCTGGGCCGGCGAGCTGATGACCGCGTTCGCGCGCCTCGACGGCCGCCCCGTGGGGATCGTCGCCAACAACTCCGCGGTCCGCGGCGGGGTGCTGTTCTCCGACTCGGCCGACAAGGCCGCGAGGTTCGTGAACACCTGCGACGCGTTCAACGTGCCGCTGCTGTTCCTCGCCGACGTCCCCGGGTTCATGGTCGGCTCCGCCGTCGAGCACTCCGGGATCATCCGCCACGGCGCCAAGATGATCGCCGCCGTCGCCGAGGCCACCGTACCGAAGATCTGCGTCGTGGTCCGCAAGGCCTACGGCGCAGGCCTGTACGCGATGGCCGGACCCGCGTTCGGGTCCGACGCCGTCCTCGCGCTGCCGACCGCCCGCATCGCCGTCATGGGCGCCGAGGCCGCCGTCAACGCCGTGTACGCCAACAAGATCGCCGCGATCGACGACCCCGCCAAGCGGGAGCAGTTCGTCGCCGACCGCCGCGCCGAATACGAAGCCGACGTCGACCTGCGAAGGCTCGCAGGGGAACTCGTCGTCGACGACGTCCTCGCCCCCGAGGGCCTCCGCGATGACCTCATCGCCCGATACCGCCGGCTGACCCACAAGGACCGCCGGTTCGCCGACCGCAGACACCCGATCACACCGGTGTAGGAGAGCAGCCATGAAACTCGACCTGGAGCAGACCGAATTCGCCGCCGCCGTGCGCTCGTACGCGCAGGAGCAGATCCGCCCCGTCATCGGCGACTTCTACGAGCGCGGGGAGTTCCCGATCGAGCTCGTCCGGGGCCTCGGCAAGCTCGGCGTCCTCGGCGTCACCCTCCCCGAGGAGCACGGCGGCGCGGGCCAGGGCCTGTTCATGCTCGGCCTCGCCCTGGAGGAGATCGCCCGCGTCGACGCGTCGGTCGCCGTCACCGTCGAGGCGTCCGTGACGCTCGGCGCGGAGGCGATCGCCAAGTTCGGAACGGCGGCGCAGCAGGAGAAGTGGCTCCCGAACCTCGCCGCCGGGCAGGGCCTGGTCGCGTTCGCGCTCACCGAGCCCGGGGGCGGCACCGACGCCGGGCACACCGACACCAAGGCCCGCCTGGAGAACGGCGAGTGGGTCATCGACGGCGCGAAGTGCTTCATCACCAACGCCGGCACGGCCATGACCGACCTGATCATCACCACCGCCCAGACCGGGCCCGGCGAGGTCTCCTGCATCGCCGTCGAGCCCGGCACCCCCGGGCTCCAGATCGGGCCCGAGTACTCCAAGGTCGGCTGGCGGGCCTCCGACACCCGGCCCGTGTACTTCGACGACTGCCGCGTGCCCGAGGCGAACCTGATCGGCCAGCGCGGGCGCGGCTTCGTGCAGTTCCTCGAACTGCTCGACTCCGGGCGCGTCGCGATCGCGGCCCTCGCGACCGGGTCGGCGCAGGGGTGCCTGGACGAGGCGCTCGCGCACGCGAAGGAGCGGGAGGCGTTCGGGCGGCCGATCGCCGAGAACCAGTCGATCGCGTTCATGCTCGCCGACATGCGGCTGCGCGCCCACACCTCGCGCCTGGCCTGGCAGGACGCGGCGCTCAAGGCGGAGGCCGGGGAGCCGTTCGGGACCGATGCGGCGCTGGCGAAGCTGCACGCGTCGATGGCGGCGGTCGACAACGCGCGGGAGGCGACGCAGATCTTCGGCGGTTACGGGTTCATGAACGAGACGCCGGTGGCGCGCGCCTGGCGGGACTGCAAGGTCCTGGAGATCGGTGAGGGCACCAACGAGGTCCAGCGGATGCTCATCGCGAGGTCCATGGGGCTGTAGAGGCTCAGGGGGCGGCCGGGGCGTCGGTCGCCCCCTGTGAGTTTACTGAAAACTTCAACTAAAGGTCTTGAGTTTCTCCCCCGAACCATGACAAGCTCGGCTCTTCGGCAGTAGCGTTGCCGCCGCGGCCTGATACCTCTCGCATGGCTTGCAGGCTGCCATGGGACCGTCCACACGGGCGGGCGGGCCGCTTGAGAAGGAGCTCAGACATGACCGACAGCAAGACCGGAAGCGACCTCGCGCAGCGGGTCCTCGCCTCGCGGCGCGGGCTGATGTGCGGCCTGGCCGGGCTCGGCGCCGCGGGCGCGCTGGCCGCGTGCGGGACGGCGGAGTCGCCGTCCACGGATTCGAGCTCGGACGCGACGACCGGGGGGACGTCCGACGAGACCACGGGTTCGACGGGGGACTCGGGCTCGGCGATCGCCGCGACCACCGACGTGCCGGAGGGCGGCGGGATCGTCGTCGACGACACCGTCATCACCCAGCCGAGCGCCGACGAGTTCCTCGCGTTCTCGGCGGCCTGCCCGCACATGGGCACCACCGTGAACCCGCCGGACGCGGAGGGGACGATCATCTGCCCCAACCACGGCTCGCAGTTCTCCCTCGAAGGGGAGCTGGAGCAGGGCCCGGCCGAGACCGGACTGACCTCTGTGGAGATCACCGTGGAGGACGGGCAGATCTTCCTCGCATAGCCGAATAGACGGAGAACGGCCGGGAAGCCCTCGCTTCCCGGCCGTTCCGCGCTTTCGAAGATCAGGTGAGGGCGTCGGCCGCGGCCGGGTCCGAGTCGCGCAGGAACTGGGCGCAGCGGGCGGCCTCGTCGGCCTCGCCGATCGCGGCTGCCGCGCGCGAGAGCTGGTGGAGCGACTTGAGGAATCCGCGGTTGGGCTTGTGCTCCCAGGGGATCGGGCCGTGCCCCTTCCAGCCGCTGCGGCGCAGCTGGTCGAGCCCGCGGTGGTACCCGGTGCGGGCGAAGGCGTAGGCGGTGACGTCGTCGCCCGACTCCAGGGCGTTCTTCGCCAGCCGCGCCCACGCGGCGCAGAACCACGGGTAGTGGCGGACGGTGTCCTCGGGCGAGTGCTCGTCGAGGTACTTCCTGGCCTCGGTGTCCTCGGGCATGTGCGTCGCCGGAGGCTGTGACATCAGATTCTGCGGAGCCAATGCGGGTCCTCACTCTAGGGTCGAGTCGCTCGTGAAAAGCAGTCCCAAGCCTAACCCCGCCTCCCCTGCGCCCTCCATGACCGGGTCGGAATCGTCCTCACGTGGCGTGCGGGGCGCGGTGAGGTGGACGGCGATCCCGCCGATGACGGCCGCCAGGAGCGAGGCGGCGAGGACGCCGATCTTCCCCTCGTACGTCAGCGTCGGGTCGCCGGAGTGGAACGCGAGCTCGGTGATGAACAGGGCCACGGTGAACCCGATGCCCGCGATCGCCGCGATCGAGACGAGGAGCGGCCAGGTCGTGCCGCCCGGCATCCGCCCCAGGCCCAGTTTCACCACGATCCAGGTGGTGAGCGTGATCCCCGCGGTCTTGCCGACGACGAGGCCGAGCACGATCCCGAGGGTCACCGCCGAGCCCGCGGCCGCCGCGAACAGGTCGCCCGAGAGCGGGATCCCGGCGTTGGCCAGCGCGAACAGCGGCAGGACGACGAACGCGGAGAACTCGTGGTTGCGGTGCTGGAGGCGTTCGGCGGGCGGCTGGGCGTCGCGGGTGAGCTTGACGAGGCGCTCGGTCTCGGCGACGGTGAGGCCGTCCTTGGCGAGCTCCTGGGCCTCGGCGTGGGCGACGGCGGGGTCGAGGAGGGGCTTGGCGGCGATGATGAGGCCCATGGCGACGCCGGCGATGGTGGCGTGGACGCCGGATTCGAGGACGGCGACCCACAGGAGGACGCCGATGACGAGGTAGACGGCGGAGGACCAGACGTTGAGGACGCGCATGAGGATCGCGAGGGCGATGAGGGCGCCGGCGGCGGCGAGCCAGGGCATCGAGAGGTCGTCGGTGTAGAAGACGGCGATGACGGCGATGGCGCCGAGGTCGTCGACGATGGCGAGGGTGAGGAGGAAGACCTTGGCGGCGGCGGGGATGCGGGAGCCGAAGAGGGCGAGGACGCCGAGGGCGAAGGCGATGTCGGTGGCCATAGGGATGCCCCAGCCGTGGGCGCCGGGGGTGCCGGTGTTGAGGGCGGCGTAGATGAGGGCGGGGGCGGCCATGCCGCCGACGGCGGCGGCGATCGGGGGGACGGCGTTGCGGGGGTCGGAGAGTTCGCCGGAGACGATCTCGCTCTTGATCTCCATGCCGACGACGAAGAAGAACACGGCCATGAGGCCGTCGTTGATCCAGTCCTTGAGGGTGTGGTGGAGTTCGAAGTCGCCGAGGCTGAGGGTGATGTCGAGGCCCCAGACGGCGTCATAGGACGCGGACCAGGGCGAGTTGGCCCAGAGCATGGCGATCACGGCGCAGGCGACGAGGACGAGGCCGGCGGCGGGCTCGATCTTGAGGAACTCGGCGGCGGGGCGGCCGACGTAGCGGGCGATGGGGCGACGCGAGTAGAGGAAGGCGGGGCGGGCGCGCCAGATGTCGGACTTCCAGGGCTCCTTGGGCAGCGTCATGGGCAAGAGCCTATCCGTGCGGGAGGGGCCGAACCACTCCTTAGAGGACTACGGGATTAGGCGGCGGCCTGGCACTCGGGGCAGAGCCCGCGGTAGGTGATGGAGGCGCGGGTGACGGTGAAGCCGTGGCGCTCGTCGCCGGGGAGCCAGTCGACGGGGTTGCCGACGGCGTGGACGTCCTTCATGAGGCCGCAGCCCTCGCAGATGAGGTGGTGGTGCTCGTGGTCGGCGTTGGGGTCGTAGCGCTTGGAGCGGCCTTCGAGGGTGAGTTCGAGGATCTCGCCGAGGGCGACCATCTCGTTGAGGGTGTTGTAGACGGTGGCGCGGGAGAGCTCGGGCATGCGCTCGCAGGCGCGTTCGAGGATCTCCTCGGCGGTGTAGTGCACGTGGGAACCCTCCAGCGTCTCGGCGATGACGCGTCGCTGAGGGGTGATGCGCCAGTTGTGGCGCCGCAGTCGGGTTACCAGGTCGCTCATGCCGTTCTCTCATCAGGAAGTCGAACACCACTCTAGCAGGACAAACGAGAGTGGCACCACTGACACTGGACGGCTTCTTAGTTTAGACATAGTCTAAGTTAGGATCGAGTCGGATCACTGACGCCGAGCGGGACGGCCCCAGAAGAAGCCGCCGGGGCCCGCTCCCGCTTCGACACCGGCTCCAGCCGCGCCGGCGCGCCCCCTGTCGAGGAGA
>NZ_QFRW01000073.1:0-6878 GCF_003265355.1 Glycomyces dulcitolivorans | reverse complement strand
CGCCCGGCCGGGTTCTCAGGGCTTTCCCGGCCGGGCAAGCGGCGGCCCCCGTGCACCAGCACGGGGGCCGCTTCGCCGCTCTGACCGGGGGCGCCTATTCGTCCAGCTCCCGGCCGCACTCGCCGCATTCCGGCGGCTTCTGCCGCGGGACCTCCACGAACTCCTCGGCCACGATCCACAGCTTCCACCGCTGGTCGCCCTCGCGGATCACCGTGATCGAGGTGATGTCGTCCCGGCTGGGCCGCTCCAGCCCCCACAGGATGTCCAAGGGCTCCTTGTGCTTCGCGAGCTTCACCTCGCGGCCCTTCAGGTAGTACCCGGCCCGCGAGTACACCAGCTGCACCTGCTCGCCGTGCTCCTTCGGCACCGGCTCGCGGCTGCGGCCGTTGAGGAACGCGTGGTACTCGGTGTGCAGCTGGCGCGCGATCTGCTGGAGCGGTACCGACGAATACGCCTTGACCCACCGGTTCTGCGGCTGGTTCTTCCACTTCGTCAACCTGGCGGAGATCTCCGCGTACGAGATCTTCTCCCCCTTCGCGCGCCACTCGCGCTGGAACACCGACAGGGACCAGTTGTACACGGCCCGAACCGCTTCGAGGGTCTCCTCCAGGTTCCCGCGCTGCTGGTCATCGGGGTCGAAGGCATACTCGTAGCCGCGTTTCACCAAGTGGGTCATAGGCTTCGTCAAGTCCATGACCTGTTGATATCAGACGATTACGCACCGCCACGTGTTCCTCACCTCATCGGCGTGTCTCCCAGCCGCGCGGCAAGTAACTTGGCCTGGTGCCCTTCGACATCGACCCCGGCGTGTTCGCCCTGCTCATCGTCGCGGCCGTCTTCGCCGGCTGGGTCGACGCCGTCGTCGGCGGCGGCGGGCTGATCCAGCTCCCCGCGCTCCTCGTGGCCTTTCCCACAGCGCCGGTCCAGCTCATGCTGGGCACCAACAAGATGGCGTCGGTGTGCGGCACCACCACCTCCGCGATCACGTACTCGCGCAAGATCAAACTCGAACACCGGCTGCTGTGGCCCACCGTCGGCCTCGCGCTCCTCGGCTCCGGCGCCGGGGCCCTGGCCGCCCTCGCCGTCTCCGCGAGCGCCTTGAAGCCCATCATCATCGCGGTGCTCCTCGCCGTCCTGGTCCTGGTCATCGCCCGGCCCCAGCTCGGCCTCGAACCGCAGCCGAAGCTGCGCACCCCTTTGCGGGCCGCCGCCCTCATGCTCACCGCCGGCCTCGGCGTCGCGTTCTACGACGGCATCATCGGCCCCGGCACCGGCATCTTCCTGGCCGTCGCGTTCACCACGATCACCGGCTTCGACTACGTCGCGGCCGCCGCCCACACCAAGGTCGTCAACGCCGCCACCAACATCGGCGCCGTCATCGTCTTCGCCCTGCAGGGCAACGTGTGGTGGGTCCTCGGCCTCGTCCTCGGCGCCGGGTGCATGGCCGGGGCCTGGTTCGGCGCCCGCACCGCCATGGCCCGCGGGACCCGGTTCGTGCGGATCGTCCTGGTCGTCGTCGTCCTCGCCCTGCTCGCCCGCCTCAGCTGGGACGTGTGGGCCGCGACCCGCTAAGGGTTGATCGCCAGGAACAGGTACGCGGCCAGCAGCGCCAGGTGGACGCCGCCCTGGAGGCGCGTCGCCCGGCCCGGCACCACCGTCAGGACGCTCACCAGCACCGTCAGACCCAGCAGCACGATCTGCGTCGAGCCCAGGCCCAGCAGCAGCGGCCCGTCGAAGAAGAACAGCGACGCGATCGCGATCGCCGGGATCGTCAGCCCGATCGACGCCATCGCCGACCCGTAGGCGAGGTTGATGCTCGTCTGGATCCGCTGCTTCGAGGCCGCCCGGACCGCCGCGATCGACTCCGGCAGCAGCACCAGCAGCGCGATCGCCACACCGACCGTGGAGGCCGGGAACCCGGCCGCGTGCACGCCCGCCTGGATCGCCGGGTCCTCGTTGTGCGCCAAGCCGACCACGCCCAGGAGCGAGACCATGAGCATGCCGAGGCTCAGCAGCGCGCGCTTCGCGCTCGGCGGGTCGGCGTGCTCGTCCTCCTTGATCGTGCAGCCGTGCTCGGTCACCGGCAGGAAGAAGTCGCGGTGGCGCATCGTCTGCGTGAACACGAACAGCACCCACAGGACCAGGGACGCCAGCGCCGCGAACACCAGCTGCGGCGTCGAGTACTCGGGCCCGGACTCGCTGGTGGTGAACGTCGGCAGCACCAGGCCCAGGGTCGCGAGCGTGGCTACGGTGGCGAGGGCCGCGCCCGAGCCCTCCGGGTTGAAGTGGGTGAGGCCGAACTTGAGGGCGCCGACGAGCAGCGCGATGCCGATGATGCCGTTCGTGGTGATCATGACCGCCGCGAACACGGTGTCGCGGGCGAGCGTCTCGGTGTCGTGCCCGCCGGAGGCCATGACGGTGAGGATGAGCGCGACCTCGATGACGGTGACCGCGACGGCGAGGACGAGGGACCCGTACGGCTCGCCGATGCGGTGCGCGACGACCTCGGCGTGGTGGACGGCGGCGAGGACCGTGGCGATGAGGAAGACGGCGGTCACGATGATCATCGCCGCGCCGAGGTGGCGGCCCCATCCGAGGGCGAGGACGACCACCCCCAGCAGCGGTGCGATGACGGTCCAGGACAGAAGCGGGGATCGTTTCGCGGCGCTCATGTGCAGCATCCTGTCACGGGGCGGTCGCAGTGTCCCGGAGACCACATCCGGGGCATGGACCGTGACACACCCGTACGGTCTCGTTCCCGGCTTCGGCGCGGCGTTCCGCCGCGGCCCCGAGATCGATAGAGTCGTTCACATGTCAAGCGCGTTCGGACCAGAGTCCCCCTCAGACACCGTGTCCCGCCTCCGCGAGCACTTCGCGACCGGCCGCACGAAGCCGGTGCCGTGGCGCCTGGAGCAGCTCAAGGGCATCGACCGGATGCTGCGGGAGGCCGGCGAGGAGCTCGCCGACGCGCTGCGCGCCGACCTCGGCAAGGCCGCGCCCGAGTCGTTCCTCGCCGAGATCGACTTCGTGACCGCCGAGGTGCGGGCCCTGCGCAAGCACCTGCGGTCCTGGCTGCGGCCCAAGCGGGTCTACACGCCGCCGCACCTCCAGCCCGCGAAGGCGTACGTGCTGCGCGAGCCGCTGGGCGTGGTCACGGTCATCGGGCCGTTCAACTACCCGGTGCAGCTGATCCTGGGCCCGCTCGCGGGCGCGCTCGCGTGCGGGAACGCGGTGGTGGTCAAGCCGAGCGAGACGTCGGCGGCGACCGCGTCGGTGCTGGGGCGCCTCATCGGGGAGTACCTGGACCCGGACGCCGTCGCGGTCGTGCAGGGCGGCGCGGAGGAGACTGCGGCGCTGCTCGCCGAGCGCGTCGACCACATCTTCTTCACCGGGTCGCCGCGCGTGGGCCGGATCGTCGCGAAGGCCGCCGCCGAGCACCTGACGCCGGTGACCCTCGAACTGGGCGGGAAGAGCCCGGCGATCGTGGAGCCGGGCGCGGACCTGGCGACGGCGGCGCGGCGGATCGTGTGGGGCAAGTTCATGAACGCCGGGCAGACGTGCATCGCCCCCGACTACGTGCTCGCCGTCGGCGGGGTCGGCCCCGACCTGGAGAAGCACCTCGCGGACGCGGTCCGGGAGATGTACGGGCACGCGCCGGCCGACAGCCCCGACTTCGGGCGGATCGTCGACCAGCGGTCGTTCGACCGGCTCGCGCGGTACCTCGGCGAGGGGCGCCTGGTGTGCGGAGGCGGGCACAACCGCGCCGACCGGTACATCGCGCCCACGGTGCTCGCGGACGTGTCGCCCGACGACGCGGTCATGGGCGAGGAGGTGTTCGGGCCGGTCCTGCCGGTCCTCGCCGTCGAGACCCTCGACGATGCGGTGGCGTTCGTCAACGCGCGCGAGAAGCCCTTGGCGCTGTACGCGTTCACGAACTCGGACGCGACCCGGCGCAAGCTCCTGACGCGGACGTCCTCGGGCGCGGTCGGGTTCAACGTGCCGATGGCGCACATCGACGTCCCGGGGCTGCCGTTCGGCGGGGTCGGGAACTCGGGGCTCGGCGCCTACCACGGGAAGGCGTCGATCGAGACGTTCAGCCACGCGAAGTCGGTGCTGGACAAGCCCCTCGCGCCGGACACGATGCGGGTCATCTACCCGCCGTTCACGTCCCTCAAGGAGCAGGTGATGCGCCGCCTGCGTTAACCGGCGGCGAGGTGGGCGTTGACGCGGCCGAGCAGTGAGAACAGCTGCGCGCGTTCGTCCTTGTCGAGCGGGGCGAGGATCGACTCGTTGACGCCGTCAAGGACCGCCTCGATCTCGGCGAGGCGCGCGCGGCCGGCGTCGGTGACGGTGATGACGTTGCGGCGCTTGTCGTCCGGGTCCGGTGCGCGCACGATCCAGCCGCCCTCGGCGAGGTCGTTGAGGACGGCGACGAGGTCCGAGCGGTAGATGCGGGTGCGGTCGGCGATGGCGGCCTGGCTGGCGGGCCCGGACTCGTCGAGGACGGCGAGGACCACGAAGTGCGCCTTGTGGGCGCCGATCGGCGCGAGCGCCTCGGACGCCGTCCTGCTCATCTGCGCGCTCGTCATGCCCGTCAGGCGCGAGATCTGGCGCTTGAGGCGCTCAGGAGTCTGCACTCCGTGATCGAACCGCAGTTCACCGCTGGTATCCATGCGCACATCCTACCCCGCTTGCGTTAGTGAGACTAACGATGTAGATTCATTAGCAACACAAACGTTAGAGTAACTAACAATCTTGGGGAGACCATCGTGACCACCGCCGCGACCACCACCGACACCCTCGTCCGCACCCTCGCCGACCACGTCGAACTGGCCGACCTCGTCGCCCGCCACACCCTGTGGATCGACGAGTCCCGCTGGGACGAGACCGGCCGCATCTTCACCGAGGACGTCGCCGTCCGCTCCCCGCGCGGCGAGGCCCGCGGCTTCGACGAGCTGCTCGCCCTCGTCAACAAGGGCCACGACCGGTTCGCCCGCACGGTCCACAACAAGTCCAACGTCGTCATCGACCTCGACGGCGACACCGCGAAGGTGCGCGCCCACGACCTCGGCGTCTTCGTCATCGACGACGCCACGATCGCCGCGGCCGCCGGCATCCACCACTACACGGCCCGCCGCACCGCCGACGGCTGGCGCTTCGACGGCCTCGAAATCGAGCCCGTCGCGCTCACCGCCCCCATCGACCGCGCCGCCATCTGAAAGGCATCCGCATGAAGACCGTCGACATCCTCGGCTCGCACCTCGCCTACACCGAAGCGGGCGAAGGCGACACCACCGTCGTGCTGCTGCACGGCAACCCGACCTCCTCGCACATCTGGCGCGAGGTGATCCCCCGCCTGTCCGGCAGGGCCCGCGTCATCGCGCCCGACCTCATCGGCATGGGCGAGTCCGGCAAGCCCGACATCGCGTACTCCTTCGCCGAGCACGCGGCCCACCTGGAGGCGTTCCTCGACGCGGTCGGCGCCGACCGGCCCGTCCTGGTCGGCTACGACTGGGGCGGCGCGCTCGCCCTCGACTGGGCCGCACGGCATCCCGACCGGATCAGGGGCGCCGTCGTCATGGAGACGTTCCTGCGGAAGATGACCTGGGCCGAGTACCCGGCCGGGGCCGTGGAGTTCTTCCGGGCCCTCCGCACGCCCGGCGCGGGCGAGCAGATGGCCTTGGAGGAGAACTGGTTCATCGAGACCGCGCTGCGCGCCACCAACGGCGGCATCTCGGACGAGGACCTGGCCGCCTACCGCAAGCCCTACCCCGACCCGGCGTCGCGGAAGCCGCTCCTGGCCTGGCCCAGGCAGATCCCGCTCGCCGAGGAGGACGGTCCGTTCGAGCCGGCCGAGGTCGCGGCTCGCTTCGACGCCTACGGCGACTGGCTCGCGACCTCCGAGACGCCCAAGATGCTGCTCACCGCGAGCGCGTACGGGCTCGGCTCGCCCGCGATGATCGACTGGGCCAGAGGGCACTCGCGGGCGCTCGAAGTGCGGAGCATCGGCGAGAACGTCGGCCACCACGCCCCCGAGGACGCGCCGGGGCCCGTCGCGGAGGCGGTGTCCGACCTGCTCGAACGGCTCTCGTGAAGGGCCAAAACGCAAAAGACGCAAAACAGGCCCTGACCGGCGTATACGTCGGTCAGGGCCCATACCCCTCGAAGACAAGTCTGCGATCAGGTTAGCACCCTGCTCGCGCGCGCTACAGCAGGGCTCGCCTCGACGGAATTCCAACGGCCCCAAGCGAATCCGCTCCATACGGGAACGGCTGGAGTCTAAAGGGGACTTCTAGTCGCACCCCGGAGGTTCGCACCCCTGAGGCCGGGTCTGTACAGGATACGAGCATGTCGGTAATATTGCGCCGATTGGGAGTGACAATCCATTCCTTTTAGGACGCAAGGTCGTGAGGACCCCCATGCGACGAATGGTGCTCAATGCCGCGCTCGGCCGGACCGCGCGTGCCCGCCGGGACCCCGCGGAGGCGCTCGCGGCCTGGCGGGAGCGCATCCGCGCGACCCTCGACGCCGCCGACGCCGAACCCGACGCGAGCGACTGGGCGTTCGCCGAGGACCTCGGATTCCTCCTCCAGTGCTTCGCCGCCGTGCCCGAACTCACGCCGCTGGGCTGGACGATCCAGCTGCGCAACGCCCAGCAGCGGTTCGAGAACCGCCTGCGCGTCAAGTGGATCCACGCCCGCAGCCCCCTCGTGGCCGCGGCCCCGGTCGAGCGGCCCGTCTTCATCGTCGGCCTCCCGCGCGCCGCCGGCAGCGTCGCCCACCGGGTCCTCGCCGACTCGCCCGCCCACCGCGGCCCGGTGCTGTGGGAGCTCCAGCGCACCGGCCTCGGCCAGGGCGACGACGGCCGCAGCCGCGCC
>NZ_QFRW01000072.1 GCF_003265355.1 Glycomyces dulcitolivorans | reverse complement strand
ACCGGGCATCCCGGTGCCGCCGCCCCTTGCCTGTACCGCACGGGCCTGGGAGGCTGGACGCCACCGACCCGTTTTGGAGGACGCAGCCGTGCCGACCTCGATTCCCCTGGGCGCCCCGATCTGGGCCGACGCCGTGACCCCGGACCTGTCCGGGGACCTCGACTTCTACATGCGGCTGTTCAACTGGGCCGCGTTCGACTCGGGCGAGCAGTTCGGGCACTACACGGAGCTGTGCCTGGGCACGACGGTCTCGGAGGCGCGGGCCGTCGCGGGGATCGCGGAGAGCGCCTCGGGCGATCCGGGCTCGTCGTGGGGCGTGGCGTTCCACGCGGGCGACTGCGTGACCACGGTGGCCGAGGCGGAGAAGCTGGGCGCGACGATCACGAGCCACCCGATCCGGGTCGGCGACGACCTGGTGTACGCGGCGCTCAAGGACCCGGACGGCGGCGCGTTCGGCCTGTTCGAGCCGCTGAGCGACAAGGTGGGGTTCACGGCGCGGAACGAGCCGGGGGCGATCGTGTGGTTCGAGTACGTGTACGACGGGGCGCCGGTGGAGGCGATGCAGTTCTACTCGGAGCTGCTGAACTGGTCGCTGAAGGCCCCCGAGGGCGGCGGGCCGGAGCGGGACGCGCCGTACGTGGGCCTGTGGACCCATGAGGGCCTTGCGATCAGGGGCCACCACGTCGAGTTCGGGGGCGCGCGGATGGCGCTGGGCCCGGAGCTGAAGATGAAGCCGCACTGGACGGTGTGCTTCGGGACGGACTCGGTGGACCTGACCGCCGCGAAGGCGGTGGACCTGGGCGGGACGGTCGCGGTCGCGCCGGTGGACGACCCGGGCGGGCGGATGGCGGTCCTGACGTCCCCGACGGGCGCGTTCTTCACGGTCATGTCGTCGCGGGAGTAGTCCGAAAGCCGCTCGCGTGTCGATCCCGCGTGCCACGGTGAGGGGGGTCAGCGCACCACGACCCTCTGAAGGAGCAGCGCGCCATGGCCGACATCGCACTGGGAGCCCCGATCTGGGCGGACTCCCTCACTTCCGACCTGCGGGCCGACACCGCGTTCTTCGAGGGCCTGTTCGGCTGGTCCTCCGAGGACGCGGGCGAGGAGTTCGGGAACTACACGACGTTCTCCCTGCCGGGGGCCGAACCGCGCCCGGTCATGGGCATCATGCCCGCGCCTCCCGGCATGGCGCCCTCGAAGACGCTGCACCTCCAGTTCAAGGTCGGGAGCTGCGACGCCTCGGTCGGGGAGGCGCGGCGGCTCGGGGCGTCCCTGGACGCCGGTCCCGAGGACGTGGGAGGGATGCTCCGGTTCGCGATGCTCAGCGACCCGAACGGGGCGTCGTTCGGCGTCGTGGAGGCGCTCGACCCGGCGACGGGGTTCGGGGCGTGGGGCGAGCCGAACGCGATCGCGTGGGCCGAGTACCACTTCGACGGCGTCCCGGCCGAGGCCATGCGGTTCTACCAGGAGCTGCTGGGCTGGAACGTGGACGTGCCGCCGTGGGAGGACCCGGCGAACCCGCGGCCGTACGCGTCGCTGAGCCCGGGCGGTGGCGGTGCGGAGTTCGGCGGCTGCCATGCGGCCGAGAGCTTCGAGAAGGGCATCCCGTCGCAGTGGAGCGTCATGGTCGCCGTCGGCGACGCCGACGCGGTCGCGGCCCGGGCCCGGGACCTCGGCGGGACCGTGGCGGCCGAGCCGATGGACGTGCCGGGCCTGCGGATCGCGGGCGTCGCGGCGCCGAGCGGGACCGTCGTCGGTGTGCACTCCCCGCGCGAGTGGGGGTAGCGGCGGGCGGGGGCGCCTGGACGGCGCCTTCCCCGGTGTCGGAGTGGGGCTCGTCTCGCGGGGCGGCGCTTATTGCAAATCCGGTGCAATAATGGCCGACATGTCGAGTACCGCGGTCGAGAGCGACGTCAGAGGCGTGTCGGGTTACGTGCTGCGCCAGGCGGAGCCGCCGGACCTCGCGCAGGCGCGCTCGGTCATGCTCGACACCGTCTACCGGGACTTCGGGCACGGCTACCTGCCGCGGTGGCACTCGGACATCATCGACATCGAGGCGTACTACCTGGCGCCGGAGGACAACGCGCTCTTCATCGCCGAACAGGGCGGCCTCGTGGTCGCGACCGCGGGGGTGCGCGGGCAGACCCCGGTCTCGCCGCCGCACCCGGTCGAGGTCGCGTCCCGGTTCGAGGAGGGCCGCACGGCGAGCCTGTACCGGGTGTACGTGCGTCCCGAGCACCGCCGCCGCGGCCTCGCGGGCGCGCTCGTCGACGCGTGCCTGGACTTCGTCGCTTCCCGGGAGCGGTACACGGGCGTGTACCTGCACACCGACGCGCGGACGCCGGGCGCGGTCGAGTTCTGGGCGCGGCGCGGGACGGTCCTGTTCGACGAGCGGGTCGCGGTCAACGAGGCGCGGGGCGAGGCGGGCGAGCCGTTCCAGACCGTCCACTTCGAACTCAATATTCCTCAGTCGTCGTAGGGCAGGCCCACGTAGTTCTCAGCGAGCGCGGTCGCCTGCGCCCGTGAGCGCGCGACGTAGTCGAGGTGCGAGCGCTGGAGCCGCCGGTCGTAGTCGTCGGACTCGAAGCGGTGCAGGAGCGTCGTCATCCACCACGAGAAGTGCTGGGCGCGCCACACGCGCCTGAGGCAGGTCGCCGAGTACGCGTCGAGGAGTTCGTCACTGCCGCTTCGGTAGTGCTCCCCCAGGGCGCGGGCGAGGACCCTGACGTCGGCGACGGCCAGGTTGAGACCCTTCGCGCCGGTGGGCGGGACGATGTGCGCGGCGTCCCCGGCGAGGAGGAGGGGCCCGACGCGCATGGGCTCGGCGACGAAGGACCGCATCGCGGCCACGTCGACCTGGGTGATCGGCCCGGTGGCGAGGGTGAAGCCGGGGACGGTCTCGTGGCGGGCCTTGAGCTCGGCCCAGATGGCGTCCTCGCTCCAGTCCTCGGGGCGGGTGTCGGGCGGGACCTGGAGGTAGAAGCGGCTGACCGAGTCGGACCGCATCGAGTGCAGGGAGAAGCCGCGTTCGGAGGCGGCGTAGATCAACTCGGGGGCGGAGGGGGCGACGTCGGCGAGGACGCCGAGCCACGCGAACGGGTAGGTCTTCTCGAACACGTCGAGATGCGCGGCGACGGCGGCGCGCGAGATGCCGTGGAAGCCGTCGCATCCGGCGATGAAGTCGCAGTCGAGGCGCTGCCCGCCGAAGGTGAGGTGGGGGCGGTCGAGGCCGCCGATCGCGACGTCGTCGACGTCGAAGCGCAGGTCCACGCCCGCGGCGAGGTTCGCGGCGATGAGGTCCTTGACGACCTCCTGCTGGCCGTAGACGGTGATGGCCCGGCCGGGGACGAGGTCCTCGAACGCGATCCGGTGGCCGGCGCCGCCGAAGCGCAGCTCGATCCCGTGGTGGACGTGGCCTTCGGCGAGCATCCGCTCCCCCAGGCCGGCCTCGACGAGGGTGTCGACGGTGCCCTGTTCGAGGACGCCGGCGCGCACGCGCGACTCGCAGTGCTCGCGGCTGCGGCGCTCCAGGACGACCACGTCGATCCCCTTGGCGGACAGCAGGTGCGCGAGGAGGAGCCCGGCGGGCCCGGCGCCGATGATCGCGACTCGGGTCTTCATTCGCCGCCCCGCTTGGCGGCCTGGATCTCCCGCCACACGGCGGCGCGGAGCTTCGCGAACGCGGGGCCGGAGCGGGTCTCCAGCTGGTCGCGGTCGGGGCCGAGGTCGACGTGGATCTCGGCGCGGAGCGTGGTCGGCGGGGAGGAGAGGACGAGGACGCGCTGGCCGAGGTAGACGGACTCGTCGATGTCGTGGGTGATGAACACGACGGTGATGCCGAGGCGGGACCACAGGTCGCGGATGAGGTCTTCGAGGTCGGCGCGGGTCTGGGCGTCGACGGCGGCGAACGGCTCGTCCATGAGCAGGAGCCGGGGGCGGAAGGCGACGGCGCGGGCGATGGCGACGCGCTGCTGCATGCCGCCGGACAGCTGCCAGGGCCAGACCCGTTCCTTGCCTTCGAGGTCGACGAGGCGGAGGGCTTCGGCGACGCGGTTGCGGCGCTCACCGCGGGTGAGGCCGAGGCGCTTGAGCGGGAGTTCGACGTTGGCGCCCACGCGCATCCACGGGAAGAGGCTGCGGCCGTACTCCTGGAAGACGACGGCGGTGCCCTCGGGCGGGCCGTCCACTTCGCGGCCGTCGACGAGGGCGCGGCCGCGGGTGGGGGCGAGGAGCCCGGCGCACATGCGCAGCAGCGTGGTCTTGCCGCAGCCCGAGGGGCCCACGATGCAGACCAGTTCCCCTTCGGCCACTTGGAAGCTCAGGGAGTCGACGGCGGTATGCGTCCCGCCGTCGACGCGGTAGTCCCTGCCGATCCCGGCGACTTCGAGCACTCAGGCCTCCTCGGCTCGCTGATGGTGGTACCAGTGCAGGACCGCACGGTCGAATACGTTGAACAGCGCGGCGAGCGCGGCGCCGAGGCAGCCGAGCAGCAGGATGCCGCTCCACATCGCGGGGATGGCGTAGCTGCGCTGGAACTGGACGATCGCGAAGCCGAGCCCGGACTGGGCGGCGAACATCTCGCTGATGACCATGAGGATCACGCCGATGGCGAGGGCCTGGCGCATCCCGGTGACGATGCGCGGGCTCGCGCTCGGCAGGACCACTTCGAGGAGGGTCCTGGTGCGGCCCAGGCGGTATGCGGCGGCCGTGTCGAGCTGGACCGGTTCGACGGAGCGGACTCCGGCGACGGTGTTGAGCAGGATCGGCCAGACGCTGCCGGAGACGATCACGGCGACCTTCATGCCGTCGCCGATCCCGGCGAACAGCATGATCACGGGCACGAGCACCGGCGGCGGCACGGCCCGCGCGAATTCGAGGACGGGCTCGGTGAGGCGGAACAGCCAGCGCGTCCGTCCGATAAGGACGCCGAGTGCGATGCCGGCGATGCAGGAGAGGGCGTATCCGGCGCCGAGGCGGGCGACGCTGGGGAGGACGTCGTCCCGCCAGCGTTCGGCCGTCCACGTCTCGCCGAACTCGGCGATGATCGCCGACAGGGGCGGGAAGTAGAAGCTGGTGGAGCCGGCGGAGGCGAGCCACCAGGCCGCGAAGAGGACGGCGGGGAGGCCGATCGCCAGGAGCGCCTTGCGGATCGCGTTCACCACTGGGCACCGCCTCGCACGGCCGGGTGCCAGGAGAGGACTTCTCGTTCGAGGGCGCGCACGCCGAGGTTGACGAGGACGCCGAGGGCTCCGGCGACGAGGATGAGCGCGTACATGCGCTCGGCGGCGCCGGAGGTCTGGGCGACGGCGATCTCGTGGCCGAGGCCCGGGGAGCCGATGACGAGTTCGGCGGTCACGGCGAGGACGAGCGCGACGGTGGCGGCGAGGCGGACCCCGGTCATGAGGTAGGGCAGGGCGGTGGGCCAGGCGAGGCGGGTCAGGCGCTGCCATCTGGTGAGGCGCAGGCTTTTCGCGGTGTCGGCGGCGACGGGGTCGATGTCGCGGACTCCGGCGAGGACTTGGACGAGGACCTGCCAGAACGCGGCGTAGACGACGAGGAGGAGCGTCGAGGGCAGGCGGGTGCCGAACAGGAGGACGGCCAGGGGCACCAGGGCGACCGAGGGGATCGGGCGGAGGAACTCGATGGTGGAGGCGGTCGCGGCGCGCACGGGCGGGAGGGACCCGATGAGGATGCCGAGGGCCGCGCCGGCGGCGACGGCGATGGCGAGCCCTGCGGCCCAGGCGATGAGCGTGTCGGCGAGGGCGCGCCAGAACTCGGCGCGCGCGAGGTCGTCGGCGAGGGCGGCGAGGACGGTGGTCGTCGTCGGGAAGTACCTGGGGTTCACCAGGGGCGTGAGCGGGAGGAGCTGACCGGCGAGCAGGGCCGCGGCGACCCCGGCCGCGCCGAGGAGCAGCGGTGGGACTGGACGCGGCCGGGGTCTAGAGGAGTGGAATCGCTTGAAGCTCATGGAACTCATGAAACTCTGGGGACTCATGGCAGGAGCGCGTCCACGTCTGGGGGGTTCTCGAAGATGCCGTCGGCTTCGCCGAGTTCGGCGAGGCGTTCCACCGAGTCGCGGTTGACCTCTGCGGGGAAGGCCGGCAGGGTCAGGGCGGCGCGGATCTCGGGGCTGATGTCGGTGTAAGTGCCCAGGATATCGCGCACGGCATCGGGATTGTCCGTCGCGTACTGCAAGGACTCCGCGATGGCCTCGGCGAACCGCTGGACGAGGTCCGGGTTCTCCTGCACCAGTTCGGAAGTGGCGAAGTAGGCGGCGACGGTGAGGTCGGGGGCGGCGTCGACGTAGTTCCAGGCGACGGGGCGGCCGCCCTCGGCCTCGATGATGGACTTGAAGGGCTCGACGGCCCAGGCGGCGTCGACGTTCCCGGCGGACAGCTGGGCGGGCATGTCGGGGAAGGCGACCTCGGTGAAGCCGATGTCGGTGGGGTCGCCGCCGTCGAGGCGGACGGACTCGCGGATGGTCGTGTCGCCGATGTTGTTGAGGGTGTTGACGGCGACGGTGGCGGTCGCGAGGTCGGCGGGCGTCTGGATGGGACTGTCGGCGGCGACCATGACGGCGCCGAAGTCCTCGCCTTCGACGCCGGTGGAGGCGACGCCGTTGGCGACGATCTCGATCGGCAGACCGGAGGACTGGGCGAGGAGGAGCGAGGTGATGTTGGAAAACCCGAAGTCGAACTCCTCGGCGGCCACGCCGGGCACGATGGCCGCGCCGCCCTGGGCGGCGGTCAGCTCGACCTCGATGTCGCGCTTCTCGAAGAAGCCCTGCTCGATCCCGAGGTAGATGGGCGCGACGTCGACGATCGGGATCACCCCGACCGACACGGCGTCCACACCGCCTTCCGAGGTGTCGTCCTCACCCCCGCAGGCGGCGGCCGCGGCGGCGACGGGGGCGAACACGATGGCGGACAGGGCGAATCGACGTTTCATGAGGGTGCCTTCCGGGGAGGAGTGAGGTGACGGCACCGAGTGTTCGCCATGCGAATACTCGTTCACATATCGAAACTAGTAGATCCACCGCCCCCGGTCAAGACCTCTGGAACACGACGAGGGGCCGCCCCGGCGGCAGGGCGGCCCCTCTTTCTCGGTTGCGAATCCTGGGTTCGCGACCCGGTCTAGCAGTCGCGGGCTGCGATCGCCTTGTCCGGGTAGTCACTGAAGACGGCGTCGACGCCGAGCGAGTAGAACAGCTCGTACTCGGCCTCGAAGTCGCCCCACGTCGCCCCGCCGCTGCCTTCGCGGAAGTCGGCGGGCAGGAACTGGTTCTCGTTACGGAACGTCCACACGTGCACGTCGAGCCCGCGCTCGTGCGCCCGCTCGACCACGTCGGTCGGCGCCAGCAGGTAGCCGTTCGCGTCCCGCGGGATGATGCGGTTCTTGTTGAGGCTCACCGTGTCCAGGGTCTCGGCGTACTCGTCGAGCCGGGCGTCGGGGATCTCGCCCTGGCCGTCGATGTTCAGGCCGATCCGGTTGTCCACGCGCTCGGCGATGGTGAGCAGGCTGTCGTACTCGAACGACTGGATCCACACCGGTGAGCGGCGCTTGTCGAGCCGGCGCTCCTCCAGGAGGTCGGCGAGCGCGTCCTCGATGCTCTGGCCCTTGTCCTCGTAGTAGGACGGGTGCTTCATCTCGGGGTAGGTGATGACCTTCCGGTCGAGGTCGTCCACGAAGTCGAGGACCTCGTCGTAGGTGACGAGCTCGAACTCGCCGTCGTGCGCGGCGCTCTGCGGGCGCACGGCCGGCAGGCGCTCCTCGGCGCGGAGGGTCTTGAGCTCGGCGAGGGTGAAGTCGTCGGCGAAGAAGCCGGTGACGGGGAGGCCGTCGACGAGCTTGGTGGTCTTGCGGTCCGCGAACTCGGGGTGCTGGGCGATGTCGGTGGTCTCGTCCAGGACCGGCTCGTGGCGGGCGAGCAGCTCCCCGTCCTTGGTCAGCACCAGGTCCGGCTCGATGACGTCCGCTCCGAGCTCGACCGCGAGGGCGTACGCCTCCAGCGTGTGCTCGGGCAGGTAGCCGCTGGCGCCGCGGTGGGCGATGACGATCGGGTCGTCGTTGTGGCCGTGGCCGGGGTGATGCGGCTTCGCGGCGGCCGGGGCGGCCATGAGGCCGATCAGCGCGCCGGCGGCGGCGAGTGCGGCCGCGCCGCGAAGGAGGGCGCCCTTGCGGGACATCTGCGTCCACCTTTCGTGGGGGGAGGGCCGTGACGGCCCGGGTAACCCTCAGCCAACCGCGCGCGCCCGTATTCGCGCGGGACCGTAGTTGAACGGAACCTGAAGCCTGGAAGAAATCGGGCGATTCACCCTACGACGCGGACCGCCGCTCCGGCGGTGGTGGCCACCCCGGCATGCACCACCTCGACCATCTGTCCGGTCACCGGAGCGGCGGGCCCAGGCCGGGCGCAGCGGTTCGGCAGCACCGCTCCGGTGATCCGGGAACCGGTTTCTGCTTTCGGCGCCGTATTCGGCGCCTTCGCAGTAAGAATCGCTCCGTCCAGCCTTCGAAAGCGATAGGAACCGCTTTCTAAGACATCTTCATACACCCGCCGCCGAAGGTCAAGCATCGAAGCCCGCGAATATCAATCCGCCGCCCGAATCCGGACGAGGCAGGGCCGGGCCGCGGAGCGGCCCGGCCCTGTCGTGCGTCGCTTCTCATGCGGCCGTGAGCAGCTGGGAGGCGGCCAGGTCGCGGTAGAGGTCGTCCTTCTCCACGAGCTCGGCGTGGGTGCCGACCGCGCGGACGACGCCGGCGTCGAAGACCACGATCTGGTCGGCGCTGGTCACCGTCGAGAGGCGGTGGGCCACAACGAGGACGTTCGTGAACTCGGCCGCGTCGAGCATGACCTGCTTGAGCGACGCCTCGTTCGCGGCGTCGAGCTGCGAGGTCGCCTCGTCGAGGAGCAGCAGGCGCGGCTTGCGCAGGAGCGCCCGAGCGATCGCGACCCTCTGGCGCTCGCCGCCCGAGAGCGTGGTGCCGCGGTAGCCGATGCGCGATTCGAGGCCGTCGGGGAGCTTCTCGACCAGTTCGGTGAGCCGCGCGGTCTTGACGACGTCCTCGATCTCGGCCTCCGAGGCATGCTGGTTGGCCATGACGAGGTTCTCGCGGAGCGTGCCGTCGAGGACCGGCGCGTCCTGCTCGACGTAGCCGATGACGCCGCGCAGGTCTTCGAGCGGCCAGTCGCGCACGTCAATCCCGTCGACCGAGACGCTGCCGGTGGTCGCCGGGTAGAACCGCTCGATCAGCGAGAACACGGTGGTCTTGCCCGCACCGGAAGGCCCGACGAGCGCGGTCAGGCCGCGGCCGCTCGATGCGAAGGTCACGCCGTGGTGCACGAACGGGAGGTCCTCGGCGTACCGGAAGGTCACGTCCTCGAACACGACCCGGGCCGGGCCCGCGGCGACGGTGGCGCGCGGTTCGTCCTGGGCCGCTTCGGAGTCGAGGTTCGCGACCTCTTCGACGCGGTGGATCGCGGCGAGGCCGGTCTGGAGCTGCGAAAGCGAGGCGACCAGGCCGCTGATCGGGCCCATCAGGTAGAACAGCAGCAGCAGGAAGCCGATGAGGGTCCCGACCTCCATGGCCCCGGAGGCGACGCGCGCGCCGCCGACGCCGAGGACCAGCAGGAACGCGATGTTCACCGGCATGAACGCGGCGACGCCCGCGAGGGCCTCCCAGAAGGAGGCCTTGACGCCCTTGTCGCGGGCCGTGGTGGCGGCCCGGTCGAGGCGGGCGATCTCGTGGTCCTCCGCGCCGGAGGCCTTGACGGTGCGGAACGCGCTGAAGATGCGCTCCAGCAGGGAGCCCATGTCGCCCAGGGCCTTCTGCGAGTCGACCGTGGCGTTCTGGATGCGCGGCATGATGAACAGCATCATGACCGTGACCATCGCGACCATGGCCATGGTGGTGCCGAACAGGACCGGGTCGAGCCAGGCCATGAGGCCGATGCCGCCGAGGATCATGAACGAGTCGGTGACGCCGCCGATGACGGTGGTGCTGGCGACCGTGCGCAGGAGGTTCGTGTCGGAGGTCAGCCGGGAGACCAGGTCGCCGGGCTTGAGCCGGTCGACCTCGGCCACCTGGAGGCGCACGAGGCGCCCGATGAGCTGCTTGCGCACGGTCAGGACGACGTCCTGCCCGGCGATCTGCATGAGGTAGGGGCCGAGGGCGCTCAGGGCGCCGCCGACCACGACCACGGCCGAGAGGTAGAGCAGCGGCCGGGTGAGGGACTCGTTCGCGGCGAGGGTGTCGATGACGTCCATCGCGATGAGCGGCTGGACGAGGCCGACGATCCCGCCGGCGAACGAGAGCGCCCCGCCGATGAGGAGCAGGCGGAGGTGCTGGCGGGCGTACGCCCACAATCGGGTGATCGGGGCCCGGGCCGGAGCCTCGGGTTCGGCGGCCGGAGCCGGCGCGGTGGTGTCGGTCATCCTGGTTCCTTCAATGAAGTGCAGCGTCGTCGGTGCTGCGTCCGCCGGGTGTTGCGGACTCCATCGAAGCTACCCGGGAGGACCGACACCGGCCTCCGCTCGAAGGTGCAAATCGGACTCCGCCAAAGGTCGTAAGACCCGCGGTGCCCGGCCTCAGTCCTCGGCGAGCACGATGATCTTGTCGGTCGCCTGGAGCATCATCTGCACCGACTTGTCCGGGTTCAGGTGGACGCCGTAGCTCGGCGCCCGCTGCGCCTCGGCCACGACGCGGTAGCCGATCGCGGTCTCGCCGCGGCGCCGCGCCGACTCGGCGACCGTGTAGAAGTTGACCGGCACGCCCGGGCGCACGTAGTGGTCGGCGGGCTTGAGGTAGATCTCCGAGCCCTCGGGGCTGAACAGGTTCCCGAACACGTGCGACAAGTGCGGGTTCTCGGCGGTCTGGGTCAGCAGCAGGCTGATGAGCTTGTCGCTGACGATGAAGTCGTCGGCCTGCGTGACCTGCGCGAGCGTGCGGTTGCGGTCGTCGGCCATCTCCGAGACGACCTTGAAGCGCGTGTTCGAGCGCTGCGACATGTCCCGCAGGTGGAGCAGCGTCACGAGCGTCTTCGAGTCCGCGAGCTGCGGCGCGACGTCGTCCGAGCACAACGCGATGATGTGGTCGTACGAGCCGGGCTTGAGCGATTCGAGCAGGAGCCGGTCGGTCGTGTCGTCCTGCTTGAAGTTCAGGCCCTGGACGCGCATGGTCGGGCCGATCTTGCGGATCGCCTCGGCCGCGTCGGGGTGGTCGGTGACGACGTCGGTGACCGAGCCGGGCGCGACGTACTGGTCGAGCTGCTCCAGGACCATGCGCGTCTTGGCGTTCCAGCCGAGGATGAGCGTGCGCTCGGGCCGGTTCTTGGCCTCGGCGCGGGCGACGATCGCGGACTCGTCGATGACCGGGCGCGAGCCGTCGAGCTTGATCGCGGAGTCGTCGGAGGCGATGAGGATGAGCTTGTCGCCGGGCTGGAGCGGGGCGTTCGAGGGCGGGTTGACGATGCAGCGGCCGTCCTTGGTGAGGACGCCGATGAGCGAGGAGGTCCGGTACGAGTGCAGGGCCTGGCTCAGCGGGCGGCCGAACAGGTTCGGCTCCTCGACCATGTAGATCTCGTCGCCGCCGAAGTCGAGCAGGTCGGTGTAGACGACCGAGAGGCCGGACTGGCGGCAGGTCTGGACCATGAGGCGGGCCATGAGGTCGTTCGCGTCGACGACGTGCGCGCCGCGGCCGCCGGCCAGGCGGGCCGCGGGGAGGTTCCGGCTCTCGGAGACCGCGCCGACGACGTGGCACTTCAGGTCCCCTTGGCCGCCTTGGGTGACGGCGAGGAGGCTGCGGACGAGCTGCGCGTCCGGGTCGTCCTCGGCGGAGGTGAGCAGGATGATGCTCTTGGCCTGGCCGGGGTTGACGATCGCGATGTCGTCGGGGTCGGCGGGGTCGCCGGTGCGGCACACGACGTGCGTGGTCTTCAGGTCGGGGAGCTTCGAGCGGACCTCGTCCTCCATCTCGACCTTGTCGCGGTCGGCGAGGATCGCGATGACCGCGCGCTTCTCGCTCTCGTTGGCCTCCACCAACTCCGAGATGATGATGAACACCTGGTCGGACCAGCCGAGGATGACGGTGTGGTCCTTCTCGACGACGAGCGAGCGGCCCTTGCGGAGCTCTTCGAGCTTCGCGTCGAGGCCGGTGGTCAGCACACCGACGAGCGAGGAGAGGATGACCAGGCCGCCGATGGTGGTGAGGAACATGATCAACATGTACGGATAGCCGACTTCGGACTCTCCGGTAATCGTTCCCGCGTCGAGGATGTGGATGAACGATGTCCACAATGTCCCTGCGACGCCATCGCCTTTGCCGACGAACAGCAGGAATACGGCACCGATGGCAGTGAGTGCGAGCGTGATGACGGTGAGCCATCCGATGAGCGCTTTCGTACCCTTCGACATGGTGTTGTCGAACCAATAGCGAGCCCGCTGTTTGAATGTCGGATCGGACATCGGGGGCGTCCTTTCTCAGATTGCATGTGTCGTCCGACCGACTCGGGGCGGAGGCGAGTGGGGGCCGGGAGGTTCTCGGGGCGACGACCATTATTAGCGCATTGCGTCCACTGCGACCGGTCGAAGCGATTTCGCTACTCGGGGTCACCCGGGGCCGGAGGAGTCGCGGAGGGACGGCGCGGCAGGCGGCGGGCGTACACCGACCCCCACCCTAGAACGGGCGTCCGCGGCGGTTCCGGCAGGCCGCTATCCGAGGGCGTCGACCACCGGCGCGACGCGGATCGCCAAGCGGGTGTGGCGCTTCGGGACGGTGAAGCGCGGCTCCGCGCCGTCCTCGGGCCCCTCGGCCACGCTCCCGGTCGGGCCGCCGATGCGGTAGGCGGTGATCTGGAGGCTCACGCCGTCGCGGCACTCGCGGTCCCACAGGTTCGCCTCCGCGGCGACCCGGGCGGCCAGCTCGGCGCCGTTCGGGCCGTGGCCGCGCACGCCGATCTCGTTGCCGCCGGGGACCTTCCGGCACACGACGTACGCGAAGTCGGCGCCTTCGACGACGGCCGGGTTGGCCCAGCGCATGAGCAGGCGCTGGAGGCCGTGGTCGCCGAAGGGGGCGCTCATGCGCCCGTACCCGGGGAACGCGCATGCGAGCCAGAGGGACAGCTGGGTGGCGTCCTCGTTCACCTTGAGGCGCACGGAGGTCCAGACGGTGGAGCCGCGGCCGTCGAGCGCGCCTTCGGCGCCGGCGGCCTCGACCTCGCTGTCGACGTGGAAGGCGAGGATGCGGCCGCTGGAGAGCTCGACGGTGGTGCCCTCGTGGCTGCCGCGGCCGCGCATGGGCATGAAACCGCAGCTGACGATGGAGCGGCTGCGCATGACGCCGCCGACGTAGTCGAAGGCGACCGAGTGCTCGCAGCCGCGGATGCTCAGCGGCGCGACGAGGCGGCCGCCTTCGGCCAGCTGGTCCCACCAGGCCGGGGGCAGGTCCCAGGTGCCGACGGTGGCGATGACGCGGTCGTAGGGGGCGCCGTCGGGCCAGCCGAGTTCGCCGTCGGCGCGGACGGTCCGGACGCGCTCGCAGCCGACCTGGTCGAGGGCGCGGCGGGCGCGCTCGACGGTGTCGGCGTCGATGTCGACCGTGGTCACCGAGCCTTCGTGGCCGACGAGGGCATCGAGGAGGGCGGCGTTGTAGCCGGTGCCGGCGCCGATCTCCAGGACGCGGTGGCCGGGGCGGACGTCGAGCTGTTCGAGCATCTCGGCGACGATGGAGGGCTGGGAGGCGGAGCTGACGGCGTCGCCTTCGCTGTTGCGCTTGGTGACGTAGACGTCGTCGGCGTAGGCGGCGCGCAGGGGCGCCTCGGGGATGAAGCGGTGGCGCGGGACGGCGAGCATCGCGGTCTCGACCGATTCGCTCCGGAGCACGCCGCTCGTGCGCAGGCCGCCGACGAGGCGGGTTCGCAGTTTATGCGCTTCGTTACCGGAGGTATCGGTGTGATCACCCACCGGTCAAGGGTACTGCGGCGGCGCCGGGGCCGCCTCCTCCACTTCGGCCTCGGAGACGCCCGCCACGCCCGGGCGTGAAGTCGGGAGCGTTTCGGAGGGTCTGTGCAAATCGGGCGTCGTGAGCGTCCCCCGTTTCAACGATGCCCGACGGGTCCGACAGTGCGGGCGGGTTCGAGGTTGTGGACGGTCGCGGGCGGCGAGCCGGACGGTCGCGAAGCCGGTGCCGCGCAGGCGCAGGCTGGTCGCAGCCGGTCGGGTTTCACCGGATCGTGTCGCACCGCGGGTGTGGAGGCGGGCGATCGGGTCAGTCGGTGCGGCCGCAGCGGGTGTCGAGCATCGCCCAGAGGGCTTCGCGCTGGGGGTCGGGGACGGGCAGCGGCGTGGCGATGGGGTCGCCGCCGTCGATGGTGACCCAGACGGTGAAGCCGAAGGGCTGCTTGGCGTCGCCGACGGCGTGGCCTTCGCAGCGGAAGGCGTCGAAGCCGAGCGGGACCACGATGGACTCGCCGGGGGCGCCCGCAACGGGTCCGGCCGCGAGGGGCTCGGACACGACGGTGAACAGGACGCTGCCGCGGACTTCGGTCGCGCCGATCGCGGCCCCGTCCAGCGGCCGCAGTGTCAACCCCCCTTCCAATGTGCCGTCGGCCGCTTCGGTCAGCTCGCCGAGTTCGATCGCGGTGGAGGCGGCGATCGCCTGGGCGGCGCAGGCTTCCCGGAGCAGCCGGTCGAGTGTGCCGTTGGGGTACGACAGTTCGGCGATGACCTCGTGGGTCGCGCCGTCCTCGGTCTCGACGTCGAGGACGACCGATGCCGGTTCGGCGGTCGAGTCGACGCCGTCGGGGCAACGGGCCTCGCCGTAGGAGGTGAGGAGGTCGCGGGCGTTGACGCTCGGGGGGACGTGGGCGTCGAACTCCTGGACGCCCAAGGGCGCGAAGGACTCCGTGAGGAGCTCGACCCCGCGGACCTGAACGGGGGCGTCGCCGTGGTTGGTCACCGCGATCGCGACGATGCCGGGGGCCATGAAGGACCGCCGGATCTCGGCGGTCGCGCTCAGGTCGGGCGGGGCCGAGGGCGCGGCGGCCTCGGGCGCGGCGTCGCGGCCGGCGAGGCTG